>CALXVR010000053.1 GCA_944392155.1 uncultured Alphaproteobacteria bacterium | reverse complement strand
TTTATTTTAAATTTATTTTTTTGAAAGGGCTACTATCATGAGTAATCTTATACAATACATTGTTCAGGATGATCCTGAACAAGAAATAAATAACGAAATATGGAAAAAATCAACATATAAATCACCACTAGAAAATGTAGAGACTTTTTATAAAAAAAATTCCCCAAATTTGCTAGAAAATATTATATCTTCCTATAATTCTAATCAAACCATAACCCCATGGAGCAAAAAACAATCAAACAATCTTTTGGAAAGAATGGCCAATACAACAACATCTGCTTCCGCAAAGTTTAAAAACAATACTTCTAGATTGAACCGTTTTACCACCAAAGACATCGCTTTAGAAGGTATAAAGGGTTTTGGGCAAGGTATATTAAGTGGTGCTGAATCTCTCCTAAATGGAATAACTTTTGGTGGTTACAGTAAACTTGATGAAAAATATGACCTAGGAATGCAAAATAGAAGACAGGACATACAAAAAGCAGCAGTCAACGTTGGCTTAGGAAAAGCCTTAGAAGTTGCCAATAAAGCAACCGAAGCTACAGGAGCCGCATTAGCTGGAAGCACTATATTAAAGGGGATCCCGACTGCATACAATACCTATAACATATATAAAGGAACTAAAAACCTTGAAAATCAACTGCGACGAGGAAACAATTTTGATGACGTTTTTATGGGACGTATTGATAAAAACAAATTAGATGAAATTAACAGTATTAGAAAGGATGTTGGCGAGCAAAGTATTGGATCAAGAAAAGTTACTATTCCTAAAGACAGAGTTGAACATATATATAACAGAAGAGTCGTGGAATACGGCTACACTCCTGAAGATACGGCTCATACTATCTCAGATGCTCTGTTCAATAAAAACAGCAATGTTTCTTCTACCAGATTTAATACATTACAAAAATTAGAAAGTCCATCTGCTAATAGAGCCGTTATTGGAAAAATACGCAATGGAAACCATATATTTGTAAAAACAGGATATACAAAATAGAAATTGTATAAAACTCTGAAACAAGAATATATAATACAAACCCTGGAATATTACAGGGTTTGTATTATTCATCAACACTCCAATTTTTTTCTGCAATCAATTGCGAAGAAATAACCTCTATTCTAGGATTATCGATATCTTTTCTAACGATTACACTATAACTATTATCCAAATCCAAAACAACCGCTGACAGATATAAGTTATCTTCAGATAATATTGGATAAATATTTTTAATTTCACAGCCTGTTACATCTTTATATAAAAAAGATATATTCATATAATCATCTTTTAATTTAGAAAATTTCTTTATTGGTAAATTTTGAATGTCTATACAAGAAGAAACATCACGATTGTTCAGTCCAATCTCGTAGCAATAATAAGCTGAAAAATCGATGGTTAAAGAATTCTCACCAATCTCAAAAATAAAAGCCTTTTCCCAATTATACTCTTCTCTTTTCTCTGGTATGAGAACATCATTTTCATTAAAGTCAGCTATATCTAAATCAAACTTTGAATTAAAAATAGCCGTAAGCTTTTGCCCAATCAAGAAAGGTTTTATGCTTTTTAGAATAAACTCGGCTCCTGCAACAGGAAATTTACTTTTAAGCTTCTGTTCTTTGGCATAGGCTGTTTGGATTGAAATCTTTTGCATAAAATCCCTCATAAAAAAATGAAGTAGCTTTGGATGGACGGTGTTTCCCATCATTGGAACACAAATACGTTGTGTTCTGCAGTTGCACCGATTTTCTGTGCTTCAAAGCCACTCTTTTTTATATAAGATTTGTCCTCATATAAAAACATATCAGATTGACAAATAACCTTAATGATATGTCTTATACAATTATCACAACCTTTTATAAACGTCAATAGAACATAAAATTTTATTCTTAAAATAACTTATTAGAAATTTTATATTTTATAATAAGTCCTTATTTTTCAAGACCTTTAACAACAAATCCGTTGATGGTTAAAAATAAAGTCATTATAATTTACATAAAATATTGTGTAATTATAACAACTTGGAAAGCATTATAGGTATAGGAAAACAAGCAAAAATATTAAACGCTAAGCAACAAACCATGCTCTTAGCCTATTTGGAAAATACCAGATATCCGCTCAGAAACAAAATAATGTTTTTACTGAGCTTCAAAGCCGGTTTAAGAGCTAAGGAAATATCCCAACTCACATGACCAATGGTATGTGATGGCGAAGGCTATATATCCGACTGCATTAATTTACCGAATAACGCTTCAAAAGGTAAATATTCAGGTCGGATTATACCGATACATAAAGACTTAAAAAAGTTGCTGACAAACCTAAAACAAGAAAATACAAGTCTGTCTTCATATATCATCACCACCGAAAGAGATAAGAAAATGTCTGCTCAAGCAATCGTTAATTTCTTTTATTTACTGTATAAAGGGCTGAATATGGATGGATGCTCATCTCATAGCGGCAGAAGAACTTTTATTACCCAAGCTGCAAAAATGATTAGCCAAGCAGGAGGAACGATAAATGATGTCAGACAGCTTGCCGGACACTCAAGCCTAGCCACAACACAACGATATATTGAGTATAATACCGAAGCTCATAAAAAAATAATTGAAATGATATGAACTGAAATACGTCATATTTTGTCGTGGGATGTTGCTATATTAAATAATAAACCGAAGA
>CALXVR010000052.1 GCA_944392155.1 uncultured Alphaproteobacteria bacterium | reverse complement strand
TATACGGCACAGTCCTTGACCAACCGTGCGAGCGACTTGAGCTCATTGTTGGATAGCATGGGTCAGGCCGTACAAACAATTCAGGCGGCCAACGAAGGTATTGAGGCTATTACCGAATTTGCTAACCAAGCAAAGGCTATTGCCACATCAGCAAACGATACCTCAAAAGTATCAGATGTAGAAAACTATATGAAACAGTTTGACGAAATCTTGGAGCAGATTAACGGTATTGCTAAAGACTCTGGCTACAAAGGTGTAAACCTTTTGGAAGATGGTCAGGAATTGAAGGTTGTGTTCAACGAAGACCGTTCATCTTCTTTGACCGTAAGCGGTAAAGATGCTTCAACAGCCGGATTGGAATTGGGTGATTCCAGCGGTTGGGTAAAAACCACAGAAAAATCATTAAAGACTTTTGCCGCTAAAGATACCGCATATGCAAAAGGTGATTTCATAAAATTATCTGATGGTAAAATTTATGAAATTAATGATACAATACCAGCAGGTAGCGATGGAGCACTGTTAACAGAAGATGATATTAAGGCAAAAGCTACGGTAACGGATTATGTTGAAAAGGGTAGTGGTAAAGTTGATGTTAAAAGCATTGAGAAAGAAGCCATCAATACCTCTATTACGGCGGTAGAAGGTGCAGTATCCAAACTTCGTAATATGGCATCAGTATTCGGTAACAACTACTCAATCGTAGAAGGTCGTGAAGAGTTCACCGAGAACCTGATTAACGTATTGGAAGAAGGTGCAGATAAATTGACCTTGGCCGATATGAACGAAGAGTCTGCAAATATGTTGGCTCTGCAAACCAGACAGCAGTTGGCTATTAACTCCTTGAGTTTGGCATCACAGGCTGCACAGTCGGTATTGAGCTTGTTCTAATCGGAACACCAAAACAACGAAAGGCGGAGATTTCTCCGCCTTTTTTTGTGCGTTTAAATAAAATTGGCACGCATTTTGCATTGAGATAAGTATGAGGCATCAAAATATTTTTATTCAGGCATTATAAGCAGATAGTTATATACCGATAAATTTTTTGGTGTTGACAATTATTAAGAAATGGTAAAAACTTTTTTCAAAAGTAAATAAAAAGTAAAGATGAGTTTTGGCTCGCCGGTGTGATAACAATAAAGAGCTAACACTGCAAAAACAAGGCTTATCAAGGGTTAACAGATATTTGGAGAAAACTATGGCAGATATTTCATTAACAGCAAGTATGCGTTCTAACCTGCTTTCTTTGCAGCAGACACAAGACTTGATGGACATGACACAAGAGCGGTTATCCACAGGCAAAAAGGTAAACTCAGCTATTGATAACCCGTCTTCTTACTACACAGCTCAGTCCTTAACCAACCGTGCAAACGACTTAAACGCTTTGTTGGATAGTATGGGACAAGGTATTCAGACCATTCAGGCCGCTAACGAAGGTATTGAAGCTATTACGGACTTCGTTCAGCAAGCAAAAGCTCTTGCAAACTCAGCCCGTGATAGTGCAACAATCAAAGGTGCGTTGTCTTCCGGTACTTATACAGCCGGTGCTAATACTGAAGATTTAACGGTATCTATTGAGGGAATGGCCGATCAAGATATTGAAGTGGCTTTGGCGGCAACAGACACTTTGGAGCAAGCTGCAACCAAAATAGCTGAGAAATTGAATGATGATACTGATGGTGTTGAAAATGCTGAAGGCACAAAAATCAAAGGCTTCACCGCAACGGTTGAGAACGGACAAATCAGAATCAGCAATGATAAAGGTGTTGTAGCCAAGATTAGCGGTTCAATTTCCGGCATCACTTTTGATGGCGAAGTCGGTAACACCACACGTCAGAGTTCAATGTCTCAATACAACGAAATCTTGAGCCAGATTGACCAACTGGCCAAAGACTCTGGCTACAAAGGTGTAAACCTCTTGCAAGGCAATGACCTCAAGGTTGTTTTCAATGAAGACCGTTCTTCATACCTGACAATTAAAGGTACCTTTGCTGACACATCAGACGAAGGGTTAAGTATCTCTCGCGCTGCAGACTGGAATAATCCGGACAATGTTGCAATTGATGCCAGCATTGATGAGTTGGATGCCGCAATCAACCAATTGCGCAATATGGCTTCTGAGTTCGGTAATAACTACTCTATTGTTGAAAACCGCGAGAACTTTACCGAGAGCCTGATTAACGTTCTTGAAGAAGGTTCTGATAAGTTGACCTTGGCTGACATGAATGAAGAGTCAGCTAACATGTTGGCTCTGCAGACCAGACAGCAGTTGGCTATTAACTCCTTGAGTTTGGCATCACAGGCTGCACAGTCAGTATTGAAACTGTTCTAATCGGAACATCAAAACAACAAAAAGGCGGAGATTTCTCCGCCTTTTTCTGTATAAAAAAATTTTTTTTTCGAGTTTATATAAGGGGTTATATAAAAACCGGAGAAGCCTGATTTTTATTAAGATTTTGTTTAGTTTTTTCTCCTAGGATAAACTACATTAGTCAACAAAGTATTGCAGATATACTTTTTTTGTGCTAAAATAAATTCTGTAGTTCCCAGTAGGGGACCGCAGATAAAATGTGTTCAAAAGTATTTTGGAGAAAAGCCATGGCAGATATATC
>CALXVR010000051.1 GCA_944392155.1 uncultured Alphaproteobacteria bacterium | reverse complement strand
TTAAGCGATACCACAAACCCCAAGCTTTGGGTTGAAGAAGAACGTTGCTGGTTGGAAGCCAAAAAACTTATGCCTGAAAGCATTAATCTCTATTATCGCCGCCGAGCCAAAAATATTGCACGCAAGAGCGGAAATATTGAAGATTTTTGCATTAAATGGGGCTCTTATTACGACTTTATGATTGTTCTAGACGCCGACAGCCTGATGAATGGGAAAACCATGCTGCGTATGGCACAATTAATGGAAGCAAACGCGGAAACAGGTATTATTCAGGCGCCGCCGATGACGGTTGGCGGACACACCTTGTTTGCGCGTATGCAACAGTTCGCCGGAAAAGTTTACGGACCGATTGTTTCCGCAGGACTGGCTTATTGGCAGGTCGGCGACAGTAACTATTGGGGGCATAATGCCATTATTCGGGTTAAGGCTTTTATGGAATGTTGCAGTCTGCCCGTATTGGAAGGTAAAGCACCCTTTGGCGGGCACATTTTAAGCCACGATTTTGTTGAGGCTGCTCTTATCCGCCGAGGCGGTTGGTCGGCTTGGCTTTTGCCGGAGCTTAAAGGCAGTTATGAAGGACCTCCTCCGACTATGATTGATTTTGCAGGAAGAGACAGGCGCTGGTGTCAGGGAAATATGCAGCATATTAAAATTTTGCTTTCTAAGCATTTGCACCCCATCAGCCGTATTCATTTCACCATCGGCATAATGTCTTATCTCTCCTCGCCGATTTGGTTGTGCTTTCTGTTGGTTGGTTTGGCTATTGCTTTGGGGCGCGTTATCTTTCCGCCGGTTTATTTTCCGGAAGTGCACACTCTCTTCCCGACCTGGCCGATTTTTGATAAAATCGGGACAATCGCTTTGTTTGTCTTGTCTATGTTTATGCTTATCTTCCCCAAAATTTTGGGCTTGATAATTTATTACATCAATGAGAAAAAGACTAAAGGCGCATTCAAAAGTATGTTGGCCGAAATTGTTATGAGCGCGCTTTCCGCTCCGATTATGATGATGTTTCAGAGCAAGTTTGTCCTAGAGATTTTTACGGGACATTCCGTCGGTTGGAACACTCAAAACCGCGGCGATAGAGGAACCTCCTTCAAAGAAGCCTTGCAACGCCACATCTGGCACACAATTTTGGGCATTGTTACCACAATCGTGGTTGCCTTATATGCCAAGCAGCTCTTTTGGTGGATGTTGCCGATTACCATAGGCTTGATGTTCTCTATTCCTATCTCTATGTTCACCTCAAAAGTCAGCACCGGACTTTGGGCGCAAAAGCACAAGTTCTTTGTTATTCCTGAAGAGATTGATGTGCCGATAATTATACAAAAAGCTCTCTCTTATGGTGAAAAGCTTGAGCAGACTTCGGTTGCAGACCAAGGTGTTGCCTTGTTGCTCAAAGACAACCAAATGCTTAATCTGCACATCTTTATGCTGCCGGTTAATGGTCCGGCTCCGGAATTTTCGCGAGAGATTATGGATAAAGCGCGGATGAAGCTGGAAAACTGGCTCAACTACCAAGTTGAGCTGGACTTGAGCAAAGATGAGGAATTGTCCTTGCTTTATATGCCTGAGATGCTGAAAAAATCTGCCGTCGCTTTTATGCTGCGTTAAAGATTTTGCGCTTTAAGAGTTCTGCTACAATAGGTTTGTCTGCCGGTGCAAAGTCATAATTTGCCAGCTCTTGCGGCGAAACCCATTTATATTGCTCATGCGCATCCAGTTTTTTTATCTCGGCCTGAGGCGCGGATACAAAATATGCGTGCAGCACGATTGAGCCTGTTTCGTAATCATAGGGCGAAGTCATAATAAAATCGCCGATTTTGGTTTCCAGACCAAACTCCTCTTTGAGCTCCCGATACAAGCACTCCGGCATTGTTTCTCCCTCTTCTTGTTTGCCGCCGGGGAACTCCCATAACAGCTCCTGCGGTTTGCCGCGTTTGCGTTGTCCGATTAAGATTTTGCCTTCATGCAGTATAATACCCGTGCTGACCTGTTTTGCCATTTGCTTATCCTTTATTTAATCAAGTTGATAATATTTATATTCCAATCTCCCTAAAAATAAAGATTTTTTTAGCAATCTTTCTTTATAATAATTTTTGATTAACAAGGCAGGATGCTATGGAAATTTTGAAATCTTTTTGGGCAACGCTTAAGGCTGTAGTTTCGCCTTTGTCCGCATTTTTAACCGGAACGGCTTTGGTCTGTTGCGGTTATGCTTCGCTTAACTCTACTTTCGGCTTGCGGCTCAACCTCAGCAATACACCTATGTTTTTGTCTGGTTTCATTCTCTCCTGTTATTATTTGGGAAGTATTACCGCTTCCGTAAGCGCTTATAAGTTCATCAACAAAGTTGGCAATATCAGAGCTTTTTCCGCATTCACGTCTTTGCTTTCCGCATTTGTTTTGTTCCATATTTTCAGCGAAAATCCGTTTCTGTTGGTTTTGCTCCGTTTTGGCGAAGGCTACTGCATCGGCACAATCAACTTATGTATGGAAAGTTGGCTTAACACGCGCGCAACCAACAAAAACCGCGGGCTCATTATGTCCTTATATATGGTTACAACCTATCTCGGTTCAGGTATCGGACAACTCTCTTTAAACATTCCCGATGAAAACGGCGTGTTGGTTTATGTCTTGATTTCGGTCATCTTCTCGGTTGCGCTTATCCCCATCTCTCTGACCGCCCTGCCCGCGCCTAATATTCAGATATTCAAGTCATCTTCCATAAAAGAAGCTTTTAGACTTTCTCCGGTCGGTTTTGTTTGTTGTATTGTCAGCGGCGTGTTGGTTGGTAGTTTTTATTTGCTCGGCACAATTTATGCCTCCAGTATCGGAATGAGCATTAAAGATGTTTCTTTGTTTATGTCTTTTGGTGTTTTTGGCGGGTTGCTCGCGCAAATTCCGCTCGGTCGCCTTTCTGACCTGACAGACAGACGTCACGTTTTGTTTTATATTTGTTGTGCCTTGGGTTTTATCGCTCCTGCCGCTGATTTTCTGATTATTAAGGGCGGGTGGTATCTGATTATTCTTACAATGCTACTCGGTGCTTGCACCTTTACGCTTTATCCGATTTCGGTTTCGCATGTTAATGATTTGGTCTCAAACGAGCAACGCGTACATATCAGCGGTATGCTTATTTTGGCGCAAAGTATCGGACTGATTTCAGGTCCGATTATTGTTTCTGCAGGAATGAGCTTGTTCGGACCGGATTTCTTTATGGTGGCTTATTTTCTTTTTCCGACATTCTTTATTATCTTTACCTTAAACAGAATCTGGAAAAAGCCGGATATAAACTATGTCAATGTTACGCCGACTCACCCTATGCCCACCGCGCCAACTCATGCTTTTACGGATTTAGCAACGCATAACTCTCTGCTGGATAAGGCTAAAGAACTTTTCTCTGAGAAAAAACACTGACAAGGGGACGCCCTTGAGCGCAAGCTGTTGCCAGCTTGACCGCGGCACTGGCTGTGGCGAGAATCATTGTTGAACCGCGATGCTTCCTTTGTGCATATCTATCTTTCGTGTCCTATGTTTTTTAGCCAAAAAAATTTTATGTAGGCTCATTAATGGTAGACAAAAATAAATGTAGTCTCATTAATAGTTGACTCTT
>CALXVR010000050.1 GCA_944392155.1 uncultured Alphaproteobacteria bacterium | reverse complement strand
TGATGGTTTCGGGTTTTGATAAGTATTTTCAGATTGCTCCTTGTTTCCGTGATGAAGACCCCAGAGCAGACCGCTCGCCGGGTGAGTTTTATCAGATGGATATGGAAATGTCTTTTGCCACACAAGATGATGTGTTTAAGGTTATTGAACATACATTGGGCACAATCTTTAATGAGTTTGCCAATGGTAAAAAAGTTGACCAAGCTCCGTTTGTGCATATTCCCTTCCGTGAGGCAATGATGAACTATGGTTCGGATAAGCCGGATTTGCGGAATCCGCTTGTTTTGCAAAATGTTTCGGCTTTGTTTGGCGAATCAGGCTTTAGCGTTTATGATAACTTGGCTAATGAGGGTAAAGTTATTAAAGCTATGCTGATTTCCGGTGCCGGTGAAAAACCGCGTTCTTTCTTTGATAAGCTTGATGCTTATGCCAAAGAAGAAGGTATGGGCGGTATTGCTTATTTGGCTTTTGCTTCTGCCGGAGCGAAAGGTATTGCCAAACTCTTGAATGCTGAAAAGATTGAGGATATTAAGGCGGCAACAGGTGCTAAAGAAGGTGATGCCATCGTCTTTATGGCCGGAAAGGGTATGAAGTTTGATAAGTTCAGCGGTCGTTTGCGCAACAAGGTCGGCGAAGAGCTGGGCTTGATTGATGAGAATTCGTTTAAGATGTGCTGGATTGTTGATTTTCCGTTCTATGAGGAAAATGAGGAAACCGGCGCGGTAGAATTTTCACATAATCCGTTCTCTATGCCGCAAGGCGGAATGGATGCTTTGAACAACAAAAATCCGTTGGAGATTTATGCTTATCAGTATGACTTTGTGTGCAACGGTGTTGAATTGTTGTCCGGTGCTGTACGCAACCATAAGCCCGAGATTATGTATAAGGCATTTGAGATTGCCGGTTATGACCATAGCGTGGTAGACAACAAGTTCGGCGGTATGATTAGCGCATTTAAGTTTGGCGCACCTCCGCACGCGGGTTCGGCTTATGGTGTTGACCGTTTGGTTATGTTGCTTTTGGATGAGCCGATTATTCGTGATGTGATTTTGTTCCCGTTGAACGGTAAGGCTCAAGATTTGATGATGCAGGCACCAAACTATGTTACGCAGCAACAGCTTGATGAATTGCATATTAAAGTAGTTGAGGATGAAAAGAAGTAAGGCAAAGCCCCGCTTAATGGCGGGGCTTCTTCGTAAAAGAAGAATATTTTTTATAAAAGTTGTTGACTTGTGGGATAAAATGGCATAAATATTCCCTTGTTCTGCAAATTGCTTCATCGTCTAATGGTAGGACAGCGGACTCTGACTCCGTTAATCTTGGTTCGAATCCAGGTGAAGCAGCCAACAAAAAAAGCCGCCGAGAGGGCGGTTTTTTTGTGGCGTAGCGCCACCCGATGAGAACCAAGGGTTCGGAGCGGGAAGTTGGCGAAGACGAGCATAGAGCTTAGTAAATAACTGAAAAGTTGTTGATGTATTTTATTATATCTTGAAAATTGTATTAAGTTTTGTTATATGAAATTTATCACTTAGGATAAGTGTATCCAAAATCCGAAGATTAAGTTCTTCGGATTTTTTTTGTTTTAAAAAATTACTAATAAGGAAAAAAACATGTCTAATTTAATTCAGTACATAGTTCAAGACGACCCCGAAGAAGAGCTGAAAAAGCAAAATGAAAACTCTACTTTCAGAAAACAGCAAGAAGGTTATAGGTATAATCCGCGAAATCTGATAGAAAAAAGTTGGAAGAGCCTAACTCAAAATAAAGTTTCAACATTTGAGCCTTCAAATATAAAAGCCGATTTATTATCCAAGCCAATCGGAAATGATGCCGCTTCCAACAAAATCGCTCAGAATACCAAAGGGAATGTGGTGAATGATACAAATATTCAGTCAATTAAAAAAAATACAGACAACAATTTTGATAGAGTTTTTAATAGGACTTTAGGGGAAGAAGGGGGATATGAAGACAGTCCCCAAAAAATAGATACAGCGACCAATATGGGTATCCAACAGGCTACTTTAATGAGATTTAAGAAAAAACATCCTGAATTGGCTCAAGGATTTCCTGAACAGGTTAAAAATTTAACACATGAACAAGGTAGATTAATAGCTCTTAAAGATTACTATGAACATTACCGAATAGGAGAAATTAAATCTCCAGACTTGCAAGAAACTATGTTTGATTCTTTTTTCAATCACAGCCCTAAAGCACCAGCTTTATGGGTTCAAAGGGCAATTAATCAAAATACCAAAAGGCATGTTGATGAAGATGGAGTATTCGGTTCTGAAACCATAAATGCAATGAATCAACTATCTGAAGATGAAATAATTAAGGTTAACAATGCTATTTTAAAACAACGTTTGGAAGACCATGAACGAGAAAAGAAAACCAATCCTAATCCTTATTATGAAGAATATAGCGTCGGGCTTCCTGCTAGATTTAAACGATTTGAAATAAAATAAAGTTGTATATTTGAGAAGTGGGTATTGGTTAGCTTTACTAATACCCATTTTTTTCTATATTGAGATAGAGTAAACGCTCTAACATTTGCATTAAAATAAGCCCTTCGTCACTATAGGGGAATAAGCTGGTGATTGAGCCACATTGACCATAGCAATATTTATTTGCAGTATAAATAGTATTATAAAAATTCCATGCACCGTTTCGTGTTTGTTCAAGATATTCCAACATTTGAGCCTGCTGTTTGGGGTTAAAACCTTTTTGAATTTCTTGTTTGATAGCTTCGGCAAGACAATTATTTATTTTAATATTGCGCTCAATCATATCTTGTGTTGTTTTATATCGGTCATTTTTAACCTTATTGATGCACTCATCAGAAATAGCTTCAGCTTTTTGTTTTGCCTGATTTTTATTATTTTCTTTTGTATGATGAAACTCAGCTAAGCTATCTAATTTGGCAGAAATTCCATATTGCCCATCTTCAATACAACCAGAGGCAATACCTGAATTTATATATTTGTTGTCGTGCTTAAAATATGTATGTGCCAAATCTATAGGTTTACCATTCACATATACTTTTTTATCTTTTGTTATATCTTTTACGGAAATCTTTTGAGGCTTAGCTTCATTACAAATGGAACAATAATTATAAATTTCTTTTTGTTTTTTTATAATATTAATCGCTTTTGATGCAACGTCTTTGCTTACTTCAACGCAGATATCAGCATAGGTATTAAAACTAAAAAACAGTGTTAAGGCAAATATCAAACTAACCTTTTTCATATCAAACTCCTATCTTAGTGAGATAAATATAATTACCAAAATTGAAAATAAGGTTAAATATGTTATTCCTAAAACCAAGGGTTCGGAGCGGGAAGTTGGCGAAGACGAGCTTTGAGCTTGGTAAATAACTAAAAAGTTGTTGATGTGTTTTATTATATCTTGAAAATTGTATTAAGTTTTGTTATATGAAATTTATCACTTAGGATAAGTGTATCCAAAATCCGAAGATTAAGTTCTTCGGATTTTTTTTGTTTTAAAAAATTACTAATAAGGAAAAAAACATGTCTAATTTAATTCAGTACATAGTTCAAGACGACCCCGAAGAAGAGCTGAAAAAGCAAAATGAAAACTCTACTTTCAGAAAACAGCAAGAAGGTTATAGGTATAATCCGCGAAATCTGATAGAAAAAGGTTGGAAGAGTCTAAGCTCAAACAAAGTCCCGACATCAGAACCATCAAACATAAAAGCTAATTTATTACCCAAACCAATCGGAAATGATGCCGCTTCATACAAAATTGCTCAAAATAACAAAGGGAATGTGGTAAATGATGCAAATATTACATTTGGTAAATTCTCCGATAAAGAATTAACCGAAAGAATGCTTCCAGTAATTAAAAAAATGGAAAAACCTTTAGACTATATCTATATTGATACAACATGGAATAAGACAACCGGAGCCGGTGCCAATGTTGACGATTGGAATACTTTTAATAAAGTAAATTGGAAGGTAGATGGGCGTTCTGCAACAGAAGAGGAAAAAAGAGCTACTTTTGATTATTTTGATAAAATAACTTCAAAGAGAAAGCAAAATGTTGATAAAAAAGGAAAATTACTTGAGAAAAATAATAATAAAGCTGATTTTTATAGTAATAAGTCTCAATTAAGAATATCTTCCAATGAAACTGATAGATTGCTCCGTAACCACATAACAGAAGATATAAAATATCTACAAAAAGAGTTTCCTGATTTTGCCTCTTATCCACCGGAATTGCAAAATGTGTTATTAGATATAAAATTTAATACTGGAAATGTATCTCAAGAAAATTGGCCCAAACTCAGAAAAGCCATTTCCGAGAAAGACTTATTTGGAAAAGAAGGTATTCTCAAAAATGTACATCGTAAAGATGTCGGAGCAGACCGAAACTTATGGACTGAACAACAAATCAGAAATATTAAATCTTGGTAGCCATAAAGGGGCAGTTCTTACTGCC
>CALXVR010000049.1 GCA_944392155.1 uncultured Alphaproteobacteria bacterium | reverse complement strand
TCCATACCTTCTTATAGCATCGTCGTCGTGAGCATTCAACCCCCATTAAAATGGGGGTAGTCTGTAAGGCATTAATACAGATTTTGTGAGCTGAAAAAATGCTCATGTACTTTTTGGTACACTCCGCTTTTTTCCCTCTTAAATCTTATTATTTACCTCGTTCTCCAAACTTTTGAAAAAGCTCGTCTGGAGGTTTTCTAGAGCAATTTTACGAGATTGATAAAAATTCACGTAGTTCAATCTACGCTAAAATTTTTATCATCTCTAGAAATTACTCTATAAATTCCACCAGCCAAGCTTTTTAATCTGTACAACAGGCTGTAGCCAGCTTGACCGCGACACTGGCTGCGGTGCGAACCTTCGTTGAATCGCGTTGCTTCCAATGTGCATATCTCTCTTATGTGCTTTATGCTCAAGCTTCTCGGGCTTTATCTGAGAAGCTTTTTTTGGCAATAAAAAAACCTGCACAAATGAGGCAGGTTTTTAATCTTTCAAAAAATTCATCAATTAACCCTGACGAGCTTTCATCTTCGGGTTTTTCTTGTTGATGACATATACGCGACCTTTACGACGAACGATTTTGCAATCCTTATCGCGTACTTTCTTTGATTTTAATGAGCTATAAATTTTCATTTCAAACAATCCTTTTATCTTTGACTTGTCCGCAAAATATGCTAAATGATACTAAATGTCAACCACAAAATTGCTTCATAGTGAGGAAAAAGTGAAATATTTGGGCTTATGGACGTTTATCGGGTTGTTGGGAGCCGCTTCTGCTCAGGCGCAAATGCCTTATATTGAAGAAGTGAAGGCTTTAGGAGCCGTTGCCGGGCAGGGAATGGCTTGCGGGGCTTCAAAGTATAATACTTTTGAGCTTTTGGCACGGGCGATTCTTATCTCCAAAGCGCCAAGCGATAGAGTTCAGTCTGAGGGCGTCTATGCTTATAATGAAGCAAAAGCCAATGCTTATATCTCTAAGCAGATGGATGGTTTTTATGAATGTGATGCCATTAATCGGCGTTTTGATAATCAGGATATTTTTAAGGCAACATTATATCGTGACGGAACAATAAAAATGCCGGACGGGACAATAATTACGCCACGCCAACCTTATGATGCGACTTTGGTTTATAACAAAGACATGGATGTGGATGCCGAAGAAATTTATAACGGCGGCGGAACGCAAGATGTCGGTGAAATCAGAATTAAGACCGAGGGTAGCTCTTCTGAGGTGCGTGCGGTGTATCAGCCGTCAAGTTCTGCAGAAGAGATTGCGGCTCCGGTAAGTGTGTCTCAGCCACAATCTTCATCTTATGCAGAACCCGGGCCACAGGAAGATTCCGGTATCGGGCATATTAAAAGTCGTTGGAAAAATTAGTCGTTAAACCAGCCGCGGTCAGCTAAAAAAGCATAAAATCCGCCATCATTAAACGGTGTGGTGTGAGATTTTTCTTGTCTATCCAAAATTTGCAATATACGGTTGCGCGTACTCTCGGACGGACACCAGTTTTCAATCAAAGGCATACCGTTTGGGCCTTTTTTGCCGAGGCGTTGTTCCAGCATTTTGGAAAAGGCTCTTTTTTCTTCATTTATGCGGTCGTTGTCTTTGCCTTTGGCATAGCTGAACTCAATGATATCCTCCGGTGGAAAGCCAGAGCAGGCACCTGATATGACTGCAACATAACTGCGGACTTGTGTGGGCGAAATTTGAGCTTTTTTGAGTTCCGGATTAAGTTCTACCAAGTCTAAATACATTTTGCGGACAGCAAATAGGCTTTGCGGCTTTTGGTCTTGTAGTGCAAGGGCTAAAGAAACTTCATCAGGGTTTAGACCTCGTTCAATAACCTCATAAATGCGCATCGGTTTCATCAAAGCCTCATATTCCAAGGGTTCCATATTATTCGGAAATTTGTATTGATGATAAATGCCTTTGATGCCGGCGGCTTCCTCAAAACGTTTGACCGGAGAATAATTATCATAGTCTAAGCAAGCGTATAGTTGATTTAGCTCCAGATGTCTTTCTTTAGGAACTGAGGCATAAATAGCTTTTTTTATGGCTTGGCTTTGCGCAAGAGTGAAAGGAACATTCTTTTCCATTGTGTTCTCCGTGAAATATTCTGGATTCATTATAGATTGAAAATATTAAGATTGCAACTTGATAAAATTTCGGTATACTCGGGAAAAATGTTTAATTTCAGGAGTATAAAATGGCGTCTTATCAGTATATTTTCGTTATGCAGAATCTTACCAAAGTTTTTCCCGGCGGCAAGGAGTTGTTTAAGGGAATTACGTTATCTTTTCTGCCGGGGGCAAAAATCGGCGTGCTCGGTGTGAATGGTGCAGGTAAGTCTACGTTGCTGAAAATTATGGCCGGTGTGGATAAAGAATTTAATGGTGAAGCTTGGGCTGCAGACGGCGTAAAAATTGGCTATTTGGAGCAAGAGCCCAAACTTGACCCGACCAAAACCGTGATGGAAAATATTATGGATGGTTTGGGTGAAACACGAGATTTATTAAAGCGTTTTGAAGAAGTTTCTGCCAAGTTTGCCGAACCGATGAGCGATGATGAGATGAATGCGCTGATTGAAGAACAAGCAGCATTGTCTGAAAAAATTGATGCCTGTGATGGCTGGAATTTTGAACGTACCATTCAGATTGCGATGGATGCTTTGCGTTGTCCGCCGGCTGATGCCGATGTTACCAAACTTTCAGGCGGTGAAAAACGTCGTGTGGCTTTGTGCCGTTTGTTGCTCCAGAAACCTGATATGCTTTTGCTGGACGAGCCGACCAACCATTTGGATGCCGAATCGGTTGCTTGGCTTGAAAATCACCTTAAAGAATATAAGGGAACGGTGGTTATGGTTACACACGATCGCTACTTCCTCGACAATGTTACGGGGTGGATTCTGGAGCTTGACCGTGGACAGGGAATCCCTTACGAGGGTAACTATTCTTCTTGGCTGGAACAAAAGCAAAAACGTTTGGAGCAAGAGGCTAGGGAAGAAACCGCTCGTCAGAAAACTTTGGCGAACGAGTTGGAATGGATACGCAAGAATCCTAAAGCACGTCAGGCAAAGTCTAAGGCTCGTATCAATGCCTATGATGAACTTTTGAACGCCGCAACCAAGGATAAAATTACGCAAGCTCATATCAATATTCCGATGACGGACAGATTGGGTGATTTGGTTATTGAGGCAAACAACATTTCCAAAGGTTATGGCGACAGATTGTTGATTGATAATCTTTCCTTCAAAATTCCTAAGGGTGCGATTGTCGGCATTATTGGTCCGAACGGTGCGGGTAAGACTACGCTCTTCCGTATGATTACGGGGCAGGAAAAACCGGATTCCGGCGAAATCAGAATCGGTGAAACCGTTGATTTGGGCTATGTTGACCAAGGAAGAGATGAGCTTGATGCAAACAAAACCGTATGGGAAGAAATCTCTGATGGCTTGGATATGATTCAGCTCGGTAAAAAAGAAATGCCCTCACGCGCTTATGTCGGGCAATTTAACTTCAAAGGCGGCGATCAACAGAAAAAGGTCGGACAGCTTTCCGGTGGTGAGCGCAACCGCGTGCACTTAGCCAAAATGCTCAAAAAAGGTGCGAATGTTATTTTGCTTGACGAGCCAACCAATGATTTGGATGTTGATACGCTTCGCTCATTGGAAGAAGGTATTATGGAATATCCGGGCTGTGTTTTGGTTACCTCACACGACCGTTGGTTCCTGGACCGTTTGGCAACACATATTCTGGCTTATGAAGGTGACAGCCAAGTCGTTTGGTTCGAGGGTAACTTTGAGGAATATGAAAAAGACAAAAAACGTCGTCTCGGTGATGATGCTTTGATTCCTCATGCGGTTAAGTACAGGAAACTTACCCGCTAGGAAAAACCTCGTATAACGGGTAACTAATACAGGATTAGCGGGTAAAATAAATGCTCACGTACTGATGCCAATTCCGACTAGGTTGTTGTTTCGTAGCGCTGTCGCTTCTCACAACAACAAGTCTCATTGCTTTTCGGCGAAAAATAGTCCGCCGGACTATTTTTGCTGCCGCAGTGCTCCGCTTTATTTTCCCTAAATCCTTATTATTTCCCTCGCTCTCCGAGGTTTTTGAAAACCTCGTATAACGGGTAACTAATACAGAAATTGCAGGGCGAAAGTTTCCTCACGTACCTCTTTGTACGCTGCGTTACTTTCGCCTTTATTTCTTATTATTTACCTCGTTCTCCAAACTTTTCAAACTGGAGCCAGCTTGACCGCATCACTGGCTGCGGCAAGAACCTTTGTTGAACCGCGATGCTTCTTAGGTGCATATCGTGAGATTGTGCCTTATATGCGTTATTTTTTTATCTGTAGCCAGCTTGACCGCATCACTGGCTGCTTTGGCGACCATTGTTGAATCGCGTTGCTTCCTAAGTGCATATCTATCTTTCGTGCCTTATGTTTTAGCCAAAAAAATTTTATGTAGGCTCATTAATGGTAGACAAAAAAAATTGTAGTCTCATTAATAGTTGACTCATTTCCAAAATCAGAGTATCCTAATATTCAGATATGGACTTTAACTTTGAATGTCGGGAGAATGATTATGCGAAACTTGCTTTTATCTACTGTTACTTTACTTGTGGTGCCAGCAATTGTCTCAGCTGCTCCCGGTTTTTCTTCACATGCATACACCACACCTATTGAGTTAGAGCCCATATCTCCTTCTTCTGGGCTTAAACTTGCTTCCGTTTGTTTCTTGGGTTATGGCGACTGCGGTGATGCCAGTTATGGTTCTATTGATGGTGATGATGATTATACCATTGATACCATCAAACAATGTAAAAATGA
>CALXVR010000048.1 GCA_944392155.1 uncultured Alphaproteobacteria bacterium | reverse complement strand
GTCAGGGCTGACATGGTTTGTGAAATGGCAAGCATACAACCGGCTAAAATAAAGCTACCAATGTAACTCAGAGTGATAATGCCATTGTCCGGTGAGCCTAAAATGTTGACTGTTATCCAAAAGGGAAAGGTTAGGATTAGTGCAAGTGCGCAAAATAGCCATGAAGCAAAAAATTTTCCCCAGACGTAAGTCGATGTAGAAACAGGCATGGTCATGATTTGGACGATGGTTTTAGAACGAAACTCTTCACTCCAAAGGCGCATTGAGATTCCGGGCAGGAATAAAAGATATAGCCAGGGCTGAAAAGCAAACATGGAAGATAAATCAGCCGAACCACGTTCAAAAAAACTTCCGAAATATATGGCAAAAGAGCCGTTTAGCAATAGAAAAGCTATCAGATAAACATAAGCTAACGGAGAAATGAAATAGCGTAACAGTTCGTTTTTGATGATGACAAACAGTTTCTTCATTGATTTTCTTCCTCGGAAGTTGTGAGTTTGCGAAAAGCCTCGGCTAAAGATTTGCAGCGGTTTTGTTTTATGATGTCTGAGCAAGTGCCATCGGCCATGATGTGACCTTTGTTTAGCAGTATGATACGATTACATATGGTTTCGGCTTCTTCCAAAAGATGTGTGGAAATAAGAATGGTCTTTTCTTTGCCCATTTGTTTGATGAGCGACCGGATATGGTCTTTTTGATTAGGGTCCAGACCATCGGTGGGTTCATCCAATAAAAGAATCGGCGGATTGCTTAAAATGCTTTGGGCAAAGCCAACACGGCGAAGATAGCCTTTGGATAAAGTTTCTATTTTTTGATGTAGAACTTGGGTGATATTTGCTGTTTCTGCAACTTTTTGTACGGACGAATCGTCTAAATTGCGAAGTTCTGCCATATAGCATAAAAAGCTTTTAACGCTCATGTCTGGATATAGAGGTGCACCTTCAGGTAAGAAACCAATGACGCTTTTGGCTTCTTGGGCATGCTCTTTGATGTTATGCCCTAAAACAATAATATCTCCGGCTGTCGGGGCGAGATAGCCAGTTATCATGTTCATTAACGTCGATTTTCCGGCTCCGTTTGGGCCCAATAGGGCTATTATTTCACCTTCTTGGGCTGAAAAACTGATGTCGTCAACAGCTTTGATGTTTCCGTAGTTTTTGCTGAGGTGGATTGTTTTTAGAGTTGCAACCAATCTGATTCTCCTTGCGTGTCGAAATGTTTGCAGGAAAGTTCCAGATAGTAATATAATGCAGGAAAGTTAATGAATTATAACTATTTTTTATTGACTTCGTACAGGGCGATGGCCGCGGCTGTTGAAACATTCAGACTTTCAACTTTTTCTGAAATGGGCAAACGCACCGTAGTATCACAGCTCTCTTCGACCAAGCGGCGCATTCCTTTGCCCTCAGAACCCATGATGATAGCGATTTTGCCGTTTTTATTCATTTTATCTATGGTGGTTTGGGCGTAGCCGTCCATGCCGACGGTCCAGAAACCGGCATCTTTTAGGCGGTTAATGGCGCGTGAGAGGTTGGTTACGCGGCAGATGGGTAAATGTTCTATTGTGCCGGCTGAGGCCTTAACCATTGCCCCGTTTTCTGCCGGAGAATTTTTGTCTTGCATAATAAGGGCTAAGGTGTCAAACGCAACGCATGAGCGGATGATGGCTCCAATATTTTGCGGGTCGGTTACCTGATCTAAAATCAAAATATGACAATCTTCTTTTTGTTCAGCCAAAATGCAAATATCTTCCAAGTCATATTCGGGAAGCTCTGAGCAATAAAGGGCGAATCCTTGGTGTACGGCATCTTGTGGCAGAAGACGGTCAATCTCTTTGCGCTCGACAATGTTTAAAACATTGGTCGGTAGATTTCTTTGTGCGCAGAGCGTTTTAGCTTCATCAGCATTTTCTTTGGTGCAAAGCAGCTTGATGATTTTGCGCTCAGGGTTGTTTACTGCCGCGGTTACGGCATGACGACCATACAAAATCAGAGAAGATTTAGGTGTTGTGTTGTTAAATTTTTTAGACATTTTGTTTCCTGTAAGCCATTTATCTTCGTAATAATGCCGATAACTTGTTTTAAATTTTTGATTTTGGCATTCGGCATGCTGCCGCTGAATTTATCTTTGGGGTCATATATAACACAAAAAGCTTTTTTATCGTTATGGGCATATGTTGCTGCTGTTTTGATGTCCGCTTCACCATCACCCAGAACTAAAATCTCATCGGCAGGAGGAAGATTTCCGTCAAAGACGGCGTGGGTTGCTATGGGGTGAGGCTTGTCCTCCCCATATTCTCCGGCCGCGATAACTTTATCAAACATGTTTTGAAAGCCGAGCTTTAAGATTTCTTCCTTAATGTATAAAGTTTTTTTATTGGTTATGAGATAAGTTTTTAAGCCTTGATTGCGGCAAAATTCTAAAACTTCCTTAGCAGAGGGCATGGCTTGCAAATTGGTGGCATGATGAGCCGCTATATATTCATAATAAGCACGGCTGGCTTCGTCTTTACGTTCTTTGAATATGAAGCCCAAAGTGTCTTTGTTTTGCAGGGTGCTTGTCAGTCTTTTTACCTCGTCGTAGGGGATGCGCGGAAGACCAAGTTGATCAAAGGTATAATCGTAGGCGGCAGAAATTACAGGGTAAGTGTCGGCAAGAGTTCCATCCCAATCAAAAACAACATATTTTATGCTCATAAATCCTCCGCTATTTAAGCTTTTTTAATTGTATTTGTTCTATAAAAAAGTATGATAGCCGTTAAAGGAGAGTGGGTCAATGGAAAACATGCAACGCAAGGCGAAAATAAAAGCTTTTTTGGAAGAAGAATGCGGGTTGACCGGTTTTCGGTTAGAAAACATGGTGGAAGATGCTTCGGTTCGCAAATATTTTAGGGTGATTAAAAACGACGGAACAACAGCGGTGTTGATGGATGATGAAAGTCCTAATACGCGAATCCGTGAATTTGTTAAGATTGATGAGTTGCTTCGTTCAGTTGGCGTGTTGGCTCCGAAAATTTATGCGCAAAAAGTTGAGGATGGTTTTTTACTGTTAGAGGATTTTGGCGGCAAGGATGTGGCTTCGGCTTTGAATGGTGGAAATGATGAAAAGGTTTTACGACCAGCCGTTGATGCGTTGTTGACTATTTATAAAAAGACTAAACGTCCGGATTATATTCGGGATATGGATGAAGCTTTTATTGTTAAAGATTTTTGCTTGTTTTTAGATTGGTATATGCCTTTTGCGCTTGGAAGAGGTTTGAGTGATGCGCAAAGAAATAAGTTCTTGAGCTTGATTTATGAATTATTGCCTTTGGCGTCTAAGGTTCCGGCTTCTTTGGTGATGTGGGATTATCATGTTAATAATGTCATGCTCCCTTCTTATGATGAGCGATATGGAATTATTGATTTTCAGGATGCCATGTGGGGGCCGTCATTGTATGATTTGGCAAGCCTTATTGAGGATGAAAGAAGAGATATTTCTCCTGATGTCGCGCAGAATTTGAAGGAATATTTCTTTGCAAATATTGAAGGTGTTGAACGTGAAGACTTTGAAGATGCTTATGCCTTTTTGGCTTTGCTTCGGCATATGCGGGTCGTCGGGCGTTTTACCACGCTTATAACCGTTAGTAAAAAGCCTCATTATGCGCAATATGTGCCGCATGCGTTAGAACTTTTGAAAAAGACTCTGACTTATCCTAAATTTGCAAATATGAAAGCTTGGTTGGATGATATCTTGCCGGAGGAGAAAAGGTGTGTCCCCCAGCCTAAAAATATTACTAAGGCTTTTGTTTTGGCGGCAGGACGCGGTGTGCGTATGGGAGAATTGACAGAGAGTTTGCCTAAGCCGTTGATTGAGGTTAACGGCAAAGCCTTGATTGATTATAATTTTGATAAACTTAAAGAAACAGGGATCAATGATGTGGTGGTTAATGTTTGCTATAAAGGCGAACTGATAAAAAAACATCTGGAAAGACAAACGGATTTTAAGATTCAATTTTCTGAAGAGGCGGAGGCCTTGGAAACCGGTGGCGGTATCAAAAATGCTTTGCATCTTATGGGAAAAAACGCATTCTTCGTTATGAACAGCGATACTTTGTGGATTGATAAAGGTTTTAAGCCGGCGATGAGGCAGATGCTTGATGAATGGGATGATGATAAGTATGATATTTTGCTTTTGCTGCACCCGATGAATCAAATTTTCGGGGATAACGGCAAGGGTATCGGAAATTATCGGATAAACGCAGAGGGTAAAATTGAGCGTAATGTGAACAAGGAAGAAGGGTATCCTTATTGGTTTACCGGTGTGTCTATTGTGCATCCGAGAGCCTTTGATAATAGTCCCGATGGAAAGTTTTCTTTGCGAGAACTGTTTGATAAAGCTCAAAAAAATGGTCGGCTGGGCTTCGTGGTTAATGACGGAATCTTGTTCCATGTCGGTATTCCTGAGGCCGTAAAAGAGGCTGAACAGAAGCTCTTGGCTTTGGCTTGTTAGGCAAAGTTATTCGAAAATAAATCTTAAAAAAGAAAAAATGTGTTGACAGTTGCGCAAAAATGTTATTATTTGCGTGTTAGTGAATAACAAAAAGGATATTAAAATCCTCTATCCCGGCTGAAGTTTTAAATCGGAGGGGTGGCAGAGCGGTCAAATGCAACGGACTGTAAATCCGTCGACGAACGTCTACGATGGTTCGAATCCATCCCCCTCCACCATTTATCTTGAGCCATAAGGGAACTCTTGATGAAGAGGTTGATTAAGCGGGTGTAGCTCAATGGTAGAGCAGAAGCCTTCCAAGCTTATGACGGGGGTTCGATTCCCCTCACCCGCTCCAATTTTCCCCTACATTTTGAGAATGTCTTAACAACTTAAACTTAGGATTAAACAACTATGGCAAAAGAGAAATTTGAGCGCAATAAGCCTCACTGCAACATTGGAACGATTGGTCACGTAGACCATGGTAAAAC
>CALXVR010000047.1 GCA_944392155.1 uncultured Alphaproteobacteria bacterium | reverse complement strand
TCTTTTTACATGTTTTATTTGTTGCTCCTCTTCCTTTATGAGGAGCTTTTTTTTATCTCCTTATTATCTTTACTTGTCTGTGACCCGTATTACAACTTTTGTATACCCGTTTAAGTTGAATTATTTGATAATTAGTCTTGACTCATATATAAAAAATCTAATAACATTAAAAAGTACTAAGCAGAAAAAATACAATTCTCAATTGTGAGTTTGACTAATTTTTTTTGAAGGATACGAAAATGAAAGGTACTGTAAAGTGGTTTAACACGAAAAAAGGATACGGATTTATTCAACCTGAAGATGGCAATAAAGATGTGTTTGTTCATGTTACCGCTTTAGAAAAGACAGGTCTTCGTCGTTTGTTTGACGGACAAGTTGTAAATTTTGAAACTTATGATGATCGTGGGCGTATTGCTGCTGGTAATATCACAATAATCAACTAAAGTATTTTCAAAATAAACCCCGTAGAGTTTCTGCGGGGTTTTTTATAAAAAAGCTTGATAAAAAGGCAAAGATAGCCTAAACAAATACAGAAGAAAAAATTTTGTTTGGGTAAAGTTATGGGTGTCTTTGACGTTATCTTACTCGCATTGGCTTTGGCTGTAGATGCTTTTATTGTATCTTTTTCATACGGACTTATATTAAAGAAAAATCGCTGGAAAAATGCAGCTAGTTTAGGTCTGGCAACAGGCCTCGGTCAATTTATAATGCCTGTCATCGGGTGGTATGGCACAAATATCGTACATGGCTATATTGAAAGTATAGATCATTGGCTCGCTTTTGCCGTATTTTTAGCTTTGGGCTTAAAAGTAATAGATGATGCCTTAAACGATGATGACAAAGCCCAAAATCTGAGCCATAAATTGACTTTTAAAATTCTATTTATGATTGGCCTAGCCACCAGTATAGACGCCCTGGTGACCGGAATAACGCTTTATTTTATGAAAGTATCTATTTGGTTTGCGGCACCGACAATCGGCATTGTTACATTTATCTGTGCTATTATCGGTTTTCAGCTTAACTGTTGCTTTAAAAAAATTCCGACCAAATATATGGAGATCGCGGCCGGAATAATTTTAATTCTTTTAGGTTGCAAAGTCTTATATGAGCATCTTACCGGAGAATAGATTTAGTTTTCTTTCCAAAGAATTCTAACCCGAGCTAACTCTCGCCCATCTCCGCTAGCTTTAATACTATGCACAGACACTAAGTGATTAATCTCTGTTTCAACAGAGACATTCTCGCCATAAAGCCCCTCTTTTTTGAAAGATATTTCAATTTCTGAAGGCGTATGTGTAGACCTAAATTCAATTCCGACAGCCTCAGAAGCCCAAAGCGGATAAACAGCATTGTTAACATGGTTATTGAGATCTATATCGTCAAAACGAATAAAAAATTCAGACTTTTCATCAATTCTTTGTGGCTCGGGAATTTTTGCAAAATCCGTTTCAATAACGCGTTCATCAATAACTTGATACATTGGCAAATTTTCGCGCAGTGTGATAGGCTTACGGCGAGCAGCATCAATCAAAATCCACTGGCTTGAGGCTTTGATAATAGGCTTGCCTTTGTCGTCTAAGAGCAAAAATTCACGAATTGCGCCAAGCTTTTTCTCAACGGCAGGCCAAGTTAAAAGTCTAATCTTTTCATGCATCTTGGGAAGCCGCAATATTTGTAAATGATAATTTGAGCCGACCCAAGCCAAACCCTTACTTAAGCAATAATCTAACCCAAGTCCTAGGGCCGTTGCATGTCCGTCCGCGGCATCTTGCAAAATATTCATTAAGGTTAGCAAACGCAGATTCTCATTTCTGTCGCATTCATAAGAGCTGATAATATATTCTTTTTCAAATTTCGAGATGACCATAACACAAATCCTCTTTATTGTGGCTCTTTATATATAAAAGGCTCATGTCGTATTTGAGGTAAGGGCTCATTATCGCCTCTTTTGCGCCGCTGCAAAAACATTTGAAATCGTCTCAGACAACGTCTGTTGCTTATTGTACGTTTTAAAAAGCCCATTCCGGATGTAGGTTTTTGAAACACTTCTGTTAAATATGCAAAATCCCCATTATATATAACAACCAACCATTTTGCCGGTAAATCTGAAATTTTTTCGGCTTTTTTGCCGACTAAACGAAATATTTCATTGTTTTTGGGGGTGTCATTAAGCAGTTTGATGTTCATATAATGAGCAAGTTCTCTGAAATTCTCAATAACAAAAACCGGACAATGTGTCGGAATAAACGTAGGTCTCGTTAAAATAAAGTTCAAATATTCGTAATCTTTTAGGAAGCCATGACCGAAGCCCTGAAGTTCAGGAGCCGCCGTAACATCAGTAAAACGAATATTATGAGCATTTAATTGTCCCTTAAGAGGATTAAAAAATGTTTTGGCGGTAATAATCCCAAAGCAGTTTTCCGCATTAGCATCAAAAGCTAAAGAAACATGGTTGTATGTACCGATAACAACATAGTTGTCATCAAGAGTAGCTATTTCGTCTCGATTATGCGTATAAATAACCTTAATTCTATTCTTTGCCAAATTGTCAAAAGATATACCATAATCTATAATTCGATTAAGATAACTGTAGAAATCAGGATTCCCGAAGAAAACCACATTTTTCCTAAGTTTAAGAGCCGCCAAAAAGGCAATAATATACATTTCCGGATGTGTGGGATATACCGGCAAAAATATTTTGTTCTTTCTGCTTTTTTTTATCAATTGCACAAGTTTTTTAAATGTCGTTACTTCTTTGATAGCGTAACCATCGTCATAAACACCATAAAAATCGGCGACGGCAAATTTAATTTCTCCGGCGAGTTGTTTTAAGCGACGGATGTTTGTTGATTTTCTAAAATACGTACTGCTGTCAATTTTCATATCCCCGCTGTGATAAACAGTAGTATTGGGGGTTTTAATAACAAAGCCGAAACTGTCAAAACAAGTATGCGACGAAGCAAGGACTTCAATCTCTATAGTCCCTATTTTAATAATATCACCGTCATCAATCACAATTTGTTTTGGACGTTTATACTTAGGAATTTCAAATTGCTTGTACAAATCTTCCAGAATCATAAAAGTATATTTTCCGGCATAAAGCTTCGGTAAGGCATATCCGGCTTTTATGTAGTGAACAATACCGTTCAAATGATCTGGGTGTGAATGTGTGATGAAAAGAGCTTCAGCAGTATCTTTTTCACCGCTAAGAAAAGCCCTGACATCAGGAACAGCTGCCGCTGAGTTCTTTATACCTAAAGCTTGATGATTATCAAACTTTCCTAAATCGACAATAATAGTCGTGCGCCCCAAGCTTGATACATCCGTATATCTGTAAGAATGTCCGCTGATTTGGTCAATATTATTGCCGCCCAAGGGCTGCCAGTATAGTCCGTATTCTTCCAATAATTCAGTCATAAAAACAAAACCGACCTCAAAAATCTTATTTAAGGTCGGTTTAGCAAATTACGCTGCATTTAGCAATTATTTTATTCTGTTTTTCCTATATTCCTCAAGCTTTGCTTCACGCCAAGCTCTGGCATTTTCTCTTGCTTTGGCAACAGTTGCTTTTGCTTCTGCAATACGCTGTTCTGCAAGCTTCTTTCTGTCTGCTTCGGCTTTGTTTGCCTGAGTTTTATTAACATTACCAAATAAACTTGCTTTCATATCATTATGTGCCAACTTAACTTTTTCATAAGCAGAAGCGAGCTTGCGTTTATAGCGCTGCGCTTTGCTCGGCACGCTTGAATGATAAGCCATTGCTGCCTTAACCCAATCTCCTTTTTGGTCATAAAGATTACGTAAAAACTTTGCGCCATAGGTAACATTTGTTTCAGGATCAAGTGCATCTTCCACGCTGTCAAAAGCATCGCCATGATAAGCTAAATTGATTTGCATACAGCCGACATCAATACTCTTAACGCCTTGCGCTTGTAATTTCTTAACGGCTCTGACGGCTTCTTCTTTGGTGGCGAAAAATTGACCTTTGCCTTGCGCATTAATCGTCCAAGGCCAAGACAAAGTTTGTTTTTTCGCCTTGTTATAACGACCGGTTTCAACACTGGCAATAGTTGTCAATAAATGCTTTTTAATTTGAAATTGTTTTTCAATTTTTGTTGTGGCTTGCATACAAACATAAGCATCGTCAACCCTCAGATCTTGAGTCTTCGCCTGAACGGGCTGAATCAACATCAGCAATAACACAAAAAACATTAAAATTTTTGATACGAAAAGTCGCATCCCTCTGCTCCCTAAAAGCGGCCACAAACATCCCTTATGCAACTCATATGCCAATTTCAGTTTGCTTAACGGCAGTAAAACTATAAAACGCTCAAAGGTTGGTTACTTCAAACATAAACCAAAAATCGTTAAAAGATTATAACAATTTTTTGTTAAATTTACAAAATATTTCAGTCCAACGACCGAATTTTTTCTCAAAACAGGGAAGCTTATAACACAATTAAAATTTAAAATCCAGCAAAAATTGCGCCAAAGCCTTTAAAGAGGCACTTAAGTCAGTGCTAACTTTCTGAAAATTATTGATTTTTTGGTGCGAATTTTCTTCCATGTAAAGCGCCCGATTGGTCTCTACCTGCAGAGTAAAGATTCTGCGCCGAGGTTGGCAGAAATTAAAGGTAATAAAGGCGCCGGAGTAGGGGCAGTTGAACGTGGTGTGATAATTTCTTTTTTCTAATTCGTTTTTCAGAAAATTAGCAAAATCATCGGGGCAACTTTGCTCAAACAGATTCCCGAGGCAAAATTCAATATTTTTACCGTCATTCATAATGGAACAAATTTTGGAAGGCATGGAGTGGCAGTCGACCAGAAGACAAAAACCAAACTTTTTCACACATTTATCAACGAGTTGTTGCAAGCGTTTGTGATAAACATCATAAACATTCTTTAAGCGTTCGGAAACTTCTTCATAGTTAAGCAGACCATCATAAATATTGTTGTTTTGAGCAGAGATTCTGTGAATCACGCCGAGTCCGACCCGACAACGCCGTCCCATAGGGGTATCTTTTTGCGGATGATTATAAAACATCGTGGGGTCAATTTCAATTTTATCGCGATTGACGTCAACAAAGGCACGACCGATATTCATTGAAATCATAGGGATTCCCGCATCAGAAGCCGGTTTAACCAGCTCATCAACAAAGGTGTCTTCATTACTGCGGAGCTCATCAGCGCTCATTTTAACGGCTTTAAGAAACTCATCAGGAAAAGTTTGTCCGCTGTGTGGAACAGAAAGAACCATCGGAAAATTGATTTCCGAAGTATTATATTCTTCAAAAATTTTGAGTTTTTTGTAGTTAACGTTGAAGTCTGTAATTTTCTCGTTCACGCCGTATCCTTTCATTTAAGTGCTGAGAGAATAGCGCAAAATAATTAACTTTTTAATAATATGGAAGAAAATTAAAAATTTTTCTTGCCAAAAGAAACGAGATAATGTAAAAACATTTTGTTTTTGACGGGTGTGTAGCTCAGCGGTATGAGCACTACGTTGACATCGTAGGGGTCACAAGTTCGATCCTTGTCACACCCACC
>CALXVR010000046.1 GCA_944392155.1 uncultured Alphaproteobacteria bacterium | reverse complement strand
AAAAAAATATGATGTCTGTATCATATTTTTTCTTAGCCATTCTCTCGGGGACGCCATAAAAGCCCCTCTGAAAAGGGGCTTTTTTTCGTCCGGAGAGGACTATCCCTTGGGTATCTAGTTTTTGCCGCGGTCGTTATCACTTCCCTTGCAAAATTAAGATAGCCAAGATGTTGCAGAAAAAAATATGATGTCTGTATCATATTTTTTCTTAGCCATTCTCTCGGGGACGCCATAAAAGCCCCTCTGAAAAGGGGCTTTTTTTCTTTCTAATTTTATATCAAAAAATTTTACCCTTTTTAGATATTTTATGTTTTAATATTTCCATAAATTAATTTTAAGGAGAGGAAAATGCTGAAATATATTCTTTATATCCTATTAGCGATTGTAGTTTTGTCTTTGGTCGCAGGAGGAATTCATCTTTATCGTGTCTCTGCCAAAAATAAGGCTGAAATGGCTTCATTTACCGGACCTAAAATAGGATATCACAATAACTTGGGTAAGAGCTTGGTTATCTACTATTCCTTAAGCGGACACACTAAGGATATTGCCGACAGAATCTCCATGTTGACCGATGCCGATGTCTATGAGATTAAAACAGAACAACCGCTCAAAAACGGACCGCTTTTTGCCTTAAAAATGAAAAAACAACTCTGGTCTAAGGAATACCCGAAGCTTGTTCAGGATTTTCCCGATGCCGCCAATTATGACACAATCTTTGTCGGCGCACCGATTTGGTGGTATACGGCGGCAACGCCGGTTTTGGCTTTCTTAAATGAATATGACTTTAAGGGTAAGAAAGTTGTACCCTTCTCTACGCAAGGCAGTAATTTCGGCACATATTTTAAAGACTTTGCTGCTACAGCAAAAAATGCCAGAATACAAAAAAGCGCTTCATTTAATAATCTGCCGAAAAAATATGATGATGCCGTTGATAACAAAATTACGGTATGGCTTAATAGTCTCTAATGGCTGAATTATTTTATTGCACAGAACAAACAGCTCTCGGAAAACTCTTTCTTGTTGCCGAAAATGATATTTTGAGGGCTGTTTGTTTTGAAGAAATACCCTCAAAATTTGCCTGCGCCATCGCTCGAAAGACGCCTCTTCTGCAACAAGCTTCTCAACAGATTGAGGAATATTTGCAGGGAAAAAGAAAGAGCTTTTCGCTTCCTATTGCTCTGCAAGGAACAGATTTTCAGCAAAAAGTATGGCACGAACTTCTTAATATTCCTTATGGCGAGACCAGAAGCTATAAACAGATTGCTGAAAAAATAGGTTGTCCGAAGGGATATCGCGCGGTCGGAATGGCGAATAATAAAAATCCTATTGCAATTATTGTACCTTGCCATAGGGTTATCGGGCAAAATAAAAATCTTGTCGGTTATGCCGGCGGAATTGACATCAAAGAGAAACTCTTAAAACTGGAAGAAAAATATGCAAAGTCCTGATTTTTTGCAAAAAGCTATTTTATCTCATCAGCTCTCTAAAAATGAGATTATTCAGCTTCTTGGCAACTCACAATATGACCAAGCTCTTTTTGCCGCAGCAGATGAGGTGCGACAAAAATTCGTGGGCGATGAGGTACATTTGCGCGGACTTATTGAATTTTCCAACATTTGCAAAAACAACTGTCTATATTGCGGTCTGCGTCGCGATAACCTTAAGCTCAAGCGGTACAGAATGTCACCTGAAGAAATTGTTGCTTTGGCAACGCGCGCGGTTAAGGATTTCGGCTTCAAAACCATAGTGATGCAATCAGGCGAAGACTTATGGTTTACGCCGGAACGCCTTAAACCTATCCTCACAGAGATAAAAAAACTTGATGTTGCCATAACACTCAGCATCGGCGAAAAAAGTTTTGAAGAATATAAGGCATATAAAGAAGCCGGCGCGGACAGATATTTAATCCGCATTGAGACAACAGATAAAGACCTCTACCACCGCCTTGACCCCGGAATGAGTTGGGATGAACGCAAAGAATGTCTTGTTAATTTGGGCAAGCTTGGTTATGAGGTCGGTTCAGGGATTATGGTCGGATTGCCCGGACAAACTCTTGAATCTATCGCCGATGACCTTTTATTCCTGCAGGATATGCAAATTGATATGGCGGGAATCGGTCCGTTTATTCCGCACCCCGACACACCGCTTAAAGACGAAAAAGGTCGCGCTTTTGAGCTCTCGCTCAGAACAATGGCGATTATGCGCTTGTTGCTGCCGGATATTAACATACCTGCCACAACGGCTATGGAAACTCTTCACCCCGAGGGGCGGATTATCGCTCTGCAATGTGGCGCGAATGTGATTATGCCGAATGTTACCGAAGGCGAATATCGCCAACTTTATGAGCTTTATCCGGGGAAAGCGGCATTAAACGAAACACCGCTTCACTCCAAAACCTCTATCGGAGCCAGAATAGAAGCTATCGGTCGGAAAATCGGCACGGGTTATGGTAGTCATAAAAAATAGGAAGAATTTTGAAAATAATTCTTGCAAAATTTTGATAATAGATTAAAAAAGAGGTGCTGTTTTGGAGAGATGTCCGAGTGGCTTAAGGTGCACGCTTGGAAAGCGTGTGTACGCTAACAGCGTACCGGGGGTTCGAATCCCCCTCTCTCCGCCATTTACAAAAGCCCTGCCTTGTGCGGGGTTTTTTGTTGCTGTTGAGGAGGGGTGGAATTTGAAGGCCCGAGAAAGGGAGTTCGACTACCATTTATTTGAAAAGACGCTTAAAAATAGCGCCTTTTTTTATTTTCCTCAATAGCTTTTAACTTTTTTTAATTGAATCGGGGTATTATGCGTATAGGTTAATTTTTTGAAAGGGATAAAGATGTCTGTTACTCTCGGAATTATTGCAGCTCTGGTTGTTCTTGTTTTTTACGGCTTATATGTTTCTCTCATTAAGAAGCGCAACAAGGTTAAAGAAGCATCCTCCGGTATTGATGTCCAGCTTAAAAAACGTTATGACCTCATCCCTAACTTATTGCAAATGGCTGACAAATTTATGACGCATGAAAAATCTTTGATGACAGAGATTGTTCGCTTGCGCACAGAGGCTCTGAAAAATACTTTTAAGGATAATCCGCAAGAGGCAATGAAGCTTTCCTCTGAGCTTGATGCCAAAATGAAAGATTTTTTAATCTCAGTCGAAAATTATCCGGATTTGAAGTCTAACCAAACAATGTTGCAAGCTATGCAAAGTTTTAACGAAGTGGAAGAGCATATTGCCGCTGCGCGCCGTTTCTACAATGCCAGCGTCAATGACCTGAAAAACACAGCAGAAATTTTCCCCGGAAACATTGTGGCTTCTATGGTCGGTGTGAAAGCGGACATGCCTTTCTTTGAAGTTGAAGAAAAGGCAAAAGAACGTATTGATGTGAGCAAGTTTATGAAATGATGAAGCTTTCTAATGAAGAGGTCTTGCAATACAAGGACCTAAAGGAAAAATTTGTAGCACATTATAACAATGTGTTAGTTCCCAAATTACAGCAGAAAGAAGACTTTAGACAGCAGTGCGTCAAGAGTTTTTGGCGGTTGGTAGCTATTGCGGTTGTTGTCGCTCCTTGCCTTATCTTTGGTCTTTTTTGGGCGCAAAAAAGATATGGTTTAACAGAAGATTTTATCTTTAATATCGGGTTTGCCGCTTGTGCCATAGGGGCCTTCATTTTAAGAGGACCTTTTGCAAGATATAAAAAGAAAATCAAAAATGATATTATGGGCGATTTTATCAGTTTCTTTGATAATTTTAGCTATAAATACGGGCAAGAGATGAACCGTGAGCTGATGGAAAAAAGCCTGATTTTTCCAAAATATGATTATTATGAAGCCGATGATTGTTTTTTCGGCAGATATAAAGATGTCGGAATTAGCGTTTATGAGCAAAAATTGACCAAGGTTCGCAGAACTTCGAAAGGGCAAAGATATAACGAAACGGTGTTTCAGGGAATCGCCGTTGAAATGGATATGAACAAAAGGTTTGACGGTCATACCATTGTTTTGAAAGATGAAGGTATCCTTAATAAGTTTACGAGTTTTGACGGGATGGAACGCGTAACCTTAGAAGATGTTGTTTTTGAAAAACAATTTGAGGTTTATTCCACCAACCAAGTTGAGGCGCGCTATATTTTAACCACCGCCTTTATGGAAAGAATCCTCAAGCTCAAAGAACTTTATGCCGGAAAGCAAATTGAAATGAGTTTTTATAACAACAAAATTTTGCTCCTTATTGAAACCGGTGAGGATATGTTTGAGGCATTTTCCTTTTTTGAAACAAACCTTAACCAGGCGAAATTTGAAAAAGTTTTTGAGGAATTTTGGACGATTTTTGCCATAGTTAATGTCTTAAAGCTGAATCAGCACCTCGGGATGTAAAATTTTTTAAAAAAATTTTGAACTTTTTGTTTTTATGCTCCGTTTATAAATATATACGGGGCATAAATTTAGAGTATAGACAATGATGAACCTTAAAAATTATAAAAAATTTATCTTTTATCTTCTGATTGTTTTTGTCGGCGGAGCTTTGTTCTTTTCAGTTCATTCTTCCGGCGACGAGGTGTCTTACATTACGGATAGCGTCAAACGCCAGAATGTGCAAAAGGTAGTTAACGCAACGGGAGAAGTCCGCGCCATTGAACTGGTTACCGTCGGTGCTCAGGTTTCCGGCGAGATTGAAAAGCTCTATGTTTCCATTGGGCAAAATGTGAAAAAAGGCGACCTTATTGCCGAGATTGATTCAACAACTCAGCAAAACGAAGTGTATATCAACAAAGCCAGATTGGAAAGTTATAATGCTCAACTGAATGCTGCTCAGGTTTCCTTAAAAGTTGCCGAAAAGCAGTATAAACGTATGCAAAGTTTGAAAAAGAAAAACGCGGCCTCGGCTGAAGACTTAGAAAATGCCGAAAATACTTACGAAACGGCGAAGTCTAAAGTTACGGAATTGGAATCTACCATTAAAGAAACCGAAATTTCTTTAAGCACGGCTGAAACAAATTTGGGTTATACCAAAATCACCGCTCCTTTGGACGGCACCATCGTCTCTGTTCCCGTTAAGCAAGGGCAAACGATTAATGCCGCTATGGATACGCCGGCAATCGTTCAAATCGCCGACCTTACACAAATGGAAATCCTGATTGAAATTTCCGAAGGCGACATCAGCAACATTAAACCCGGTGTTAAAGTTACCTACTCTATTTTGGCTGACTTAAACGATGTTTATGAGACGACTTTGCGCTCTATTGACCCCGGTTTAACTCTACTCACAAATAATGAATATACCGAAGTTGTGGAATCCAGCGAGGCAATCTATTACTACGGACGCTTAATTGTGCCGAACCCAGAAGGCAAGCTCAGAATCGGTATGACAACACAAAATGTGATTTATGTTGAAAGTGCCGAAAATGTCCTGACCGTTCCGGTTACCGCCATTAAAAACAACAATGGGCAAAAATATGTTGATGTGCTTACGCCCAAAGGGGTTCAGCAACGCACAATTACCACCGGTGTTTCCGATGGCTTGAATGTTGAGGTTAAACAAGGCGTTGTTGAAGGTGATGAGATTGTATTGGCGCAAATGTCTTCCGCCGAAATTTCAAATAAACTCTCCAATGTCAGAGGGCCGAGAGGATTTTAGCCATGGATAACATTATTGAACTGAAAAATATTCATAAATATTTCGGTAGCGAAAAGAATCGGGTTCATGTCCTCAAAGGAATTAACTTGGAGATTCAAAAAGGCGATTTTGTCGCGATTATCGGACAATC
>CALXVR010000045.1 GCA_944392155.1 uncultured Alphaproteobacteria bacterium | reverse complement strand
GGATCAGTCTCTATCTTATCACAAGGTACGGAGCAATAACCGCTTCTATAATCCCCGTAACATGGACCATAGTCGTTTCCGCAAGAGTACGGAAAGTGGTCGCTTTCGCAATAGGTGCTGCAACGCGAACTATCAGCCGGACAAGTAGAACCTTCACAATATTGCCATGTTCCGCCGCATTCATAATAACCGGCACAAGGATCGCAGTCTTTTTCTTTATAACAAGTAGTGCCGCATTCGTTTGTGGTGGTATCATAGCATTCAGCTGTTGTAGATGTTGAATATCCCGCAGGACAAGCATTATTACATTTCTTACAGGTCTGTCCGCATTCGTTGGTTCCAGCAGATGTTCCGGTATAAGATGTACTGGAGCCGGAGGGGCAAGAAGTGTTACAGCTATAACAGGTTGAACCGCATTCGGTTCTGCCGACAACACTACCGGTGTAATCTTTAGAACCGGTTTTACAAGTGTCATCACAGCATTTTTTACAATCTTCACCGCAATTATTTTGAGAAACAACAGAGCCGGTGCAAGAAGTTGAAGAGTTACTTGGACAGTTATCAACCAAACAAGTGCCGTAGCTGGCATTATAAGGACAAGAATGGTCCAAGCAATAACCACTTGCACAAGAGTTAACATAACCCTCATTTTTACATTGTTTGATGGTATCAATGGTATAATCATCATCACCATCAATAGAACCATAACTGGCATCACCGCAATCGCCAACGCCTAAGAAACAGACGCCGGCAACTTTGTACGCATTATCCAATTTAGCAAACTCAAAGGAGAGCTCCGGTTTGGGTGTGTATGTTAGTGTGTGTGTATTCAGATTTGAGGCAATAGCTAAATTCGGTAACATAATAGCAGTTCCCGAAAGTAAAGAGAAAAGTAAAACAGATTTCTTCATAGTATCACCTCACGACAAAATTAAAATCGAAGCTCATAATTCTGATAAGTGGGGATAAAAGATGGTAAAATGTATGTATGAAAAATGCTCAGCATTCTTTGCGCAGAGAGACTGCGCTTAAGAAACATCTGTTAATCCACACCTATTAAATATTAGGATAAACTAATTTTTGAAATGAGTCAAATATTAATGAGACTACAAATTTTTTTTGTCAACTATTAATGAGGATGTATATTTTTTCCGCTATTTTTTTCTTTTAAGTATTTTAAGATATATACTCTGATGGCGCTGGATAGATTTTCATGTTCGCGTTTTGAATCAATTTCGGTTACTAACCGGTTGATACTTATGTCTTTTTCTTTGGCAATGTTTTCAAGCTCGGCATAAAACTCATCTTCCAGCGAAATGCTGGTTTGATGTCGGCCGGCAATGACAACGGATTTTTTTTGCATGATTATTTTTTGCGGAAAGCGTCTATTGATACAACAGTGGCAACGCCGTTTGAGGCTTTTTTGGGTTCTTCCTCAAGTTCAATTTCATCAGTAATGTCGTGGTCTGTACTATGAGTGATGGGTTCATCATCAAAGTTAAAACTCAGACCGAACTTGGCGTAGGGATCTGCAAAATAGGTGATGGCGTCAAAGGGAATGAACAAGCTTTGACGGATGCCGCCGAAGCTTAAATCTATGCCAAAACCTTTGTTTTCAACAACTAGGTTTGAAAACTGATGCTGAATGACAATGGTCATTTCTTCAGGGTACTGGCTTTTGAGCTGGTCCGAAATGTGAGTTTGCGGATGATTGGTCTTAAACGTGATGTAAAAATGGTTTTCGCCGGGCAAACCTTGACGCTCAGCGATTTTTAGGGCCTCAACCACAACATTCTTCAAAGACTTTTCAATCAGTTTGTCATAATTTATTTCGGTTATGTATTCGCTCATTTTTGTTCCTCTTATACAAAGAAAGTGAGCCCTTCTGTTGCTGGGCGGCTCAGACCCCACTTGCTTCTAACCATAGATGCAAGGATTTATGCTTTGTTACGCTCGCATTAAGCAGCGATTGCAACAGGTGCTACGTTATTATCGTTAGCATTCATTTAATTTGAACCGATAACGGTGGTATCTCACCGAGCGCGACATACATATCTTTACTGTTACCTGTCTACCCTGTTTCACCCCCATAGAAATTATTGGTGGAGGTGCTGGGTACTGCCCCCAGGTCCAAATAACCTATTTCATACAGCCTCTAGCGCCATAGTCGGTTGCCCGACGGTCTTAATTATATCCGAAATTATCTTATTTTCAAGTGCTTTGCTTTAATTTAAGACTCGGGGGCTTTTCTTGGGAGTAAGTTGCAAACTGCCCTTGTCAAAATCAGTTGTGGTGGTAGAGTCCCCGTTAATCAAACTATAAGGATTTTTAAGATGACTAAAGTGGCTGTCTGGTGTCGTCATGAGGGCGATAATATTATAGGAATCGGACCGCAGATTCCCTGGCATGTGAAGTCTGACTTCAAACGTTTTCGCCGTATTACCGAGGCTCAAAACTTGGTGGCGGGACAAACGACCTATGAAAGTTTTCCGAACAGGACTTTGCCGAATCGGAATATTTATGTGCTGACTTTTGATAAAGACTATGAGGTTTCAGACCCTGAGCATCATTTTGTGGTAACGGATGTTAATGACTTCAAGGATTTTGAAGGCGATTTATATATCTCCGGCGGCGCAAGCATCTACAAGCTCTTTATGACCGGAAGTTCTAAACTTATGCCCGATATTGTGGTGGATTGTATGTATAAGGGCGAAGTTAACCCCGCATTGCAAGGACCGAAAATCGACATTACCCCCTGCATAGAGGTTTTGCATAAGTCTTATCGACAGATATCGGTTGATTATGATTTAGACAATATATTGACCACCGTTTGGGTGCGCAAAGGCGAATTTGTTGAACAGAGCGTGTTAAAACGCATTATTGAAGCTATTGAAAAGGAAGAGGACTAATGAAACAATATTTGGATATGCTCCGCTATGTTTTGGAAAACGGCGTGGATAAGATGGACAGAACCGGTGTCGGTACACGTTCGGTTTTCGGGCAGCAAATGCGCTTTGACTTGAGCAAAGGTTTTCCTTTGATGACAACCAAGAAAATGCATCTCAAAAGTATTATTCATGAGCTTTTGTGGTTTATTAAAGGCGACACCAATGTCAAATATCTGCAAGACAACGGTGTGCGGATTTGGAACGAATGGGCCGATGAAAACGGCGACTTGGGGCCAATCTATGGCTCGCAATGGCGCAACTGGAACGGCGAGGGGATAGACCAACTTGCTCAAGTTATTGAAACACTTAAGCATAACCCCAATGACCGCCGGATGATCGTTTCAGCTTGGAATGTGGGCAAAATCTCTGAAATGCGTCTGCCTCCCTGTCATATGATGTTCCAATTCTATGTGGCAAACAATAAACTCTCTTGTATGCTTTATCAGCGTAGTTGCGATATGTTCTTGGGCGTGCCGTTTAATATTGCTTCTTATGCCTTATTAACAATGATGATTGCGCAAGTTTGCGGTTTGGAAGTCGGCGAGTTTGTGCATACCCTCGGTGATACGCATATCTATCACAACCATTTTGAGCAGGTTAAGGAACAGCTTTCGCGTGAACCTCTCCATTTGCCGACAATGAAGCTTAATCCAGCTATCAAAGATATTAATGACTTCAAGTTTGAAGACTTTACGCTTGAAAATTATCAATGTTATGGGGCTATAAAAGCCCAGGTTGCAGTTTAAAGTTTGTATAGTGGTCATCTAGTACAGAAATTGCAGGACAAAAGTGTCCTCACGTACGTTTATGTACGCTCTGGTACTTTTGCCTTTATTTCTTACTATATGACTCACTCTCCAAACTTTTCAAGCTGTTTAACAAGCTGTTGCCAGCTTGACAAGTGGACGCACTTGAGCGAACACTGGCTGTGGCACGAACCATTGTTGAACCGCGATGCTTCCAATGTGCATATCTCTCTTTTGTGCCTTATGTCTTTATGGTTTTCTAGGAAAAAGAATATAGCAAAACACCGCCGGCAAGGTTTCTTGCGGGCGGTGCAGGGGGCTTTTTTTGCTCATTTTTTTTGTTTTTTTAGTTAATTATTTGGCAACAAAGAAGTCTTTGCCGCCTTTACTTTTCCGCACCAATATCAGGTCGCGGTAGCGAAATGAATCACCATGTGGTTCTTTTTTGATGAGGTTGCTTGCGTCCAGAATCATCGGAGGCAAGTTTTCCGTCATACAAAGCACGATGGCACATTCTTCGCATTTATTCTCCTTTTCTCTGATGCCCTCCATCAGCCAGACATCATAATCTGTGAAAGGGGAGAAGGAGAAAGCTTTTCTTTTCAGCCGGATGCGAGAGGCTTGAGCTTTCGCATCATCTTCCAGAAGGATTCCGGATTCTGTCGCGCGTTGGCGGAGGACAGTTTCAGCATATTCTTCTTTCAGATTGGCTGCTCTTAATGTTGTTTTCATTTTCCATTGATTTTGAATTTGGTTAAAAAAATAAAACACATAAATTTAAGAGAAGTCCCTCGCTTGTTGAGAGCAGAGGGACTGGGAACCATATACATCATTTAAGCTTTGGCCAAGATTGTTACTCCGGCACCGTTGACCTTCTGGCGAAGAGATTTCTTGTTAACTTGGATAATCTCTTTGAGGTCTGTTTGCTTAAATTCACCGGGCTCAAAGATGGCTTTTTTACCATCGTTGATGCGATGAGCGATGAAACTTCCGTCCGTTGTCTTGTAGAGCCAAACCTGATAGGTTACATCAGATTTGTATGCAAAATGTTCGTTTTCTCTGATACGCCCGCCTTTGTAGGTTACGTGCTTGCGAGTAGGCGTGATTTTGCACAAATGACGGCTTTCGGTTAAAACCTTTTTGCCATGTTTGTTGGCAAAGTTAGACACTCTGGCATCTACGCTGTCGCTAGCCAAAAATTTTGCCGGAATGTTTTTTGATGTATTCATAACTTATTTTTTTTAATGCCCAATGGGCGGTTAATATATAAAAATAACTCACAATTCTTAAGTAATGTGAGAATATATGAGCATATTTAATTTGAATTTGCAAGTAAAAAATATGACAAAATTTCGGAAAATTTGTATTTTATTGTTTTTGCTTGAATTTATTTTAGCCAAGAATGCTCAAAATGATGCCGACAAACAGCGGAATGGACAAATTATCGTCAATTTCTATCTTGTCTTCAAACATTTCGGCGGCCGTGGCGGCAAAACAAGCCAAGACTCCGGCATAGGTGAAGTGAAAAATCGGTTCATAGAGCATATTAACAAACAAAGCACTCAGGAAGAAAGCCAAAGTTCCTTCCAAGGATTTGCTCTTATACAACTTTCTGGTACCGAAAGCTTTGCCGAAAAGAGCCGCGCAAGTGTCGGAAATGAGCATTACGGTCAGAGCGATGGCCGCAATTGGTTTGGAAAACAGCAAAGTACAGATGATTGCTGCTGCCAAAACATACATTGAGCCGCTGACCTGAAATTTGTTGCGAACACGCTCTTTGTTTCTTAGTGTTTTAAAAAACAAAATACCGAATGTTCTTCTTGCCCAACGCCATTTTTTGAAGTTGCCGTATTCCAACAAGGCATCGCCCAAAAAGAGCAGGGCGAAAAGCATAATGGAAACGCCGGGGTGCGCAAAATAAATCAGCGCGGGAATCCACAAAGAGCTTAAATGGATGGATTTGCGTGCAAGTTCGCGGCGGAAAGACTTGTTTTCCGGGATATGCAACTCCGTAGCAAAGTCATTGAGCTTTAGGTTCGGGCGGTGCAACTTAATCCGCCATATGGGTCTGGGAAAAGAAAAGTCCGGCTTTTTGAATCTAAAGGGTTTCATAACATTATCCATCCGCAATTATTTTGCTGATTTAGTAACATTTATCTTATAAGTTGTAAAGCTAAAAGAATTCTTAATTTATTCAGACAAATTATTGCTTTGCGCAGCTTGCTGATAAAAAGCTATGGCTTCGTCAAGATATTTTTGAGCTTTCTTGGCTGTGGTTGTCTGCGGTGTGACGGAATATTCCTTGCCCGGAATGAGACGAATCTCAACATTGTTGCTCTTATAACCTATTTTTTGCCAACGACTGAAAAACAGACGGGAGATGTAATTTTGTGTGAGAGCATCCGCCCCATAAAAACTGCTTTCGTAGTTGAAGTTAAGTAGGCCTAAAATTGTCGGCGCAACATCAATCTGGCTGATTTCTGTGTTTATTTGGTGTGCTTTTACCAACTTTGGCGCATAAATCAGCAAAGGGATTTTGTATGTTTCTAAAGTGGCGTCAGGCAGGCGAGATTTTCTGGAAGCGCGGTCTGCGACAAAAACAAAAATCGTATTATCAAACCAAGGTTTGTCTTTAGCTTTTTCCATAAACTGACCGATGGCATAATCGCTATAAATAATAGCTTTTTGACGATGGTTGGCGTTTTCCGGAAAGTCTGTGAAGTTTTTGGGCAAACTATAGGGATAACGGTTGGAAGAAGTCAGCAGTAAAGAGAAAAACGGTTTGTCGGCGGCAAAAGATTTGTCCGCTTCGCTCAAGGCTTTATTATATAAGTCTTCATCCGAAGCGCTGAGTAGGTCGGCATAGCTGATGTCTCCTTTTTGCCATTTGCTCCGATCTAGTATCTCAAAATCTCCTTTGGCCAAAAACTTGTCTGTTTGGTCAAGAACGCCATAACTTGCGTAAATCCATTTGGTGTCATAGCCTTTGGATTTAAAGATTGCTCCTAAACCATGTGGTTGTTGATTGTTGGGCAGACCAAAAAGAGATAATCCGGGGAGAGGCGGCAAAGATAAATCAATTGCTTCAAGCGCGCCGAAAGTGCTTTGAGTGGTGGCATAGGTGTTTGGAAAATAAAGGCTTTGGGTCGAGAGTTTTTGAAGGTTCGGAATATAGCCTTTGTGTTTGGTGTTTAAGTGTTCGGAACTGATGCCACGCATGATGACCAACACAACATTGGCTCTTTTCTCAGGCTTAAAGGAACTGATTTGGCGGGTAATGTTCTTTTTAGGATTAATGAAAGTGATATTCTTGCCTCCAAAAATATTTTGCAAAACTTTCAGGTTATCAGCTTTGGAATTGGTCAGATAAAATTTTTCATATTCTATTTCGTTTTTGTGCAGAGAATTAAACAAGCTGAATGTGCCTTCTTTGGCAATTTCGTCGTTAAAAGAATTTGGGGATATTTCCATGTCTGCAACATTTATATTGATGTAGGCCAGGATGCAGACTATGCCGTAAATAATACTTTGGAATAAGCGGCGGCTGAAGGCGGGGGCTTTAATTTCCGTGAACAACCAGCGATAAGCCAAAATCGTGAAGATGATTGCGGCAACAAAAATGGCAATGAGAATTTTGGCAATCGGGTAGGCATGCTCTAAATTGCCCAAAACTTGATGCGTGAAGATAATGTAGTCTATAACAATATAATTGAAAGAACTTGAAAATTCCTCCCAAAAGATTTGAGAGACAGCGCCTTTGCAAAGAGCGGAGACCGCAAAAATAAAAAATGTTGCAGTTGTGATGATTTTATCCAAACGGCTGTTTTGTTTGTTGTGCGGTAAAATGAGCAGATAAAAGACATAGGCTTGCATGACAAACAAAAAAGAAACAGAGGATGTTAGCAATAAGACACCGAGCGTTTTGACAATGGCTAAAAAGGAAAAGTCAAAATTGGTAGCGTTTTGCACAACTTGCAACAACATAAAGCACAATTCTATGCCTATGCTAAAAATAAAAAATGGGAGAAGTCGTCGCAAGAGGTATGAGTTCATAGCCTTATAATCCTTTTTGTTTCATTGAGAAGTTACCTTGCCTGCATTGAAATGGCAACAAAAAATCTTAATATCAAGTAGTTGTGTGGAAAAAAAGAGTTTTTTTTAGCCAAAAAAATTTTATGTAGGTTCATTAATGGTAGACAAAAAAATTTGTAGTCTCATTAATAGTTGACTCTTTTGCCAAATCAGAGTATCCTAATATTC
>CALXVR010000044.1 GCA_944392155.1 uncultured Alphaproteobacteria bacterium | reverse complement strand
AGGTGCCGGCGTTGTATCAAAGATTTTGAAGTAATCTGAGATATAAACCAGAATGAAATTAAAAAAGGCTTCTCTAATGAGAAGCCTTTTTTGTGATTGTTGCAGTATAGTTTTATATTGATTTTTTGTTTGTGTTGTGCTAAATGCTCGAACGTTTTTATTAAATATATAGAGTTATTAATTTTATTTTTGTGTTATGAATACTCCTAAAGTATTGTTAAGTACGATTGATTTTTCGGAACAAAATGTTTTGAAAAATAATTGGTATCGTGTCTGCGTAAAAAGCGCAGTTCGTTGTAGTTTGATTAATTTTTATGCGCAAAGGCTTGTTTTTCAATTTATAGCCCCTCTAGAGCCCTGGGAAGGACAAGTTGTGGCTGATTACAATTATCGAAAGGTTTTGGAAAAGGTTGAACGAGAAATTCCAGAGGTTGTGTCGATGGCTGCGCAGAGAATTGGCGGTGCTCAAGTCTTGTATGATAATTTAAGAGATGACGAGCAAAGAAAAACTACTCTTCAGAAGCGTTACGAACGGCTTTTGTGGTATGATTGGCGGCAGAAACGAGCTTTGAAAAAGCGTATTCAGAAAATTGATAACAAGGAGCTTGAGTTGTTTGATTTTTTGGGTATGGCTATGTATTTGTTTGAAAAACACTGCTTAGGAAGCCGAATGGATTTTATTAAAATTTTTTCTTGAGCATGTGTAAAATTTGAAAATCCGGTGTAATCCGGATTTTTTTGTATTTAGCGTAAATCTTTTAAGATATTTTATTTAAAATATCGAATAAAGATTTAAGATTGTCCGGTTTATGTTGCTTTTCAAGCAAGGGTTTTGAGAGTTCGTGTAAATAAACGAGAGAAAAAAGCCGAATTGATGGGGTTAGTCCGAGTTTGGGGTCTTTGTGGCTTTCAATCATTTCCAGAAGCATCTTGCGGTTTATTTTTTCGCGTTTACAGATATCTTTTAATGCATCCCATTCGCTTTTGCATAGGCGCATTGTTGTTTTTCTTTGATGGATGGTTATTACGCGGCTGCTTAATTCGGTCATTTTCTTATGCTTCTGTATTCTGATAATTAGCTTCTCCTAATAACATATACAAAAGCAATCAGCTTTGCAATCAAAAATATGTGAATAGTAATAATAACTCTTTTTAATATATAACGGGTTATATGGTATATATTTGTAGATTTAAAAATTTTGTCAACCAGACTCAAACAGAGTCTGACAAAGCGATTGAGGACAATAAAAAATTAAAAAAATATGCTTTTTTTGCTTGCATATTAGACTCAGTTATGTTACAAGGTGCTCACGATAATTGTTTTGGGCTAGGAATCTGCCCAGCGATGAAAATATAAAACATACCGCAGCACCTATACTTTTGCATGTGCTGCAGAGTTTAACATTTAGATGGCAAGTTTAGCTTTCGTGCTGGATTTTGCCGTCTAGTTATAGGAAAAGTATTAAAAAATGATGGATACACAAAATATCAGAATTCGCCTTAAGGCTTTTGACCACCGTTTGTTGGATTTGTCTACAAAAGAAATCGTTCATACGGCCAAAAGAACTGGGGCTAATGTTAGAGGACCTATTCCTCTTCCCACAAGAATCGAGAAGTTTACGGTAAACCGTTCTCCGCACGTTGATAAAAAATCTCGTGAGCAGTTTGAAATCCGTACTCATAAGAGACTTCTTGATATCGTTGATCCCACACCGCAGACTGTTGATGCCTTGATGAAATTGGATTTGGCTGCCGGTGTTAATGTAGAGATTAAACTCTAATTTTTAATAATAACAATGTTGGCAGTTTGAAATATGAGCTGTCAACCAATTGAAAAGGAAATAAATAAAATGCGTACAGGTCTAATTGCAAAGAAACTTGGTATGTCTCGCATTTTTGAAGCAGACGGAACGCATATTCCGGTTACTGTTTTGAGCGTTGACGGATTGCAAGTTGTTGCTGTTAAAACGCAAGAAAAGGATGGATACAATGCCGTACAACTTGGTACGGGTGCCGTTAAGGCAAAAAATGTATCTAAGCCGTTAAAAGGACATTTTGCTAAAGCTAATGTTGAGCCGAAGCAGAAACTGGGCGAGTTCAGAGTTTCTGAAGATTGCTTGTTGTCTGTCGGCAATGAATTGTCTGTAGAACACTTTGTTCCCGGTCAGTATGTTGATGTTTGTGCAACATCTGTCGGTAAAGGTTTCGCCGGTGTTATGAAACGTCATAACTTTGCCGGTTTGGAAGCTTCTCACGGTGTTTCTATTTCTCACCGTTCTCATGGTTCTACAGGTCAAAGACAAGACCCCGGTAAAGTATTTAAGGGCAAAAAGATGGCCGGACACATGGGTGATGAGCGCGTAACCGTTCAAAACCTGAAGGTTGTTGCTGTTGATGCCGCTAAAGGCTTGTTGATGGTTAAAGGTGGTGTTCCGGGTTGTGAAAACGCTTGGGTTCGTGTTACCGATTCTATTAAAAAGGCTGGTAACGTTACCTTGCCGATGCCTGCCGGTTTGAAGAAAGTTGATGAACCTGTTGCAGTTAAAGCGGAAGCTGAAGCTCCTGCTGATAATGCATAAGCTATAAGGATTGAAAATTATGAAACAGGACATCTTAAGTTTAGTAGATAATAAAAATGTTGGCACAATCGAGCTCAACGAATCGATTTTCGGTTTGGAAGTTCGTGCCGATATTTTGCACCGTGTTGTAAACTGGCAGTTGGCCAGATTGCAGACTGGTAACCACAAGACCAAAGGTCGCTCTGAGGTTGCTTTGACACCTGCAAAGCCGTTTAAGCAAAAAGGCAGCGGTAATGCTCGTCAGGGTTCTCGCAAGGGTACTCAGTTCCGTAAGGGTGGTATCGTATTTGGTCCGGTTGTTCGTGATCAGTCTCATGATTTGACCAAAAAGTTCAGAAAACTCGGTTTGAAGACCGCTCTTTCAGCTAAGGCTAAAGAGGGTAACCTTGTTATTGTTGACGAAGCAAAATTGTCAGTCCCCAAGACAAAAGATTTGAAGACCAGATTGGATGCTTGCGGTTTGAAAAATTGCTTGTTTATTGATGGCAAGGAAGTTGATGTCAACTTTGCGTTGGCCAGCCGTAATCTTGAAGGCGTTGATGTATTGCCGACAATCGGTGCCAATGTTTATGACATCTTGAGAAAGGACAAACTGGTATTGACTAAAGATGCAGTTGCTTGCTTGGAGGAGAGATTGAAATGGTAAAATCTAACAAAACAAACAATGTTTCTGCAAAAATGTATGATACCTTGGTTCGTCCGGTAATTACCGAAAAATCTATGCTGTCTTCTGAAGCTGGCAAAGTAACTTTCTTGGTTCCTTTGTCTGCAACCAAAGATGAAGTTAAGGCAGCCGTTGAAACCATTTTCAACGTTAAGGTAAATAAGGTAAATACCATTCGTCAGTTCGGTAAGGAAAAACGCTTCAGAGGTTATATCGGACAGCGTTCCGATTTCAAGAAGGCAGTTGTTACACTTGCCGAGGGTCAAAATATTGATGTTACAACAGGAATATAGGACATGGCTTTAAAAAACTATAAGCCCACATCTCCGGGACTTCGTCAGCTGGTTATTGTTGACAGAAGCGAACTCTATAAGGGAGCTCCCGAGAAGTCTTTGACTATCGGTCTTACCAAAACCGGTGGGCGTGATAATTTCGGACACGTTACAAGTCGTAAAATCGGTGGCGGCCATAAGCGCAAACTCCGTATTATTGACTTCAAACGTAATAAATTCGGTTGCGAGGCAACAGTTGAGAGAATCGAGTATGATCCTAACCGTTCTTCTTTCATTGCTTTGATTAGCTATGAAGATGGCGAAAAGGCTTATATCTTGGCTCCTCAAAGATTGAAAGCCGGCGATAAAGTTATTTCTGCAGAAAAAGCAGATATTAAGCCGGGTAATGCTATGCCTTTGAAGAATATGCCGGTTGGTACAATTATTCACAATATTGAACTTAAGGCTGGTAAGGGCGGACAGTTGGTTCGTTCAGCTGGTTGTTATGCTCAAGTTGTTGGTAAAGATGCCGGTTATGCCCAATTGAAGCTCAGCTCCGGCGAGTTGAGAATTGTTCGTGAAGAGTGCTTAGCTACTGTCGGCGCTGTTTCTAATCCGGACAATCAGAACAGATCTCTCGGTAAGGCAGGTCGTTCTCGTTGGCTTGGTATCAGACCGGTAAGCCGCGGTGTTGCTATGAACCCTGTAGACCACCCGCATGGTGGTGGTGAAGGCCGCACTTCTGGTGGTCGTCATCCGGTTACTCCTTGGGGTAAACCTACTAAGGGTGCTAAGACTCGTTCTAACAAGAAGACAGATCGCTTTATTATGCGTTCTCGTCATGAAAACAAAAAGAAATAAGGAGATAAGCTAATGACACGTTCCGTATGGAAAGGACCTTTTGTTGACGGCTATCTTCTGAAGAAAGCTGATGCAGCCAGAGCTTCGGGTCGTAATGAAGTTATTAAAATCTGGTCTCGTCGTTCAACAATGTTGCCGCAGTTTGTCGGCTTGACATTCGGTGTTCACAACGGACATAAATTTATTCCGGTTTTGGTTACCGAAGATATGGTTGGACACAAGTTTGGTGAGTTTGCTCCGAGCCGTACATTCTATGGTCACGCTGCAGACAAAAAGGCTAAGAGAGGTTAATTATGGGAAAATCTAAAGATACAAGAAGAGTTGAAGCCAATCAGGCTATGGCTGTTTGCCACTCTATCCGTACCAGCCCGCGTAAACTGAACTTAGTTGCTCAGACTATTCGTGGCTTGAATGCTGAAAAAGCAATTGCCGAACTCAGCTTCTCCAAGAAGAGAATCGCTAAAGTTGTTTTGGCTGTTTTGCAGTCTGCTATTGCTAATGCTGAAAACAACCACCAGTTAAACATCGACAAATTATTCGTTAGCGAAGCTTTTGTCGGTAAAGGTTTAGTTATGAAACGTATGCACGCACGCGGTCGCGGTCGCGGAGCTCGGGTTTTGAAACCCTTCTCCAACCTGACTGTTGTCGTCACAGAGCGTGGGGAGTAAGTTAATGGGACAGAAAGTAAATCCTACAGGTCTTCGTTTAGGCGTTAACCGCACTTGGGATTCCCGTTGGTATGCAGATGATAAGTTCACTGACTACCTCCACGAGGACTTGAAAATTAAAGAATTCTTGAAGGATAAATTGGCTCAGGCCGGTATCAGCAGAATCGTTATTGAACGTCCTGCTAAAAAGGCCAGAGTTACCATTCATTCTGCAAGACCGGGTGTTGTTATCGGTAAGAAGGGTCAGGATATTGAGCTCTTGAGAAAAGAGATTCAGAAAATGACTGATTCTGAAGTACAGTTGAACATTCTGGAAGTCAGAAAACCTGAGTTAGACGCACAGCTCGTTGCTGATTCTGTTGCACAACAATTGGAACGCCGTGTTGCTTTCCGTCGTGCCATGAAGCGCGTTATGCAGTCTGCTCTTCGTTTAGGTGCAGAAGGTATTAAGGTTAGCTGCTCGGGTCGTCTCGGCGGTGCTGAAATCGCTAGAACCGAGTATTATCGTGAAGGTCGTGTGCCTTTGCACACCCTGCGTGCTGACATTGATTATGCTACCTCTACGGCTCACACAACTTATGGTGCCTGCGGCGTTAAAGTTTGGATTTATAAGGGCGAAATTATGGCTCATGATCCGATGGCTCAGGACAAGAAGTTGGCTGAACAGAAATAATTATTTGAGGTTAGAATAAGATGTTAAGTCCTAAAAGATTAAAGTTCCGCAAGATGCACAAAGGCCGTATTCACGGCTTGACAAAAGGCGGTGCTGAATTGAGTTTTGGTTCATATGGATTAAAAGCTCTTACTCCGGATCGTATTACGGCTCGTCAGATTGAGGCTGCTCGTCGTGCGATTACTCGTGAGATGAAAAGAGCCGGAAGATTATGGATCAGAATTTTCCCTGATGTTCCTGTATCTGATAAACCTGCCGAAGTTCGTATGGGTAAAGGTAAAGGTTCTATTGAATATTGGTGCGCAAGAGTGCACCCGGGTCGCATTATGTTTGAGGCTGACGGAATCGATGAAGAGACCGCTCGTGCCGCATTTGCTCTCGGTGCAGCCAAACTGCCGATTAAGACAAAGTTTGTTAAGCGCCTTAATTCCGATAAGGGAGAAGCATAATGGTAAAAACTAAAGATTTGCGTGCGATGACGATTGATGAATTGGAAGCTAAGTTGCTTGAAAATAAAAAAGAGCAATTTAACTTAAGAATTCAACAATCTACTGGACAATTATCAAATACTGCGGTAATAAGAAAAGTCCGTCGTGAAATTGCAAAAATCAACACGCTCATTGCCGAGCGCAAGAAGAATAACTAGGAGACTGAAATATGCCTAAAAGAATTCTTCAAGGTGTTGTTGTTAGTGATAAACAGGATAAAACTGTCGTGGTCAGCGTAGAGCGTCAGGTTATGCATCCTGTTTACAAAAAGTTCGTTAAGAGAAGCAAAAAATATGCGGCTCATGATGAAAATAACCAGTTCAAAGTCGGGGATGTTGTTCGGATTGAAGAATCCAGACCTTATTCCAAGACTAAGTGTTGGACTGTAATCGTTGATAACGCCTAGAAAAGAAGGAAGTAAAAAATGATACAGATGCAAACCAACCTGGATGTCGCAGATAATTCAGGCGCACGTCAGGTGCAGTGCATTAAGGTTCTTGGCGGGTCCAAGAGAATGCATGCTTCTGTGGGTGATGTTATTGTCGTTTCCATCAAAGACGCTATGCCGAAAGGCCGTGTTAAGAAGGGCGATGTTCATAAAGCTGTAATTGTTCGCACAGCCAGCGATATCAGACGCAAAGACGGATCTGTTATCCGCTTTGATTCTAATGCTGCAGTTCTGATTGATAAGGACGGTGAACCGATTGGTACTCGTATCTTCGGCCCCGTTACCAGAGAATTGCGTGCGAAGAAGTTTATGAAAATTATTTCATTAGCACCGGAGGTATTGTAATGAGCCTTAAACTTAAGATTAAAAAAGGTGACAAGGTTGTTGTTTTGTCCGGCGAGGACAAAGGCAAGACCGGTGAGGTCGTAAAAGCCATGCCGAAAGAGGGTAAAGTGGTTGTTCAAGGTATTAACTTGGTTAAAAGACATACCAAGCCCAGCCAAACTACTCCCGGCGGTATTGTTACCAAAGAAGCTCCGATCCATGTTTCCAATGTAGCTATTGTTGCCAGCGATGGTAAAGCTACCAAGGTCGGATATCAGGAAAAGGACGGCAAGAAAGTTCGCGTAGCTCGTCGTTCCGGTGAAGTAATCGATAAATAAGAGGGAAAATCTTATGACAAATTTTGAAAAACTTTATAATGAAGTCATTAAGAAATCTCTGGTGGAAAAATTCGGTTACAAGAACCCACACGAGATTCCGAAGTTGACTAAAATTGTTCTGAATATGGGCGTTGCTGACGCTATTACAGACAAGAAAAAACTGAACAATGCAGTTGAAGAAATGGCTTTGATTGCCGGCCAGAAACCTTTGGTTACCAAGGCTCGCAAGTCTATTGCTACCTTCAAACTGAGAGAAGGTATGCCGATCGGATGCAAAGTTACTCTGCGTTCTGACAGAATGTATGAGTTCTTGGAGCGTTTGATTAATATGGCTCTGCCGCGTATCCGTGACTTCCACGGTATTACAGGTAAGAACTTTGATGGTAAAGGCAACTTCGCTTTTGGTATTAAAGAACAGATTATCTTCCCCGAAATCAACTATGAAAAAGTTGAGAATGTTCGTGGTATGGATATCGTTATCTGCACAACGGCAAAATCCGATGAAGAAGCTAAAGTGCTTCTTGACGGTTTTAACATGCCCTACAAGAAATAAGCGGAGATTTTACTATGGCTAAAACAAGTTCAGTATACAGAAACTTGAAAAGAGTTAAAATGGCGCAGAAATTCAATAACCGCCGTTCTAAACTCAAAGAGATTGTAATGGATAAAAATGCGTCTCCTGAGGAGCGTTTCCAGGCAACTCTGAAATTGGCAGAATTACCCCGTAACTCAGCTAAAAACCGGATTAGAAACCGTTGCAAAGTTACCGGTCGTTCTCGCAGTTATTACAGGAAGTTCGGTTTGAGCCGTGTTGAGTTGAGAGACTTGGCAAGCTTCGGTGAAATTCCTGGTTTGGTAAAATCAAGCTGGTAGGGAGATTTAGATCATGTCTATGACCGATCCTTTGGGCGATATGCTCACACGCATTAGAAACGCACAAAGAGCGAAGAAGAACGAGGTCGTATCACCTGCTTCTCGCTTGCGTGAAAATGTTTTGGAAGTTTTGAAAAGAGAAGGTTACATCAACGGTTATGAACGCGTTAATGTTAAACCCGGTATTGATGAACTTCGTATTCAATTGAAGTATCATGAAGGTACTTCCGTTATAACCGAAATTTACCGCGTTTCTAC
>CALXVR010000043.1 GCA_944392155.1 uncultured Alphaproteobacteria bacterium | reverse complement strand
CTGTCGCTTGTGTGCCGACATAATATTTCCGTCTCCGTCGGCAGAAAACAATTCACGGGATTGTTTTCTTGCCTCCGGCCCCACGCGCCTACCATTGTTAAAAACCTCCGTTTTTTTAGACGGAGGTTTTTTGTATCTTATGAGGTTCTTATTCAAAAATATCTACTCAGTTTGACGCAAAGATATATTATTATCAAAGGATACAATAACTACATTTTCAATTAAAATGGCATGACTTACCTTAAAATCAAAGTCTTTTTCAAAGCCTTGTGGATGCCCTTTATTGTGTTTGGCTAGTTCTTTATCCATAAGTTTTTGAATATTTGCATTGCTGATATTGGATAAGCCATGTTCGCAGATTATTCTTGAAATCAGAATATGAACCGTATTATCCACATAGCTTTCAATTGTAGTATAATTGTTTTCTGTTTTTACAATATCGTCAGAAATTTTATAGATAACATTCGGATTGACGATGCGAAATTCGCATTGCGCGTCGATTGTAGTATTAAACGGGATTAATTTTTGGCTACTATCATCATTTTTGACGGAATGCGCATTAAGATAGATGACTTGTTTTCGAATATCCACAATATCAAATTTTTCAGCAATAGGCCATTTCCAACACCATCTCTCAGATAAGTCATATACTTTTATGGGTTTTCCCCAGCGGCGTTTGATTATTGCATAGCCTTCATTGCGAATGTTTACAAAGCTTAGAAGTTTACTGATATATTCCCAACTGATGGCTATAAGTTCAGCAATGCTTGATACGTTATCCATTTTGTCTCTCCCGTTTTTCATAAACTTCGTTGACTTTTTTATAAGTTCGCATAAAATAATGGCATTGTAAAGCTTTTAGAAGAGGATATTTATATGTTAAAGCCTGTTGCTATTGGTTTTTTTTGTGTTTCTTGTTTATTTTCCGGTAATGCATTAAGCGCTTCTTTTGCTAAGTCCAATCCTTTTGATGAATGTGTTCGAAGCATGGAAAAAGTCGGACCTGTCGGAGATGCCGAGTATGCAATTTGTATGAAAAAGGAATCTGCTCGTTTATTGTCTGAAGTCCAAAAGATATATACGGAAATTGCCAACGACAAATATTATGCTTCATGGAATAATGGAAACGGCATGTTTAAAGGACGTGTCAGAGATACTTATAATGCTTGGTTGGTCTATCGTAACAGTTATTGTGATTTGTTGGCTGAGGCGTCTAAGGAATCCGGCGGAAGTGAAGATTATAACAGAGAACAGTGTCGGATGGATATGACTAAAAGACAACTGGAAGAGATTCAGAATGTTATACATGCCAGACAAAATGATCCGGAATAGTTGTAAGCTCCCTAATTTGGGAGCTTTTTTGTGTCTACTATGTTCCTTTTACAAGAGGTAATTTAAAACTAAAACTACTTCCCTGCCCCGGTGTGCTTTTGAGGGTTATATCTAATTTTAATGTATCAGAGATGCGTTTGACTATCGCTAATCCTAAGCCGGCTCCTTTTTTCCTGTTAAGTTCATTTATCTTTTTGCTTTGATAAAATTCGTCAAAAATACCTTCTTGCTCTTCGGGGGCAATTCCTTCACCATTATCCATGACAATAATTCTAATAAAATTTCCTTCTCTTTTGCAGCCGAGCAAAACTTTGTTGCGAGTGAATTTGAACGCGTTACTTAGTAGATTTCTGATAACTCGTTCAATTAGTAAGGCGTCGCTTTTGACACGATAATGACACAAAGTGGTATGGAAAATTATTCCTCTTGAACGGGCTATCTCATGGAATTCAAAAAAGATGTTTTTGAGCAAGTCTGAAATATTGAAAATATTTTCGTGCGTCTTAAAACCTTCAGAATCCAGCTTTGACATATCTAAAAGGTTATCCAGCATTGTTGTCAGGTTATTTGCGGAAGATGATAATTTGTTCAGTAAATCTTTTTGGTGGGCGTTCAAAGGTTCTTCTTCAAGAGCTGAAAGAAAAATACCTAAGGCCAGCATAGGTTGGCGCAAATCATGGCTTGCTTGTGCCAAAAAGTATGATTTAGAACGATTTGAGGCTTCTGCTACCTGTCTTGCTTTGTCTAAATCTTGTTGCATTTCAATGAGTTTGGTTATGTTTTGAAAAATTCCGGCGATTTTGTTGCGTTCTCCGTCGCGGAAAAATGCAGATTTGTAAGAACAATAGATGATTTTATCATCATTACGGCGAAGACGTAGTATTCCTTCGGCAGGTTCTCCGGTTTGTATCATTTCATGTAATTTGTTTTTATATGCCGGATAATCTTCTTGTAATATGTAGTTTCTTATTATGTTTTGTTCATGAGAAATATGTTTGGCATCAAGTCCCAGCAACCTATACATTTCTGTAGACCAGTAGAGGCGTCGCGCCTGAATGTCTAATTCCCAGTAGCCGACATTTGTGGCTCTTTCTGCAAATTCTATACGTTCTGATGTTCGGTTCAGAGCCAGAGATAGCTGCCGACGTTCGGTTATATCCTCCCAGCATTGGCAAGCTAAGCCTTCATTGCTATGAATATAGACATTAAAAATTCTGTTTTGATGTCGAATCGGAAAATATTCCGGAATTTTTGTGTTTAGCGCGGCGGCTGTGTGTTGTTTTAGTTTTTGCCAATTTTCTTCACTTAGAAAACGAGATATGTTTATATCTTTGTTTGCCGAAAAACCAAAGAGTAAAACGGCTTTGGGGCTTGCATAGCTTATATTCCCTTCCCCATCTGTTATGATGAAGAGGTTTGTTGATAATTTTAATAGAAATTTTTCTTGTTCATTTAACATATTATTGCACAATAAACGCGTTTAATAAATTTTCACCTATAGAGTTTTCTAATTTAAAGTACCAGCCATCGTATAAAAAAGCATTGTCGTTTATATAATCATTTACAGAAGTCTTTGGTAGACGGGTGGCTGAAATTTTTATTGATATCCAATATTCGGTTTCGTTGCCATAAATTTTGATGTCAGAGACTAGTCCGTCAAAGGTTATAATTTGCAATTTTTTTTGTTTGGGCCATATTTTTTCGTCAAAGTCGTCAAATCGGCGGACATCGTAGGCTGCTACATAGACTAAAGCACCGAGATATGATTCTATATCTGCGTATTTTGTTGTTCCTTTAACCGTAAAGTTGAGCAAGGGAGATTTTCTGCTCGCCGTGACACCATCGATGGTTAACTGGTTTATCTCTCTTGGCGAAAAAGATAATATCGGTTGTTGCAACCAGGAATATATTTGTTTGGGATAGTTTAATTTTCCGCTTATCAGAAAAACATCTTTTTCCGGAAATATTTTGGCAAAGTGGTATAAGCCGTTGCTTGTTTCGTTGCCTATTAAAATATCGTTTAAAATTTGGTTTTGATTGTCTCTTGTAATAATACGCAAGGCATCTTTATTTAGTCCGAATTTTGCTTCTTCTTCCGGAGTGGATATTCCTTTGCGTCGGTAGATTTTGGCTTCGGTAAAGTCATTAAATAAATTATTTATTTGATTGTATCCGGCATAATAGTTTCCCATTTCCATGACGCGCCATAAATTGTCTTCAAGCTGCAGATTGACAGTTTTTCCTTTATTCTCAATAGTCAGTCGTCCCAAACTGTTAATATTTTTAAGGGTTTGCGTGAAAATGGCGTCCCCTCCGTAATTTTGTTCTTTGGGGCGGGACACGTATCTGATGGATATAACCGCAAGGATGGCGGAAATAAGCAATAAAACAAAAGATTGTTTAAGAAATTTTGTATTCATTGATAAACTCCCGAACTTTATTTTGCTTCCTTTTGGTGCGTAGGAAATTGTATATCCATAGGAAAAGCAGCAAGGTTATTGGTATGATAAATACATTTATCCATGTGATAATGTCTATTGTTTGGAGGGTTTCTTTACGGACATGATATTCTGTTTTTTTAAGATTTTCCTTTAAGTTGTTTATTTCTTGTTTGTTTTGTTCGATTTTTTTCAGCATAGACATATTTACGGCTGTTTCATTGTTCTGCACAATTTCGTTCCAAACTTTGTTCAGTTCTTCTTTCTCAGCCAGATGCTTCTTGTTTTGTTCGTATTCGGCTTTATATGGTTGTAATTTTTTTTGATAGATTTTCTGGGAAACAGATAAGTTATCCGTATTGAGTTGTTTACTTCCGATTGATGACAAGTTGACGGCGTCTGTTAAGTAATCAAGAGCTCTTAGTACAAACTCGCCGTTTTGTGCATAGGAAACTATGTCATAAGTGTTTCCGGAACCGCTGATATCTTCATTTATCCAAGCGGTGTCTGTTAAAAAGTCCGTATCGGCAATAAGTAATAATTTTCCATCTTTGATTGATGTTGGCAGGAACGGCAGCATATCTTGTTCCAGACCTGTGTTTTGAAGGGGATTTTGGGTGAAGGCAGAGTCTGCTTTGCCTTCAAGCAAAATGCTTAAGTTATAGGTTTTATTGTCTTTTTGGAATTTTTGCATTAATTCATTTTCGTCAATTAAGCCCAAATCAGCAGTCTCAATTGTTCCGGAGTTTTGTGTCGTATAAAATACAGGAGTTGCTTTAATGCGTTCTTGTTTGTTTAGTAAAATATTTCCGGCACTACGTAAGTTTATTGTCGATATGTTTTTATTAAAAGATATCGATGTATTTATGTTTTTTGGGGTTAAGTTGAGCCACAGAGGATTTGTGTAGGATATTTCCCCGCCTCGGTTTTGTGTTATTCTTTTTTCTCCGATATTTATGTTTCCGATAACATTTGAGAAATTTACGGAAGCACCCCAGCTCTTGAGTAATTTATCAATATTGTTGCTGGCACCGAGTGAAAGCCTTTTTTCTTCCGAGTATGGGTCAACTAAGAGTAAAACTCTTCCGCCGCGCAAGAGGTATTGGTCCAGAGCATAAGCTAAGAGAAAAGATGTTTTTTGCGAAGGAATGACTATTACCGCTTCAATATCATAGGGAATTTCAGCCGTAAGCGGTGATAATTTTACCAGATTGTATTCATGACTTAGAAGTCTAAAAAAGCCCCATTCGTTTTGTACGCCTTCACCGTAACGATGTGCTGAAACGGGTAAGTCTCCGGTGATGATACCTATTTTTGTTCTTAGGGGATTGTTGAGCTTGTTGATGGCTCGGCTGATATCACTTTCCAGATATCCTGCGCGAACAGGAGAAAACTGTTCGATGACATGTGTGTCTCCGTTGTCATTTCCTAAAATAGCACCAAAAAATAGTTCTGACTGACCGTCACGGCTAAGAAAACTCTTTAGTCCAAGTTTTTGGGCTTCTTCTGCTGTTGTGCTATAGGGTTCAGGGTCTCTGATTTCGATAGTGATTTTTTCCGGAGAGATGTTTTTATAGCTTTCTAAACGACGCAGAACATTTTGTGAATATTGGTAAAGAGCGGGATAGTCCTTACTAATCGTGGATGAAAGATATATTCGAATATAGAGAGGAGATTTTATCTCTGAGATAATTTGTTCGCTGTTTTTAGATAATGTATATCGAGAATCGCTTGTCAGGTCTGTTTTCCAGCGACTTAACATCAGACCTCCGCTGATATTTATGCAGATGAATGATGCAAATAAGACAAAAATGAACAATGTTAAGCTATAGTTTTTGAGTGCTTTTTTGTGTTTGGTGGTGTTAAACATATTTTTGTCCTTTATTTCTTTTTATATTCCAGAACGACAATGTTTATCCAGAGCGCGGGAAAAATAAGTGAGAAAAAGTATATAATATTATCCAAACCGATTTGTCCACTGACAACATCTTGATAATGCTTGCTAAAATTAAGCGAGCGAATGACTTTTGCAAAAACTTCGTCAGAGAATTGTTGTGTCGAGGTTAAAAGAAAATCGAGATTTAGGCTGTATACGCCCCACAAGACGAAGATTGTGATTATGTAAGCAATGACGGTATTTTTGTTGAACGCGGATATAGCGCAGCCCAAAGCGCAAAAGCATCCTGTTATTAAAATACAACCGATGTATGATGAAAGTATGTTTATGTTGTCCAGTTCAATGAAAAAAGATGAGATAATCCACAGTGGCAGACTTAAGGTTAAGGTGAGCATTCCGAACAGAAAGGTTGCGCAATATTTTGCACAGACGGCGGTGCCGTAGCTTACGGGTTGTGTTAAAAGGTATTCAATCGTTCCAAGTCGATATTCATCTGCCCAAGAGCGCATTGTTACAGCCGGAAGCAAAATCATTAAAATATCCGGTTGAAAATGAAAGAAAGATATTAGTGAAGAGTTATCTAAAATGAAATATCCTCCGAAATAAAATGCAGAGGCAAAGGACAGAATGGCATAAATGCCTAAAATGATATAAGCATTTCCGCTTCTGAAAAATGCGGCAAAGTCTTTGTAAAATATTGTTTTGAAATTTTGCAACATAGCAGCTCCTTATTTTTCAGATGTCATGAGGCGGAAAGCTTCGGCCATATTTTTGTTCGGATAAAGATTTTTTAAGGATGCGGGAGTTGTATCGGAAATGAGTTTACCCCTGCTCATAAGCAATATGCGTGAGGCAATGCTTTCAACTTCTTCTAAAATATGGGTTGAAACGATAACTATATTTTTTTCGCCATAGCGTTTGATAAAAGTACGCATATCTTGTTTTTGATTGGGGTCAAGACCTTCAGTCGGTTCGTCCAGAATCAGAATTCGTGGCTTATATATGAGGGCGCCGGCAACGGCTGTTCTGTGCCTAAAACCTTTGGAAAGAGTATCAATTCGTTGGTTTAAGACTTCTGAAAGTTGCATTTGTGATGCGACTTCGGCGAGGCTGATATTTAAATCATCGTGGGAGAGCCCTCTTAATGCCCCAGTGAAGTGCAGGTATTCGAACACGCTCATCTCAGGGTAAAGCGGAGCGTTTTCCGGAACATAACCGACTTTTCTTAAGGCTTCTTCTCTGTTTTCCGTAATATTAAAGCCGTAGATGGAAATCTCGCCGGAATCTTGTTGCAAATATCCTGTTAAAAGCCGCATGACGGTTGTTTTTCCGGCTCCGTTCGGACCTAAAAGTGCGACGACTTCACCTTTTTTTATGCAAAAATTAACATCATCCACAGCCTTGATGTCTTGAAAACTTTTGGAAAGGTTCTTTGCAACTATCATAATATCTTTTGCTCTCTTTAATTGTTATCTTCCGTATATTAGCAAATTAATTTTTAAATTTTAACAACTATTTTCATTTTTCAAAATGATTGATGACAAAATGGTTATTTTATTCTATTTATATACTCAGGCGTAATTTTTTAGTCGGAGTGTTATTTTGCAAGAAACTTATACGAAAGAAGAAGCAAAGTCTTTAAAAGTAGGTCTTTATGTTGCTTTGGCTTTGATTGTTGGTGTCTTTTTCTTTACTTCGCAGAGAAGAGAAATTGAGCATGATGATGGAGGAGATTATTATTCTCTTAATGCTCGTTTCGGCAGAACAGACGGTTTGATGATTGGGGATAAAGTTCGTATGGCAGGTGTTAATGTCGGAAGAGTGGTCGGAGCTAAGCTTGATGACCATTTTAATGCCATTATGACTTTGGAACTGAAAGAAGGAATTAATATTCCGGACGACAGCAGTGCCTCTATTGTCAGCTCGGGAATTATGGGTGCTAAGTATATTGAGATTGAACCCGGCGGGTCAATGGATTATTTGCAGCCGGGCGGCGAGTTTTCTTATACTCAGGATGCCATGGTTTTGGAAGAGTTGGTCGACCGCATTATCGGTATCGGTAAGGCTAACAGAAATAAGAGCAAGGATAAAAAGGCCGCGGAAGCCAGTGAGATTTAATTGAAGTTGTGTTAGGAGAGTTTTTGATGAATAAAAAACCGGTTGAAACCATTATGGGTATTGTTGTCGTTTTGGTAGCGGCATTTTTCTTGTATTTTGGATATAGAGTTTCTGACTTGCAAGTGGTTAAAGGCTATGAAATTACGGCAAAATTTTTGAAAGTTGGCGGTCTTAACGTTGGTTCTGATGTTAGAATTAACGGTATTAAGGTCGGTACTGTCGTTTCTCAAAAATTGGATACAAACGATTATATTGCCGAAGTTAAGATGAGTATTGCGCCGGATATTAAGTTGCCTAAGGACAGCGAAGTTGCTATTGTAAGTGATGGTTTGGTCGGAGATAAGTTTATCAAAATCACTCCGGGTAAAGATAAAGAATTGTTCGCTGACGGAGATGTTGTGTCGAACACTAAAGACTTTAAGACTTTGGAAGATATGGTCGGTGAAATTATCTTTATGGTGACAGACAATGGTGATGAAAAATAAGCTTTTTACAGCAACGGCTATTACCTCGCTTCTGATGGGCTTATCTGCCAATGCATCTGAAATTGAGAGAAATACGGCTCAGATGCAGGCTATGGATAAGATTACGGGGCGCGTTAGCGTTGTTGAGATTCCTGTTAACAGTGAGGTTACTTTCGGTAGCTTTTCAATCGTGGTGCGTGCGTGTAAGTCGACTCCGCCGGAAGAAACTCCTGAAAATTATGCCTTTGTTGATGTGGCGGATAGTTCGTTCGGAAAAATGCAATTTAATATATTTAAGGGTTGGATGATGTCTTCTTCCCCTGCCCTTAATGCTGTTGAACATCCGATTTATGATGTTTGGTTGTTAAAATGTATTGATACGAAAGTTGATCCGACAAAGCTTCTTTCTGAAGAAAAATTGGAAGAAAGAGATAATTTGCCCAAATTGTCCGATATTAAGCAAGAAGTTGGAAAGCAAGTTTCTGAAGAACTGCCGAATGTTGAACAAAAAGCTGGTGATTCTGCCGAAAAAGAAGCAGTATTTAGCGCTGTTGAAGATGATAAAACTTTAGAAAACTATACCCAACCCGTGGAAGCGGAAGAGCAAAATCCGGAGGTCGAAACTGTTTCTTTGAAAGATGCTGATGTTGAGAGCGACAAAGTTTCCGAGGATAATGAAGCCGTGTCCGAAGATGGACCTCAGTCACTATTAAATATTGTTGAAGAGCCGAGGGAAAAAGTCGGAAATGATGTTCCGCCGGCTATAGAACCCGCGCAACAGAGTGCTGATTGGGTAGAGCTTCCTCCCGCCGATGAGCAAGCAAAGCAACCTCAGCAGGCTTTGGAGATTGAAAAAATTGAGGAAGCTCCGGAAGCTTTGATTGTGAAAGATGTGCAGGAAGAAGAAAAAGGTTCTGTTCCGGAGAATCTGCCTGAAGATGAAGAAGATCAGTTTATTGATTTTAGCAATCAGGAAAATGCAACAGCTGCTTTGGAGGCAGAGTTGAGCGCAGAGGCTCTCAAAGAATAAGTTATTTTATTCTAGAATCAAGCAGCATCGGCTTTTGTCGGTGCTGTTTTTTTATTAATGCCTTACAGACTACCCCCATTTTAATGGGGGTTGAATGCTCACGACGACGATGCTATAAGAAGGTATGGA
>CALXVR010000042.1 GCA_944392155.1 uncultured Alphaproteobacteria bacterium | reverse complement strand
TTTTTTTGTGGCTGGAAACGCGAACTTACGATTTGAACGTCTGAGACAGACGTTTGACTACCAGCAATAGGCGAGACACGGGTATCGCCGCTTTTAACCACAAAAAACAATAACGACAAAATTTAACAAAACTGCTTGACTTTTTGTCAACAAAGGTATAGGAAGAACCCATAGCAGTTAACCTATTTATTCACTATTTTTATAATTATTTATAATTATGAAGACAAAAAAAATTGAGCTCTTAGAGCTTTTCGTTCAACAGCTTGATATGAACGAAGAAGAGTTACAAAACTGGTTCAACAACCGCAGTGTAAAACCTACAGCTTCCGCACCCGAGCCGGAAATTATTCCAACTCCTCTTGCTCTGGTCTACAAGAAAGGAAATGATTTATCAATCCTTCCTGGTCTAGACCTCAACCGCAAAGATGAACTCTGGGGCATCCGCTTACAAAATGGTGTGCTGATTGCTCTCGAATGTGGCAGCATTCCTGAAACCGATTGGGATACAGTTAAGAAACATGTCTTGGCTTTGCGCTTAAACGGTAGCACAGGTAAAATGCCGGATTATTACACCATCCTCCGCACTTGGGGTGATAACGAAGAACGGCTGTTGCAGAAAACCATCAAGATTCTGGAAAAGAACCAAATTAACGCAGATGGTTACTGGGGTTCGATATGGTGCGAAAAAGAACCAGATGAATCTTCGGCATATTTCATATATCTCGGTACCGGCGATGTCGTTCCGACATATAAGAATATGACGAAGAAAAATGACCGTGTTGCCGTTGAGTTCTAAACTCTCCGGCGATAAAAAACAAAAAAAAGAACCGATTAAAAAAATCGGTTCTTTTTTTATATCTGGTCGGGACAGGTTTTATATCTGGTCGGGACAGGCGGATTCGAACCGTCGGCATCTTGCTCCCAAAGCAAGCGCTCTACCAGGCTGAGCTATGTCCCGTTTTATATTCCATCGCTCAAAACTTTTCTTACAATAATAAAAAAATTTTATTTTGCAAGCCTTTTATACAAATCCTTCATTATGAAAACTATAAACACTTGATTTACTGATAATCAAATGGTCAAACAACCGGATAGAAACCGCCTCACCTGCCTCGCGGATTCTTTTGGTAATCTCAATATCCGCCTTTGAGGGGGTAACAATACCTGACGGATGATTATGTACCAAAATCATCGCACTCGCACCATGCATCATTGCGGATTTTATCACTTCTCTGGGATGAATCGCAACTTGGTCAACCGTTCCGCGCTGCTGAACTTCTTCGGCAATGACATGAAGCTTTGAATTTAAGAAAATAATTCTAAACTCTTCCACGGTTTGATAAGCCATCGCCGAACGACAATAATCCACCATTGCATCAAAATTATTAATAATCGGAGCATCTGCGCTTTTCAGATTCTGCCACGATGTCCTGATAGAACACTCCCGCACAATTTTCAAAACCGTTGCCGTATTCTCCTTAACACCGCTAAAGCTCATCAACTCTTCCAAAGGCGCATTGATAACCTCAGCAAAGCTCCCAAACTTTTTAATCATTTCTTTGGCCAAAGGCTTAACATCACGTCTGGGAAGAGCAATCATCAAAAGGAGTTCAAGCAACTCATAATCCGGCATATCTTTGCCGCCGCCGAGCAGAAATCTCTTTCTCAAGCGTTCACGATGTCCGAGATAATCCGGCGCATCATCTGTTGTTTTGTTTTCAGCCATAGTCGTCCAAAAGAATAATTAGTCCAATTTGTAAGGCGGTTTATCCAACCCCTTGGGCGAATAAGTAAAGACTTCATAACCGTCTTTGGTAACCGCCAACGAATGCTCAAATTGAGCAGAGAGAGATTTGTCGCGTGTAACGGAAGTCCAACCGTCTTGGAGAATGATACCATCTTTTTTGCCGGTATTAATCATCGGCTCAATGGTAAAAATCATCCCCTCTTCCATAACCGGTCCTGTTCCCTTGCGACCACAATGCATAACATTCGGCGCATCATGAAAAACTTTGCCGACACCATGCCCGCAAAACATATCCACAACCGAATAACCATATTTATGAGCATATTCCTCAATAACGGCACCGATATCACCAAAATGTGCTCCGGGTTTAACCACATCAATACCACGCATCATACATTCATAAGTAACTTCACATAAACGAGTCGCCTTAAGCTTAGGTTTTCCGGCATAATACATACGACTTGTATCACCATACCAACCATCAACAATGGTTGTTACGTCAATATTTAAGATATCTCCATCGGCAAGCTTACGTTCATAAGAAGGAATACCGTGACAAATAACATGATTGATTGAGATACAAACCGACTTTGGATAACCATGATAGCCTAAGCAAGCCGGAATAGCCCCCTTAGCCTTCATAAATTCGCGGCACAAATCATCCAACTCTCCGGTAGAGACACCGACCTTCACATAAGGCGTAATATAATCCAAACATTCTGCAGCAATTCGTCCGGCCTTGCGCATTCCCTCAAACTCTGCCGGATCATAAATTCTGATACCATTTTTTCTTTTTTCAGCCAATTTAACCAGCTCCCACTTAATACAAAATCTTCATCTGTTGAGTTATTGATATACTTTTATTATCAATCTTGCAACCATAACAACAAAATTTTAATCCGTTTTTTGCCTCATCATAAATTTTTGCCGCGGCTATGGGATTAACATCCCAAGTAAATTTGGCATTCAAACAGTCCATTCTGGTGGTCAAAAGCACTACGACAGTCTCAAAACCCTTGTCTCGGAGCTTACGCATATCATTAAAGAGTTCCATTTCATAAAAATTCAAAACTGTCGGAAAAACGACATTCGGCCCGATTTTATTGTAAATATTCACCACATAGACATAACATTTTTCACCTTTATCATTGCTAAGCTCATAGTTAATGTTTCTTGTAGCGAAGCGTTCATCGGTTCTGTCCCAATAATTATACTTATCAAACTCTTTAAAAAGACCATTTTCAAAAGCTTCTTCAAACAAGGCATCAACATGGTTTGGATTAACCATAATCAAGCCGCCCCCACTATTCACGATTTGACACTCATACCTAAGCCTACGGCGCTGGTCTCTATTTTTCGTGACCCAAACTTCCGTTCCGGGAGCATAAAGTTTGCGCATATAATCCAACTCGGGACAAAAAACGGGAACCACATTCCCTTCCCTAAACTTGACATCAATGATAAGATTCTGATAAGTGCTGACAATCTCACCTCGAATCAATCTGTCGCTAAAATCCAAACCTCTGCCTCCTCAAAAAAAAATAAAGCATATTTTATGCTACAAAAATATGCTTTATGAAAACTTAATTTTTCATCTTCTAATCTCCGCGACCACCGCCGAAATTTCCGAATGACTTATTTTTGTTCTTATTTTTGAGCGGATTTTCTTTACGCAATTTTCCGCCTTTGGTCTTAACGGGTTTGCCGGTATAAGGATTAATCATAATGTTTTCGGCTTTCTCTTTCTTACCGGAAAGTTCGGGATGATTAGCGTAATAATCTTTATCCCCCGGCTTGCTGGAAACATTACCGAAAATCATATCCACAAAAACAGGCTTCTCAGATAAGCGAACAAAATTTTCATCAATCTTATAATATTCTAATCTTCCGTTGAGCGGAATGGTTTTATCCGGATTAAGCGGATTAAAATAAACACGCTCGGCCCCAATCCATTCTTGAGGTTGACGCAAATCATCACGAGCGGCGGTAACCCCTTTACCGACCTCAATAACATCACTATTAACAAAGACGTGGCAAATACCACCTTCATCTCCGATAACCCGCTTCGTGTTATTAAGCTGTTCCTCGCTTCCGTGAATAGATATAAATTCTGCAGAAGGGGCAATTTTGCTTATTTTATGATAATATTCTCGCATTTCAGAATTTGTAATATGCCCCGAAGCTTGCATCGGCACCACTCTGAAATTTGCCACTTTTTGCGCGCTCGGATTCATTACCACGGTTGCACCCTGTTCAGCAAAGAGCTGCAACATTTTTGGTCCTGTCTTACCGTTAATTTCATCAATAATGCGCTGGCTCATCACAAGCAAAACTTTGCCATTAACCTTAAGATGCGGATGAATTCCCAAAGCCATTTTAGTTGCGGAAGCCATCGGAACTAATGCGCCGCTGTCTTTTAACTTTTCATATTCCTGCATTCCTTGAGCAAAAGCTCCCGTATCCACCACATATTTCACGGGAACTTTATCATCTTTCAAATATTCATCCATTCCGCCTTTATAAATCAGGTTTTCAAACTCTTTATGCCCCGAAAGCAACATTGCCCGATTCATTTCAACCAGCCAATCGCCATCTAAACAAACTTTTGTGTTCAAAGCTTCCGCGGCCTTAAAATGTATGCCCGCATTATTAAAACTGCGTCCGATAACCGGCGCAACAACCACTTTGCCGGGGTTTTCCTTAATAACTCCGACCACATTGTTAACATATTCATCATAAGATAAACGTGGTTTTTCTTGAGCTTTTTCCTGCTCCTTGCTGGCATAAGGAGCCATTGTGGAATCAAGCAAGATATGCGTTATGGGTTTGCGTGAAGCAATATCTTCCAAACTCTTCCACATATCAATTTCAGCAAAAGGCGTCTCTTGTCCGTCAAAAAAGTCACCCTGAGTAACAATACCCGCGTCAGCCTTGTCCCCCTTGAATGACAAAAAGTGAAAGCCCATAGCATCAACCGCACTATGCGCCACCATAAAACCTTCCAACACCAAATCTTCACCGATTTTAACATTTTCACCGGGCTTAACGGCGCGAATATCAGGCTCAGGCAAACCGGACTTGTTAAACATGATACGCACAAAATTGCGTGTTAGTTTAGAAGTATATATGGTTGGCAACATATAGCCCATTTTTGCCAAATGTGTCAAAGCCCCGACATGGTCTTCATGCACATGCGTAATCGCAATGGCATCTATCGGCTCTTTAGCTTCTTCAAAACTCCCCGTTTCAGGGTTAATTCTGTCAAAATATTTACCAACATCGGGGAATGCAGACTCAAAACCCGTTTCAAAACTCGTAATCACCGCCCCCAAATCAACCATAACACGGCTGGTATTACCTTCGTTTTGTGCCTCAATCACATAACTGTTACCGCCGATACGCTTGGCATTATTACCTCCGATCAAAGTAATAAAAGTGCCGTCTTTTCTCTCTGCTTGTGGATTGCTCATAGAATTTTCCCCGAAAAAATTTTAAATATACCTAATATAAGCACATTTTTTGACAAAATTCAAGCTATTTTTGGACTAAAATCACTTTTTGTCACAAAAACACCTCTTTAAATTTATTTTTCCAAAATTATATTAAAATAAAACAGTTTAGCGGAGAAAAATCATGCAATCTTTTAAAAATCTTCTCATTTCATTTGTCAGTGTTTTTGCCATCGGCGCGCTTAGCGGATATTTCAGCCGCATGGGCACTCAGGGCTGGTATGCCGAACTACCGCAAGCCACACTAACCCCGCCGGCAATCTGGTTTCGTATTGTCTGGAGCATTTTATATGTCTTACAAGCCTTATCTTTTTGGCTGATTTTAAGAGCCGAAGCCTCTGCCCTTCGCACGCTTTGCATCAAACTCTTCAGCGGACAACTCATCTTGCAGCTGGCATGGTGCTTCTGCTTTTTCTTCTTAGGCCAAACCGGACTTGGCTTAATACTAATGCTGGCTTTACTTTGGGTGGTTTGGAATATGCTGAAATCATTTGCTCAAGTAAGCCAAACGGCAGCCTACTTAAACTACCCGCTTTTTGCTTGGCTGGCCTTTGCAACCTGGCTCAACATTTCTTATGTTTGGATAAACGGCGCGGTCATCTAAAATTACACCTTATTTTTAGCAAATTTATCTGGACAAATCAGGAAGTTTGCTCTAATTTAGCACGGTTAAAACAAGCTAAATTCATTGGGAAGTAAAAATGACCACAACAGTTAATCAAATCAGAAAAACTTTTTTAAATTACTTTGAGAAGCAGGGACACAAGATAATCCCCTCGTCTTCTTTGGTTCCCGACAATGACCCGACCTTGATGTTCACCAACTCGGGCATGGTTCAGTTCAAAAACATTTTCACCGGAGTGGAGACAGCACCTTTTAAGCGTGCCACCACTTCCCAAAAATCCGTTCGCGCCGGTGGCAAACACAATGACTTGGACAGCGTCGGCTATGATGTCCGTCACCACACGTTTTTTGAAATGCTCGGCAACTTCTCTTTCGGCGATTATTTTAAGGAAGAAGCCATTAACTATGCTTGGGAATTAGTAACCAAAGAGTTCTGCCTCCCCAAAGACCGCTTGGCCGTAACCGTTTTCCACACGGACGAAGTTTCTCGCAATATCTGGAAAAAAGTTTCCGGCTTGCCTGAAGACCGTATCATCAACATTGCCACCAAGGACAACTTCTGGCAAATGGGCGATACCGGACCTTGCGGCTACTGCTCTGAAATCTTTTATGACCACGGACCGGAAGTTTGGGGCGGTCTCCCCGGCACTCCGGAAGAAGACGGCGACCGCTGGATTGAAATTTGGAATCTTGTTTTTGATGAATTTGAGGATTTACCGGACGGCTCACGCATTCCGCTTAAGCAAAAATGTATTGATACCGGTATGGGCTTGGAGCGTATTTCAGCCATTTTGCAAGGCGTTCACTCCAACTACGACATTGACCTGTTCCGCAACCTGACCGCAGATATCGCAAAGATTGCCGGCTCAGATCCCAAGGGTCCGTTAGAATCATCTCACAATGTTATTGCCGACCACTTGCGTTCTATGAGCTTTTTGATTGCCGACGGCGTTCTGCCGAGCAATGAAGGTCGTGGTTATGTTTTGCGCCGCATTATGCGTCGCGCTATGCGCCATGCTTATATGTTAGGCGTTAAGGAACCGATGATTTATAAACTTTTGCCTTCTCTGCAAAGAGAAATGGGCGATGCTTATCCTGAGCTTTATCGTGCACAAAACCTCATCTCTGATACCATTAAGACAGAGGAAACCAGATTCTTGCGCACTTTGGATAAAGGCTTGCGTCTGTTAGATGAGGAAACGCAAAATCTTAAAGAAGGAGATGAACTTTCCGGTGCTACCGCCTTCAAATTGTATGATACTTACGGCTTCCCGTTGGATTTGACCCAAGACGCGCTCAAAGCCAAAAACATCAGTGTAGACACCAAAGGCTTTGATGAAGCTATGGAAAAACAACGTGCCGAAGCTCGCAAAAACTGGGCTGGTTCAGGCGATGCCGGAACGGATAAAATCTGGTTTGAACTGCAAGACAAGCTCGGCTCTACCGAATTTTTGGGTTATAACACGCTTAAATCCGATGCCGAGATTACCGCTTTGGTTCAAAACGGACAAGAAGTTGATGAAGTTTCCTCAGGTGAGTTTTATCTCTTGGCCAACCAAACACCTTTTTATGGCGAAATGGGTGGTCAGGTCGGCGATATCGGAACTATCGTTAGTGATGACTTTGAAGTTGAAGTAACCGACACCAAAAAGAAATTGGATGGCTTATATGTTCATGTTTGCAAACTTTTGCAAGGCAAAGTCAGCAAAGGTCGCTTTGCCAACTTCCGTGTCAATGAAGAAAACAGACACGCCATTGAGGCCAACCATACGGTAACCCACCTGCTCCACCATGCTTTGCAGGAAAAATTCGGCGCTTCCGTAACTCAAAAAGGCTCAATGGTCGCCGCAGACAGAATGCGTTTTGACATTGCCTATCCGAAACAAATCACCGAACCTGAAATCAGAGATTTGGAAAATACGGTTAACAAACTCATCAGAGCAAACCTTCCGGTTCATACCAATATTATGAATCAGGAAGATGCGATTAAAGCCGGCGCAATGGCTCTGTTTGGTGAAAAATACGGCGATGAGGTCCGTGTTGTCTGCGTTGGCGACGGCGTATCCATGGAACTTTGCGGTGGTACGCATGTTAAACAAACCGGCAACATCGGCTACTTTAATATCGTCAGCGAAAGTGCAATTGCCGCAGGTGTTCGCCGTCTGGAATGTTTAACCGGTGCCGCGGCAGAGAAATTTACTCAAGACATTGAGGATAGATTGCATCGTGTCGGAGCTAGCTTAAAAGCAAGTTTCAATGATATTGAGGGACGCGTTGCCCAGCTTCTGGAAGAAAAGAAGAAGTTAGAAGCCCAAATCTTTGACTTGAAGAAGAAGTTTGTCAGCAACAAAGCTGCGGATAATCAGGACAAATTTGAATCCGTTAACGGTCTTAAGTTTGTTGCCAAGGTTATTGAGAACATTCCGCCAAAAGAGCTCAAAGCCTTCATTGATGAGGTTAAGGCACAAAGCAAAGATGATACCGTTGTTGCTTTCTTCTCTCCGGCAGAAGGCAAAGTTTCGGTCGTAATCGGCGTAAGTGATAACTTAAAAGACCGCCTGCCAGCAACAAGCCTGATTAAAGTTGTTGCGCCTTTTGTAGGTGCTCAAGGCGGCGGCGGCAGACCTGATATGGCTCAAACCGGTGGCTCGGATGCCTCTCGCTTAAACGAAGCCATAGATGCCCTAAGACAAGCCATCTAGCAAAAAGCCCCGTCAAAACGGGGCTTTTTTTAATGTAGATATTTAACAAAATATCAAATAGGAAAATGCTCTGCCGAAAAAGTACATCTATATGCGCAAACATTATATCTACCACCATGAGAATAACTACCTGAACGACTAGGTGTTCCTCCTTGCGCTTCACATTGAGAATAAAAGCTGTCAGCTTCGCCAAAATGACCGTCTGCCAAACATTCAGAAGCATTATCTCCATCCCAGGCTCGTTCTTCCTTAGTGCAACAAAGCCACTCCGAGCCATAATTTTCCTGACATTCACCGCTTGAATTATTTCCCCATCCACTGCGACATTTGCAATAACCATCAAAGAGGTTGATACATTCCATATTTGCCTTCGGGCACGTAACCCCATAACAAAGATCTGGACTGCAGGAAGTTCCGCTCCCTGTATATCCGGCATTACAATAACAATATGAACCGGAACAATAAGCATTAACATCACACCCCGGATCCTCACATTCGGAAACAGATGGTTCTGATGATCCGGAAGTTCCGCATGATTTTGAGCAATAACCGTTTCTGTAAACCCCGCCATTAGAAGAACAAATAGAGGATGAAGCACAGCTATACGAGAAATAATCGCTCTCACAATAAACACTACATTTTGAACTATCTGATGGGCACACACTTCCTTCACAATATTGCCAAGCACCCCCACAATCAAAATATCCGGAACAAGCATCACAAGATTTTTCTTTATAGCAAGTTGTTCCGCATTCTGTTGTTTTTGTATCATAACATTCTGCCGTCGTTGATTTAGAATAACCGGAAGGACAAGTATCATCACAGCATTTTTTGCAATCACCACCGCATGCCGTCTTTCCGACAACACTACCTGTACAGGTAGGAGAAGAATTTGTTGGACAATTTTCTGATAAACATTTACCATAAGCTTCGTTATAAGGACAAGATTTATCCATACAATATCCGCTGGAACAAGAATTAACAAACCCCTCTTCTTTGCATTGTTTTGCCGTATCAACAGTATAATCGTCATCCCCGTCAATGGTGTCAAAACCGCCGTCTCCGCAGTCTCCATACCCCAAGAAGCAAACAGCGGCGAGTTTAATACCCGAAGAAGAGGATATGGGCTTTAACTCAATAGGTGTGGTGTGTGTATGTGAGCTGAACTCGGAAGAGG
>CALXVR010000041.1 GCA_944392155.1 uncultured Alphaproteobacteria bacterium | reverse complement strand
GTTCTTAAACTGCAAGGAATGTATTGAAGAATGTGATTCCGGAGAAATTGATTTGAACAATTATTGGTGCAACGGCGCTTTGCGCTGCTTTATAAAATAAGGAGAAAAATTATGAAGAATTTAATTTTAGCTTCGGTTTGCCTTGGCGCAATGCTGTTAAACATACAAAATGTGCAAGCACAAACTTGTGTTACGCCGCCAAGCTGTTATTCGTTAGGCTATACTAAAACAGTAAGCCAGTGTTCAGGCAAAGCTATGTTGAAATGTCCGCTGGATACGAGTATGGTCTTTTGCGATAATAGTTCCAGTTCTTCGGGCGGTACAACAACTTCTTGTCCCTCTGGGTATTTTCCATATTCTCAAATTATAAATTCTTGTGATGAGTCACAAGGAAATGCAAAACTTGTTAAACACGGGACTTATTCAAATTGTTATATGTGTAAGAAATGTATGTCCGGTTATTATTTCAATAATAAATGTAGTATAAGTTCCACAAAGGATTCTATCGGTTGTGAAAGATGTTCGTCTGAAGGCGGTTGTTCTGTAGGTTCTGCTGATTATAAGACCGGACCTATTGACGGTTGGTGTCGTTAGAAAAAATTAAAGCCCTCTCATTGGAGAGGGCTTTGTTCTTAAGCTCTTTTGCCATATTGGCGCAAGCGGTTGCGGACAAAACCGCGGAGTGAGACCTCAGGTCTGGCGCCGTAATGGCTGATAATTTCTGCAGCGCAGATGCCTCCAATCATGGCGCAAGTTCCTAAGCTGCGTTCTTGGGTGATGCCGTATAAGAATCCGGCTGCATATAAGTCTCCGGCGCCGGTAGAGTCTACAACATCATCAACTTTTTCGGCCTCAACAAAGATTTTGACGCGACCATTTACAACCACAGAACCTTTAGCGTTGCGTGTGATGGCGGCAATCTCTACCAAGGGTTTGACTAAGTCTAAAGCTTTGTAAAAATCTTCTTCAGCGAAAAGTGCTTTGAGCTCCTCTTCGTTGCCAAATAGGATATCTACATGCTCTTTAATAAGGTTAACAATTTCTTCGCGGTTGCGCAAAATGCAGGATTTGTCTGATAAGCTGAAAGCCACTTTGCGATTGTGTTTGTGTGCTAATTCACAAGCTTTGATTACGGCTTCTTTGGCCGAGCCTTCATCCCATAAGTAACCTTCCATGTAGGTGATTTTTGCGGCGCGGATGGTTTCTTCATCAATGTCATCCGCCGTTAGTCTTTTAGAAGCACCCAGATAGGTGAACATGGAGCGTTCGGCATCCGGTGTTACTAACACAATACTACGACCTGTGGAGGGACCCTCGTTTAAGGGTTGGGTGAAAAAATCTATACCGGCGGCGCCAATATTGCGTTGAAATTCTTGTCCAAGCTCATCGTCATGAACTTTGCCGATGAAGGCACAATCAGAACCTAATGATGCCAAGCCGGATACGGTATTAGCGGCAGAACCTCCGGAAACTTCACGTTCAGGAATGAGGTCCGCATAGATTTTGCCGGCATTGGCCGCTTCGACTAGCGTCATTCCGCCTTTGGGCAGGTTTCGTTCTTTTAAAAAACCATCGCCGACTTTGGCTAAGACATCAACAATCGCATTGCCTATTCCGACGACATCATAAAGAATTGAATCTTTGTTGAGCATTTTTTGTTCCTAATATTTTGCGGAGATAAAAAAAGACCTTTCAAAAAAGGCCTTTTCTTTAACAAATTTTCCGATAAAACAGATTATTCGTTAGCGTTCGGCCAGTTGGCAGCGTTATCAGCGTTGAACTTAACCCATTTTTCATCAGCTTCATCATCTGAAGAGATTGCTTCTTGCGGGCATTCAGAAATGCATACGCCGCAGCTGATGCATGTATCAGGATCAATAACCAACTGTGTTTCGCCTTCGTGGAAAGCATCTACCGGGCATACGTCTACGCAAGATTTGCATTTAACGCAAGCATCACTAACTACAGAAACCATATTATAACTCCTCGTTAATTTTTAAACATCGGTCTAAATGTAGCAATTTTATCCTGAAATGCAAGCAAAAAACACAAAGGAGGATTTTTTTGCAGGCTTGTGGTTGCGAAATGGGAGCGGACTTCCCATATATAGTGTAAAATGAATGTTTATGAAGAGGTTTGAAAAATGAGCGATAAGATGAACTTTCAGGCAGATGTCAGCAAAATGCTTGATATTGTGGTGAACTCACTTTATTCGGAAAAGCAGATTTTTTTGCGCGAGTTAATCTCTAATGCAAGTGATGCTTGCGATAAGCTCAAGTATATGGCTTTAACGCATCCGGATATGGCAAAAGAATCGGGCGAGATGAAAATTTGGATTACGCCTGATGCTGAGAAAAATACCTTAACCATTGCGGATAACGGTATTGGTATGAATAAGGAAGACCTGATTAATCATCTGGGAACGATTGCAAAATCCGGCACGGCAGATTTTGTGAAAAATGCTTCCGAAAATGGCTCTGCCGTTGACTTAATCGGACAATTCGGCGTGGGCTTTTATTCGGCCTTTATGGTAGCTGAAAAGGTTGAAATCTTAACTAAACGTGCCGGAGAGGACAAGGCTTGGTCTTGGGTTTCAAACGGGGTGGACGGGTTTGAAATTAAAGAAGCCGAAAAGAAAACCAATGGTACGGAAATCAAACTGTTTCTGAAACAAGATGAAAAGAACTATACCGACAGTATTTATTTGCGCCAGATTATCAGAACTTATTCCGACCACATTAATTATCCGATTGTTTTGTGCTTGGGTAAAGCCGGTGAAGAAACCGTGAACTCGGCTTCAGCCTTATGGACGCGCAACAAAGCAGAGATTACGCCTGAGCAATATAAAGAATTTTATCATCATGTTTCCAAAAATTTTGATGACCCGTGGATGACACTGCATTTTAAGGCAGAAGGCAGTATTGAATATACGGGTTTGCTTTATATCCCGTCTTCTACTCCGTATGATTTGTTTCAGCCGGACCGTAAGCAGGGTTTGAAGCTTTATGTCAACCGCGTGTTTATCTCCGAAAAAGTTGAGGAGCTTTTGCCTGCTTATTTGCGCTTTGTTCGCGGTATTATTGATTCCTCAGACTTGCCGCTGAATATCTCTCGTGAGATGTTGCAACAATCTCCTTTGATTGCCAAAATCAGACAAGGCACGGTTTCCAGAATCCTCAAAGAGCTTAAAAAACGCAGCCAAGACTATGAGGATTATAAGAAGTTTTGGGATGCGTTCGGTATTGCTTTCAAGGAAGGTATTTATGAAGATTTTGCAAACCGCGAAGAGATTGCCGAATTATCTCGCTTTGTTTCAACCCATGATACCGAAAAACTCACCTCTTTGGATGAATATATCAGCCGTGCGCAGAGCGAGCAGAAAACCATTTATTATATTACCGGCGACGATGTTCAGACTTTGGTTAATAATCCACAGTTGGAGGCCTTTAAGGAAAAAGGTTTGGAAGTTTTGCTCTTAACCGACCCGATTGATGAGTTTTGGACGCAGACGCTCGGAAGCTATAAAAACTTTGCGATTAAGCATATTTCGCAAGCTGATGTTGATTTGTCTTTCAAACGTGAAGGCAAAAAAGCTGAAGAAGGCGATCTTAAAAAACTGACGGATTTGATGAGTGATATGTTCAAAAAAGAAGTCGGCAAAGTTACAACCACCGAAAAACTGACTAGATCGCCGGTTAGCCTGACGGTTGAAAACGGACAGATGAGTATCCATTTGGAGCGTTTGATGCGGAATCATCAGCAACAAACGGCTTTTGCCAGCACGCGAATCCTTGAGCTTAACCCTTATCATCCGCTGATTATTAAACTTGCGGAGGCGATGGGCGATGAGGCTTTGAAGCCCAAGGTTCAGGAAGTGGCGCGGATTTTGTTGGACCAAGCCAAAATTGCCGAAGGGGAGGCTATCACCGACTCTTCTTACTATGGCGAAAAGGTCAGCGAATATATCCTTAAAGCTTTTTAGGATTAAACGTAAGCTCCTCTAAAAAGAGGGGCTTATTTTTTTGCCTTATTAAATTGATTTTAAGGTTTTGGTTTTACAACTTTGCATTATAACTTTTTTAGAAAGATTTATGATGATTTATGCTTTTTACGGTTTTGTCTTCGGACTCTTAATTCCCTATTTGGCACGTCGTTTTGCCAAATTTATGCCCGCAACACCTGCTTATGCCATCTATCGGATATTGCGTCCGGTGAAGGTGGTGCCTTTGGCCAAACGTGCGGCAAATCCTGTTTACGGCAAGCTGATGAACAAATATCGGATGCGTAGTATCGGTTGGGGAATCGTGGTGGCTGCTATCAGTTATTTGGCGGCGGAAAGATTTAGCGATATTTATATTGTTTGGTATTTGGGCTTGATTTGGACGCTTTTGCTTTTGACTGAAATTGATAATCGTATGTTTCTGCTTCCTGATATCTTGACCGTTCCGTTGCTGATTGCAGGTTTTGCTTATTCGGTTTTTGTAAGCCAATGGGTTATTCCGGTTGAAAGTGTTATCGGTGCTGTGGTCGGCTATGTTTTGCCGGTTTTGGCCAGTGCTTTCTTGGTCTGGAAAAACAAAGATGCTTTCGGCGGCGGTGATATTAAACTCTTGGCGGCTTTAGGGGCTTGGCTTGGGGCTGAATTGGTTATTTATACGATTATCCTTGCCTGTGCTTTGTTTGGCTCTTATGCTATGTTGCGTAAAATGAGGGTGGGGGCTTTCGGACCGGCGATTACGATTGCTGCAATAATGATTGCTTTTTACTTTTTCTAGGCTAAAATATCATCAACCGAATTTTTAAGGATGTTGAACCATGAAGATTAGTGCCGTTGAAACTGACAGACGTAAGGTTAAAAAACTGGTTGAGGGCAAAAATTTTGACCTTCTGATTATGTCTTTGATTTGTATGGATGCCATTATTCTGGGCTTGATGACTTCAGAATATATTAATCTGTTCTTTGAAGGTGGTTTGTTTATCCTTGACCGCTTGTTTATGGCGATCTTCATTATTGAGATGTTGATGAAGATTTTTGCTTTCGGTAAAAAGTTTTTCAAATCAGGCTGGAATGTTTTTGACTTTGTAGTCGTTGCGGTTTCTTCCGTTCCGTCGGCGAGCTACTTCATTGTTTTGAGAACCTTCCGGTTGTTCAGACTGCTGAAATATGTTAATAAATTTACGCGTCTTAAACAGATGATTAATACCTTTATTGCGTTGTTGCCGAACTTTTTGGCAATGCTCTTGGTTTCCTTCGTCTTTATGTATGTCTTTGCCATTATCTCTGTTTGCTTGTTCGGAGATGTCTTTATTGAGTTTGCCGACCTTGGTTCAGCTCTGTTTGCCCTTTTGCAAGTGGTTACGCTTGATGGTTGGGCTTCAAATATTGCACGTCCTGTTATGGCAGTCTTTCCTCATGCTTGGGTATTCTTTGTGTCCTATGTCTTCATCTTTTTCCTCATAGCGGTTTCATTCCTTATGAGTGTTGTTGCTGAGGTGGTGAAGAGGGCGTTTAATCTTAAATCCCGCCTTTAAAAGTTTGTATAGTGGCTAACTAATACAGAAACTGCAGGACGAAAGTTTCCTCACGTACTTCTTTGTACGCTGCGGTACTTTCGCCTTTATTTCTTATTATTTACCTCACTCTCCAAACTTTTGTGTAATTATATAATTGGTAACTAATACAGAAACTGCGGAGTAAAAAATAAAAAAAACACCTCCGGCTTAAAAGCGGGGAGGTGTTTCTCTTTTTGTTGTTTTTTTACATTACAGCTTACATTACAGCGCGCCCCTCTTGATATTCATCCAGAAGCATGTCTATAGCAGCTTCAGTACGTGGGTCATACTTCATTTTGGAGGCGAGAATGAGCAAAGTCATACTTCGCCGCATGAAGACCTGTACGCGCTTGTTGTTCTGGATGTCCGGCAGAATAATGTCGTCCAGAATATGGTTGATGAGCGCTTGCTCTTTCTGCTTGATAATATTGTCAAAGCAGTCATAGCCGCATTCATATTTGCCCATCAAAGCGCTGGAATATTCCTTAAGCTCTTTGACTTCGGTTACCTTGTTTGTGGACTTAGCAAAAGCGTAAATGAGGCTTTTGTAAGTTCCCGATGCCAGCTTTGAGTGCAAATGGCACTTGAACAGCAAGTCCTTAATTAGGGCGTTGTCCTTATTTAGCTTTGCCCAAAACTTTTTGTAAGTACGACGGTGTTTTTCCTGTTCTTCACAGAAAATCTTTTCTACTTCGGCTGTGTAATGTAAATCACCGAGATTCTGAAAAATCCGCTTGCGGAGATTAATTCTTCCTTCCATAAGGCTTATAATTTTTTGTTAAATATGTTGTAATAATTCAGGATACTCAGCAACAGCTTCATATCCATTACATAGTTCGGAAACAGACATACGACGGTCAAGTATCGTTTGAAAACGGGTTTGGTCTCGTCGTTGAGATAAATTTGAATAAGTCGGCAGAGCACGTCATGTTCGGCTTCGGCTAACTCATTAAGTTTATCAATATCTGGACACATTATTTCAGCTTCCTTATAAAGGAGTGAAAAATAGTGTTTAAGAATTTCATCGCTTTCTTCCTTTTTGATTTTGTCTAACTGCGCTAAAGGCGGTTGTTCAGAATCAATAGGGCCGATGACTTTCAGCAATCGGTTTTGTAAATCATGTGCTTTCATAATTGTAATATTTTAATGAATAATAGTCTTAATATATTAAAATTTCTCTATTATATAAAATATTTGGCTTTTTTTGTCAAAAACAAAATGCAGATTCAGCCAAAATTTTTTTATCAATGCTTGACAACGGGCGCGCCAAACACTAACTAACATAATAGAAATTTGAAAATAACTATCTTAAGGAGCATAAAAACTATGAAAATCAAACCTTTACACGATAGGGTTGTGGTCAAAAGATTGGATGAACTGACAAAGACCGCCGGCGGTATTATTATTCCGGATACGGCAAAAGAAAAACCGAGCGAAGGTATTGTTGAGGCCGTTGGCGACGGCGCCCGCACCGAAGACGGAAAAATTATTCCGATGTGTGTTAAGGTTGGTGACAAGGTTTTGTTTGCCAAATGGGGCGGCACCGAGGTTAAGCTCAATGGTGAAGACCGCGTGATTATGAAAGAGTCAGATATTCTGGCTGTTGTTGAAGAATAATTGTTTAAGAAGAGGATATAAGCAATGGCTGCTAAAGATATTAAGTTTGGAACAGATGCTCGCGCAAAAATGCTCAAAGGCGTTGAGATTTTGGCCAAAACCGTAAAAGTTACTTTGGGCCCGAAAGGTCGCAACGTGGTTTTGGATAAGTCCTATGGCGCACCGAAAATCACTAAAGACGGTGTTTCCGTTGCCAAAGAAGTTGAGCTGGCTGACAAGTTTGAAAATATGGGTGCTCAGCTGATTAAGGAAGTTGCTCAGAAAACAGCTGACAAAGCCGGTGATGGTACAACTACAGCAACCGTTTTGGCTGAAGCTATTATTAAAGAAGGTACAAAAGCTGTTGCCGCCGGTATGAACCCGATGGATTTGAAACGCGGTATTGATATGGCTGTTGAAGCTGTTGTTGCCGATGTTAAATCTCGTTCTAAAGATATTAAGACATCTGAAGAAATTGCTCAGGTCGGCACAATCTCTGCCAATGGCGATCGCACAATCGGTGAGTATTTGGCTCGCGCGATGGAAAAGGTCGGCAACGAAGGCGTGATTACGGTTGAAGACGCCAAAGGTTTGGAAACAGAATTGGAAGTTGTTGAAGGTATGCAGTTTGACCGCGGCTATCTTTCTCCTTATTTCATTACCAATCCGGAAAAGATGAATGTGGAATTTGAGAATCCGTTTATCTTGCTTTATGACCAAAAGATTTCTAACTTGCAACCGTTGATTCCGGTTTTGGAAGCAATTGTTCAGTCCGGCAGAGCTTTGCTCATCGTGGCTGAAGATATTGAAGGCGAGGCTTTGGCTACCTTGGTTGTTAACCGTATTCGCGGCGGCTTGAAGGTTTGCGCCGTTAAGGCTCCTGGCTTCGGTGATCGTCGTAAAGCCATGTTGCAGGATATTGCTATCCTGACCGGCGGACAGGTTATTTCCGATGAACTGGGTATGAAGATTGAAAATGTTACTTTGGATATGCTCGGCACTGCTAAACGTGTTGAAATTACCAAAGAAGACACCACAATCATTGACGGTGCCGGCGAGAAGGATTTGATTGCTGCTCGTGCTGCTCAGATTCGTAAGGAAATTGATGAAACAACATCTGATTATGACCGTGAAAAACTTCAGGAAAGATTAGCTAAGATTTCCGGTGGCGTAGCGGTTATTAAAGTCGGTGGTGCTTCAGAAGTTGAAGTTAAAGAAAAGAAAGACCGTATTGATGATGCTTTGCATGCAACTCGTGCAGCCGTTAAGGAAGGTGTTGTTGCCGGCGGCGGTGTTGCTTTGCTCTATGCCGGAAAAGCTTTGGATGCTTTGAATCCTGCAAACCAAGACCAGAAAGTCGGTATTGAGATTATTCGTAAGGCAACTCAGGCTCCTATTCGTCAGATTGCCGAAAATGCCGGTATTGATGGTGCGGTTGTTGCCGGAAAGCTTTTGGAAAGCACTGATACCAACTTTGGTTATAATGCTCAAACAGGTGAATATACCGATATGGTTAAAGCCGGTATTATTGACCCGACCAAGGTTGTTCGTACGGCTTTGCAAGATGCAGCTTCCGTTGGCGGCTTGTTGATTACAACCGAAGCTATGGTTACGGAAATTCCGCAAAAAGAATGTCATTGCGGCGAGGGTGCTCCGGCAGGAATGCCCGGCGGTATGGGTTTCTAACCATATAAAAGCTTATGATAAAAAAGAGTCTCTTCGGAGGCTCTTTTTTTTGTGGAATATTAATTTCTACTTTGTAAAATCTTTTAAAGAGAGGTGAAAAATATGGACTTTGAGAATCTGGATGAACTAAAAGCCTTGAAAGCACGCGGTGTCTTGAGTGAAGAGCAGTTTGAACAATATAAGAATCTGGCGGCGCGAAAGATTCTGCGTGATAGAAAAGAGGCTGTTCATAGTAAAAATGCCTTTATTTATATGGCGTTAGCTTATTTTACAGGAACGCTCGGGTTACATAATTTTTATATCGGGCATTATAAACGCGGTTTTATTCAGCTTTTTTTGTCTCTAATCTCTTTTTATATGTTTTATCTGCCTTTGTTGTTTGTGGCATTTTGGGCCTTGGCAGAGTTCTTGTTGGTGAGTCATAGTGCAAACGGAATGCCATTAAGGGGTAATAGAGCTGCGATTTGGCTCTGGCGCTTGGTCGGATTGGCTTTTTTGGCGTTTCAGGCTCAGAAATATGGCTTGATTTTGAGCATAAATACGTAGCGTTGCAAAAAAAATAAAAAAAATTGAAATTAGGGCTTGCATTTTTTTTAAGATATGATATTTAATTACTCGTTCTGCACGATGCGGGTATAGCTCAGGGGTAGAGCGCAACCTTGCCAAGGTTGATGTCGTGGGTCCGAATCCCATTGCCCGCTCCAATTCTTTAGAAAAACCTTGTTATGATTAGCAAGGTTTTTTGTTATGCGGGCAATGGAATTTCATCCCATTCTTGCTCCGTAGGTTTCGCCGTTGGCTCAACAACTACGCTTCGGGCACCGGGAATTTAATGCCTGCTTACGGCGCTGTCGCTTGTGCGCCGACATAATATTTCCGTCTCCGTCGGCAGAAAACAATTCGCAAGATTGTTTTCTTGCCTCCGGCCCGCTCCAATTCTTTAGAAAAACCTTGTTATGATTAACAAGGTTTTTTTGTTATGCGGGCAAGCTGTTGCCAGCTTGACCGCCTCACTGACTGCTTTACTAACCTTTGTTGAACCGCGATGCTTCCGACGTACATATCTTACTTATGTGTTCTGTGGCTTGATGGATTCTTCGTCGTTTCGCTCCTCAGAATGAAGAGGGCGGAAATTAGCGGAAAAAATTTGCGCCCTCATTAATGGTAGACAAAAATAAATGTAGGTTCATTAATAGTTGACTCTTTCGCCAAATTAGTTTATTCTAATA
>CALXVR010000040.1 GCA_944392155.1 uncultured Alphaproteobacteria bacterium | reverse complement strand
CTACGAAGTAAGAGAAAGTTCGATCCTTGTCACACCCACCAATTAGAAGAGCGTTCGCTAAGGCGGACGCTTTTTTTTCGTATGTAAAAGATATTGTCTGTTTCAAAAAATTTATGCGGATTTTTCATCTGCTCTGTTGGCAAGTTTTAAGAGATATGCTAATCTGCTCTCAATATAAGAGAAAGAGACGGATAGATGATAGATTTGCACTGCCATTCCACGGCATCTGACGGCACGGATTCGCCAACAAAGATAATAGAAAAAGCTCACAAAATAGGTTTAAAGGCCATAGCCCTAACCGACCATGATGTTATTGATGGTTTGGCGGAGTTTCAAACGGCAGCGGCAAACTATCCTGATTTATTGGCAATTTCGGGAACAGAATTGGCAGTAGAACATCCCGGAGCCAGTATTGAGATTTTGGCTTTAGACATTAAAGACACCGAGCCTTTTCATCAACGCCAAAAGAAGCTCTTAAACTTTAGGGATGAGGTCTTAAAAGAGAGGGTTTCTTTGCTTAATAAATTAGGGCTTGAGATAACAACGGAAGAACTTTATCTAAAAGACGATGGCTCAAAGCGCACGGTTGTCGGCCGTCCGCATATCGCGGCCTTAATGCTAAAAAAAGGTTATGTTTCATCCATTCAGGAGGCTTTTGATAAATATTTAAGACGTGGCGCGCCGGCTTATGTTCAAAAAAAGAACCCACCTTTAAGAGAAACCATAGAATTTATTGTGGAGCACAATGCAATCCCATCCTTAGCCCACCCCATACACACACGCTTAAGCGATGATGATTTGTTTGAACTTTTGAAAAAAATGAAGAATTACGGTCTGCAGGCGATGGAATGTTACCATTCTGACCAAACCGCGGCGGATACGCAAAAATATTTGCAAATGGCAAAATATTTGGGCTTGTTCTCTACCGGAGGGTCTGATTATCATGGCTCAATTCATCCGGATATTGAGCTCGGGAAAGGCAAGGGGAACTTGTCTATTCCGGATTCTTTGCTTGAGCCCTTTTTTGAAAGGCGCAAATAATGACTAAAGCCGCAGACATAATGCGCATACTGACCCAAAAGGCAGATAAGAAGCAAGCTGAAAGATTGCAAAGTTTTTTCAAAACCGGCAAAGGAGAATATGCCGAAGGCGATGTTTTTTGGGGAATAAAATTACCTGAGATAAAAAAATTAGCACATCAATATGCTTCTAAACTTGATTTTGATGAGATAGAAAAACTTTTGCACCAACCATGCCATGAGGCGAGAAGTTTTGCGGTTTGTTGCTTGGTTTGGCAATATGAACATCTTGCCAAAGAACAAGCAGAAAAAAAGCAAATCACAGATTTTTATCTCAATAATCGGCACTTAATCAATAACTGGGATTTAGTTGATATTTCTGCCCACAAAATCCTTGGCGATTATGTTGCTCAGACCCAAGATAACGGCATACTCTATGCTTTGGCAGATGAAGACAATCTTTGGGCTCAGCGAATTGCCGTTGTTTCCTGTTGGTGCCTCATAAAGCAGGATAATTTTGCGGATATAAAAAATTTGGCTGTTAAATTTTTAGGTCATAAACATGACCTAATCCATAAATCAGTCGGTTGGATGTTGCGCGAAATGGGAAAACGCAATGAGAAAGAGCTGCTAGCCTTTTTAGATTCCTATGCCGCGTCTTTGCCTCGAACAACCTTGCGCTATGCCATTGAGAGATTACCGGAAGAGGTCAGGCATTATTATATGAGGAAAAAACAATGAAAATAGGTGTTTTCGATTCCGGCTTAGGCGGTTTGGTTATAACCAGAGCTTTTATCAAAGCTTTGCCTGAATATGATTATGTATATTACGGTGACACCAAACACCTGCCTTATGGCGAAAAAACTTCGGGGCGTATTCTGAACTATACCTTGGAAGCCGTAAAATTTTTAATATCTCAGGATTGCGCCATAATCATTATTGCCTGCAATACGGCGACATCCATAGCTTTGCGCTATATCCAACAGCGTTTTATTCCGGAATATGCGCCTGATGTAAAAGTTTTGGGCGTGGTTATTCCCACCGTGGAGGAGGCGCTGGAAGCGCATACGGCAAAAGTCGGTGTCGTTGCCACCAATGCAACGGTGCGCTCACATATTTACCAAACCGAACTTCACAAGATTCGCCCGGAGCTTGAGGTTGAAGAAATCGCCGCGCCAAAGCTTGTTCCGGCGATTGAGAATAATGATTTTGTTTTGGCGGAAGCTTTGTCCAAGGAATATGCCGCTGCTTTTTCCAACATAGACAGCCTGATTTTGGGTTGCACGCATTATCCTTTGGTCAAGGAATATTTCCGTAAAAGCTTGCCGTTCGTGCGTGTCGTTTCTCAAGATGAGCTGATGGGTGCGAAACTTGCGGATTACCTGCGCCGCCACACGGAGATAAACTGTCGGCTAAGCCAAAACGGAACGCATAATTTTTATGTCAGTAAAATCAACAAACATTACCAGCAACTGGCGAATATGTTATTTCCGGGGATTAATGTGTTAGAGAAAAAAGAAGCCGAGGCTTAACCACGGCTCCGAGAATTTCTAATTATTTCAGCCATTTGCGAAGAGAGTGTTGCTTTTTGCGTTACCCCCTTAACCGTAAAGTTCTCCTTAACAAAACCTTTTATCAAATTCTTATGAAACTTGGTGGTTTCCTTGGCATAATTTCTAAAGCCTATAGACATAGCCTTGCTAAAGCGTTTCAGCTTACTCATTTCAGGAGATTCTTTTTTGACCTTTTTAAGTGCGCTGACAAAGTTATTGCGCATTCTTATCGCTTCATTAGGACCCAAAACCATAACCGCCACACCGGCAACGGGAGCTGCATTCATCATGGCCAGACCACCGACGGCTGTTGCTGTGCCGACAGCCGTATTGATAGCCATATTTTTCCAATTTTTTTTCAGAAAATCTTTAACTGACTTTGAGGAGGAATGCTTTTTTTGCGCGATAGCAAATCGTTTAGCTGTTTCTTCTTTGGCTTTTCCTCTGCTGGGATAACAAGTTGACAAGCCGTATTTGCCATACTTCTCGTCAAACTCTTGCAAATCTTCTAAAAATTTATCAAGTTTATCGCTCATCACCAATCTCCTAAATCTCCTCTAATACTATAATAACAAACATATTTTGTCAACAATTTTGTCTACAAGCAAGAGAGAAGAAAAAGCTCCGTTTTTAGCGGAGCTTTCATTTTAGCAAATATGCTCGAACTCTTGTTTAAGATCTCTATTAAAAATCTCTCGAATAGTTTTTTTAATATCGGCCTTTTCATAAATAACCTTGTACAGAGCCTGACAGATGGGCATATCAATACCTTCCTTGTCGGCAATCAGCTTAACAGCTTCAAGTGTAGGCACACCTTCGGCGAGTTTTCCGAAATTTTCGCCTCTGGCAAAGCTTTCGCCGAAGCTGCGGTTGTGGCTGTGTTTTGAGAAGAGTGTTGCCTCATAATCGCCCAAATGAGCCAAACCATAAGCTGTATGCGGGTTGCCGCCAAAATGTCCTATAAAACGACCAACCTCAATCGGAGCTCTGGCCATCAAAGCACCTTTTAGACCATACCATTCCAAACCATCCAAGATTCCTGCCGCCAAACCAATAACATTCTTGAGAGCGGCGCCGATTTGGTTTCCGATAAGGTCAGAACCATAATAAAAGCGGATAAGTTCGCTTTGCAGATTTTTAATCAGCATATCTTTGGTTGCCTCATCATAAGAGTCTATCACGGCGCAAGACGGAACCTTCTGCATATAATCCTGTACATGACCCGGACCGGCCAGAACCGCAATATGAATATCTTGCGTGACTTCTTCTTTCATAATGTCATGCATAATTTTTGCGCTGGGTGTTTCAAGCCCTTTCATGGCCAATAAGAAAGTTTTGCCGGCAACATCATAGCCATTTAGCTGCTTGCATAAAGAGCGGAAATGTTGGCAACCGATAGAAACAATGATGATATCATTACCAAGCACGGCTTCGATGTTGTCGTGTAAAACCATATTGTCAGACAAACTCAAGTAGGGATTTTTGCGAGTGTCGCGAAGTTCAATAAAATTCGGGGAGGTCGGAATATCATACATATCAACCTGCTCAAAATTGCAATAATTTCCGGCATACCAGCCCAAGAAAGTTCCCCAGCGACCGCATCCGATTAACGAAATTTTTTTCATAAAAAGTCCTTTTGAATATTAAAATAAGAATAAGACATCTGTAACGCAAAAAAGCGTTTTTGGCAATGCAGATATCTCAAAAACGCACAATCTTAACCAAAAGTACGTCCGCCCTTAGCCACATTAGCCGCCGGCATATCAACAAAATGGATATTAACGGCAGAAGCCTCACAACTAAATTTTGCCACGCAAAAATCAGTCAAGACTTGAGCCAGACGAGAAATCTTGCCGCCAAAGCCAATAGATTTCATCTCAATCAACGCGCCACAGATGCTGGGTGTTCCGCCACAACAAAGATTAACATTAGAATTTATCTTAGCAACGATATAATCTTTAGGTTTGCCGAGCTCAATAGAGACTAAATCGGTCAATTCCACCAAATCCAAATCTTCAACTTGCTTTTTAGCGTTAGTATCAATGGTAATAAAAGGCATAAGCATCTCCTTTATTTTAAGAAAACAGAATAAGCACAGCATAGCCGAACAGATATATTTGGCAACTTCAAAATGACAATTATGACGATAAATGTAACAAAAGTTTTATAATTTTTGGGCAAAATTTGTGTTATATTAAAAATATAGAATATGAGTGATATCTGCCCTAATAAGAAAACGCCTGATAGAATATCAGGTGTTTTCTTTTAAACACAAGGCTTAATTTCAAGCCCCTCAAGATAGATATGCACATAGGAAGCAACGCGGTTCAACAATGATTGTTACCGCAGTCAGTGAGCGCTCAAGGACGTCCCCTTGTCAAACTGGCAAAAGCTTGCGGCTTGTTAGAGAGAGCCTTTTTTAATATGCTGACGACCGACTATGGCGTTGATGTGGTCAAATTCCTCAAAAGAATGGTAGGCATAATCCTGCGCTTTTTTATCGCAGTCATAAAAAACCTTGTTGGCTAATGTTTGGATAGCATTATCAATCCGCTGGAAGGCGGCATTATAGTCGGCATTGAAATTATTTTTGGTTTTTTTCTTCACAAGGTCATGGTAGGCCGCAATAACTTTCGCGGTTTCATCAGCCGCATTGGCATAGCCTTTTTCCTCAAAGTCGCGCATAATCCGCGCAGTCGTCTGGTAAAAGCATTTATTGGTTAAAATACTTCTCTGGCTTTTATTGTTACTATCAATAATCATGACATAACATCCATTTCCTTATTCCGTAACAACTGTGTAACACATCTTTTTTTAATTTGCAAGAGGTCGGCAAACAAAATGTTTACACATAAAAAGCTTGGCACAAAGCGGTTAAAAATCTGTTAACAAAAAAAATCCCCCTCTTTCGGAGGGGGATTGAAAAGCAATCATAAGGTTAGATATTGCCAAACGGATTAATAACACTTTCATCCGGTTGTTTTCTCAAATCAAAGAAGTTGAGGATAACTGCCGATACATAAATTGAAGAATATGTACCGATAAGAATACCCCAAACCAGAGTGAAAGAGAAACTTCTCAAAACATCGCCGCCCCAAATCAACAAAGAAATGGAGGCAAGCAAAGTCGTCAAACCGGTCAAGATAGTTCTTGAGAAAATGTCATTAACACTTTTGTTCAATAGGTCATATTGCGGCATTTTCTTATACTTGCGCAGATTTTCTCTGATGCGGTCATAAGTAACCACCGTATCATTGACCGAATAACCGGCCAGTGTCAAAATCGCCGCAACGGTTGTTAAGCTGAAGTCCATATCAAACAAGGACAACAAACCAACCGTAATAACCACGTCATGAACCAAGCCCAAGCAAGCCCCGAGGGCAAACTGCCACTCAAAACGTACCCAAATATAAGCCGTGATGGCCAAAATGGCGATGATAGAGGCAATGATACCGTCCTTCTTGAGCTCATCGCCGACTTGCGGACCAACCAATTCTACACGGCGATATTCATAATCTGAACCGAGCGTGCTTTTAATCTCATTAACGGCGGCCATCTGCTCTTTTTCATCCAAGCCTTTGGCCTGAGCTCTAATCATAACCTCATCGCCGATTTCACCAATCGTTTGGATATTAACGTCATCAAGGTCAACATGGCTCAATTGCTCACGCATCGCCTCAACATTAATTTTTTCATCAGCTTTGAGCTCAATCAAAATACCGCCGGAAAAGTCAATGCCATAATTAAAACCCTTGATGGCAATGCATGCAATAGATAACAAGAACAAGCCGATAGAGAGAACGTAAGACAGCTTGCGCACACCCATAAAATCAATGGATGTATCTTTGGTTACCCAACTAAAAATCTTCATCATATCTTTTTGTCCTTGTACTAGATTGGTAACTTCTTCGGTTTATATCTGGTAAGCCAGCTGGTAATGATTAATCTTGTAACCGTAACGGATGTGAACATAGATGTTGCAATACCGATAGCCAAGGTTACGGCAAAACCTCTGACCGGACCTGTTCCGAAGTAAAACAGAACAAATGCGGCAACCAAGGTTGTCAGGTTGGAGTCCACAATTGTTCCCCAAGCTTCTTCAAAACCGGCCTCTGCGGCATCTTTGGTAGAGCGTCCGTTCTTAACCTCTTCGCGCATACGCTCAAAGATAAGTACGTTTGCATCAACCGCCATACCGATTGTCAAGATAATACCCGCAATACCCGGAAGAGTTAAGGTCGCGCCCATGAAGCTCAAAGCGCCGAGCATCAAAAACAGGTTCATCAAAACCGTAACGGTTGTGAAGATACCAAACAAGCCATAAGCCAAAACCATAAAGGCAATAACGGCAATCAGACCGATAATGGAAGCCGTAACGCCTTCACGGATGGAATCAGAGCCCAAGCCTGCGCCGACTGTTCTTTCTTCCAAAACCTCCAAAGGAGCAGGCAGAGCGCCGGAACGCAAAAGCAAAGCCAAATCGTTGGCGGATTCCAAAGTAAAGTTACCGGAAATGATACCGCTGCCGCCCGTAATGGCACTTTGTACAACCGGAGCTGAAATAACTTCATTATCCAAAACAATGGCTAATCTTTCGCCGATGTTGTTTTTGGTGGCTTCGCCGAATTTTTTACCGCCGATGGTGTTAAACTTGAAGCTGACCACGGGCTGTCCTTCTTGGAAAACGGCCTGAGCATCAACCAGATTTTCACCGCCGACAACCGGCTTGCGGCTGATAACATAAGTTTCACCGGCTTCGCCTTTAATCAAGCGAGATGAGCTGCCCAAAACACCTCTGCGCGCGTCTGCTGCGGTTGAGCGGCTGTCAACCATATGGAAAGACAATTTTGCTGTTTTGCCGAGCAAAGTCTTAACATATTCGGGGTTTTGCAAACCGGGCAACTGAACCACGATACGGTCGCTGCCTTGGCGCTGAATAACAGGCTCTTTGGTGCCGAGCTCGTCAATACGACGACGAACAATCTCAATAGATTGGTCAACCACTTTAAGACGAAGCTCATTCAGAGCTTGCTCCGTATATTTAATGATTAACTCGCCGTTTTCGCCATCTTCAACAACAATGCCGTTGTCAATTTTTGTAAACAAGCTGCGAGCTTTGCTGCGAGAGTTCATATTGTCAATTTTAACTTTGACCGATTCGCTGCCTGCATTTAAGTTCTGGTAACGAATTTTGTTCTCGCGCAAAATCTGTCTGACGGAATCTTCAACCGTAGACATTCTTTCTTTAATAACGTCATCCATCTTAACCTGCAACAAGAGGTTGGAACCGCCTTGCAAGTCAAGACCGAGGTTAACCGGCTGCCACCATTTGGGCAGAGAGGAAGTGTCCTTCATCATGTTTGGCACGGCAAAGAAAATGCCGATGGCGCAAATAGCAAGAATCAGGAATATTCTGGTTCGTGATAATTTATACATCTAAAGCCTCTTAAATTATTTCTTGTGCTTTTCTTTTGTGTTGGAGTTTGCCGGTTTGGGAGCGGCATCGTTTATAACATCGCGGATTGTGGCGCGGTTAACGGTAACATTCAAACCATCGGCAATTTCAACGACCAAATCCATACCGTTGTCTTCAGCCTTAACGACTTTGCCGTAGATACCGCCGCCGGTGATGACTTTGTCGCCTTTTTTGATAGCCATGAGCATAGCCTCATGTTGTCTGATTTTCTTTTGTTGCGGACGAATAAGCAACACATAGAAAATCACAAAAATAAGACCCAGCTGAATCAAAGTTCCGTAAACAGAGCCCTGAGCTGCGGCCGCATCGCCGGCCTGGGCAAAAGCCTCACTGATAAACATTTTTTTCTCCTACTTATTAATAAACTTCCCTGACTATACACCAAACTCCGCCTTAAACAAGAGTCTAAAGTCATTTATTTCACAAATTTTTTCATAATTTAAGTATTTAAAAGAAAAAATGCAAGCTTTGCTTTATTATGGCAGATAAGAGCGCGGGTTCATGGCTTTTTTGCCGGAGCGAACCTCAAAATGCAACTGAGGTGTATTTACGCCGCCGGTGGAGCCTACGGTTGCTATTTTTTCGCCGCGCGCCACACGTTGACCTTTTTTCACAAAAAGCCTGTCATTATGCGCATAGGCCGTAATCCACCCATCATCATGCTTAATCAAAATCAAGTTGCCGAAACCTTTGAGCTCGTTTCCGGCATAAGCAACCACGCCTTTGTCGGCGGCCTTAACATTTGTGCCGAGGGGTGCTTTGATGTTTATGCCGTCATTGGTGCGTCCTTTGCCGATGGTGCCGAAGTTTGAAATAACCGTACCTTTAATCGGCCATAAAAACTTTGTTTTGCGGTATTTTGAAACCGGTGTTGTTTTTTTGGTTGTGGTGGTCTTTTTAGAGGTGGAAGTTTTTGCGGATGAACTTGAACTCTTCTTCCAGCTCCAGCGGCTTGGGGTCGTTTTCTTTGCAGCTGCTTGATATGAGGCTGTTTCCGCGTTGCTCAGATTGCCCGGCAAGACCAATTTTTGACCGATGGAGAGAGTATAGGGCTCGTCAAGCTTATTGATTCGGCTGAGCGAGCGCAAGTCAACGTCATATTTTTTAGAGATACTGTAAAGCGTGTCGCCTTTAGCGACGGTATGATATCTGGCCCCCGGCATTCTAAGCACGCGCCCGATGGTAAGCGTGTAAGGCGGGGTTAGACCGTTAGCTTCAATAAGATCACGGATAGGCACGTTATAGCGGCGTGAGATGCTGTAAAGCGTATCGCCTTTGCTGACCGTAACATAGTCGGGATGAGAGTTGAATAATTCGCTGAAATTAAGTAGCCGAATTCCGCCCTGGTGGAAAGTACATCCTGAAACCAGCAACATTAAAGGCAACAATATTATCCAAACTTTTTTGGCCATAAACAACCCTGAAAAATCGATTCTTCAAAGTTTAGTTTAATTGCAATAATTTAATTTTTTGTGAATGAGTTTTTCTAGTCTTTGTTGTCGGAAGATTTTATTCCGTATTTGTGACTGCGTAAAGCATTGCCGATATGGCGGCGAACCCGTCCGAGCATATTATCCGCCGTGTCGTTAAAGTTTTTGCGGTCGGTGTACGAGACGGCTATCATCTCGGCATTATATTGGTCAATATTAAGCTTGCGGATTTGCTCAATGACGGCTTTGTAAAGTTTTTCGGCAGCTTGTGCGGCTTCAGCGCGCTCGCCGCGGCTAAAGACAACGCCGATTTTGGTCTTGTCAAAACGCCCGACATAAGTATCTTCATTTTTAAAGGTTTTAACACAATATTCAGCGGCATTTTTCAAAATCGTATCGCCTGTTTCAAAGCTGATACCTTTGTTGGCAAAATCATAAATATCTTTAAGCTCAATCACCAGCAGAGAGAAAGGTTGGTTATAGCGTTTAGCGCGATTAAAATCATGTTCCAAGCGTTTGGTTAAGGCTTCTTCGTTCAAGATATCCGCAATCAAAAAATCGTGGCTGGCATAGGTGTTGAGCTTTTGCTTCCAGATTTTTGTTTCGGTAATATCCTCGCACAGGTAGCTGATTCCCACACATTTAAGCACTTCGTTCAAGATAGGGCGCTTGCGGCATCGTACATTAAAGAGGCTGCCGTCTTTTTTGCACATCAGGTTTTCCACATTAAGCGTTGCTTGATTTTTGATGAGTTGGTTCAGATTCTCTTTAAGCTTGGCAATGCGGCTTTCGTTATTTTCAACCAAAGTCCCAGGCAAGGGCTTGCCGATAAGTTCTTCGACCTTAAACCCTGTTTTTTGAAGAACAGCTTCGTTAGCATAGGTTATGATAAAATCAAGGTCGGTCTTAAAATACATATCGCCGCCGTCGGCTTCGTTGCGGGTTGTGGTATGTTTGTCGTTTTCAACAATCAGTTCTTTGAGGTTTCGTTTGGTTTTGTGCCAAGCGATTTGCAAATAAACAATATACAGAGCCAAAACCGCGCATAAGACCGACAAATAAATCATGACAAGACCTCAATCAAACAAAACCAGAGTCATATAATATACATAAAAGGTAAAGATTCATTAAATAGAGGTTGCAATTTGACTTAAAAAACCTTAATTTTAGGAACAGATTATGGAGAATTTTAAGTATGGCAAAAGAAAAACCGGAAATCGCGGATGAAAGCGGCGATAAGTATAAGTACGGCTTTGTAACCGACATAGCGGCAGACACCGCACCCAAGGGGCTGAATGAGGACATTATCCGCCTGATTTCTGCCAAAAAAGGCGAGCCCGAATGGTTGCTTGAATGGCGGTTAAAAGCTTTTGAGTTCTGGCAGACAATGACCGAACCGACTTGGGCAAAGCTCAAATATGATAAGATAGACTATCAGGATTTATATTACTACTCTGCGCCCAAGCAAAAAGTCGCACCTAAAAGCTTGGACGAAGTGGATAAGGAATTGCTGAAGACCTATGAAAAATTAGGCATTCCGCTCAAAGAGCAAGAGGCTTTGGCCGGCGTCGTTGCCGTAGATGCCGTGTTTGACAGCGTCTCCGTAGCCACCACTTATCGCGCTAAGCTGGCGGAAATGGGCATTATTTTTTGTTCTATATCTGAGGCGATTAAGGAACATCCGGACTTGGTACAAAAATACTTGGGCTCGGTTGTGCCTTATACGGACAATTTTTTT
>CALXVR010000039.1 GCA_944392155.1 uncultured Alphaproteobacteria bacterium | reverse complement strand
TCCGTTTGGAGCTGTAAGGAAAAGGCACCTGAAGGTGCCTTTTCTATAGAACCCCCAGTTTACTGGGGGATATCTATGAAAAATGCTTATATCTTTGTTGGGGAGGATTTGTTTATGGATATAAAATTTTATGTTGTCGGAAATATGATAAATGTTGAAGACAAAATGCAAAAAGGTTATAGCTATTTGTTGGCTGAACCTATGGGAAAGAATTTTTCTCCGGATTTTAAACCAGAGTTAACTCCGCAAGAGATGCTTAGGCTGGGAGTGTTTGAGGGAAAATATCTTAATGATTGCCGTAAAGAGTTTCCCGAGGAGTGGTTTTGTGACGCAGATTTGTCCGAAGTTCCTGATTTATCGAAAAATTGTTTTCATATCAAATCCAGACTTTCGTTAAGCGAATGGCGGCGGCGCGGTTGGATAATAGAGCCAGACCCTCGCGGGTGGTTTCAGTGGTATTGTCGCTATTATTTAGGGCGCAGAATTCCAGATGTTGATGCTATTCAGATTAAAAGATGGCGAAGTTTTAAACGCCACAAAGCTCAAGTTGAGAAAAACTGCTTTATCGGTGACTTATCTTGTCGTCCCAGACAAAGACAAGCCCTTTTACAATGGGCGTATAATCCGTTTTTCTGAGTTGAAAAAACATAAAATGGCTGTTGTTTTTATTGTCTTTTGAGTCTAAACTCAGGGCATTGGATGATTTTTTATTGAGGCATGAAATGAAAAAAGATATTGATGTCAGCTTTGTGATGACAGTTTATAATAAAGAATATTACCTTCCCTCGGTTATAAATGCTTTGCTTAACCAAACCGGGTTGGAAAATCCGGAGTATATTTTTGTTGATGATGTTTCTACGGATAAGTCTGTTGATATAATTCGCGACATGACCAAAGGCCTCAAAAATGTTAAAATCTTTGCAAATACGGAAAACCGAGGCATCAGTGTGCGTATCAATCAAGGTATTATGGCTGCGGAAGGAAAATATACGCGTATGCTTGATTCTGATGACATCTTTCCCTTAGATTCAACACAAAAGATGAAGCAACTGGCTGAAGAGCTCTCCGCTGATATGGTTTATGGTTGTTTTACCAAAACGGGTAAGGAACCGCAGGAGCTTGAACATGAGTTTATGACTGATAATTTTACCTATGATTTTGACAAAGACGCATTGCGCACGGTTTTGAATGGACGTTTTACGCGTATGGGACAGCTGATTAAAACAGAAGTTTTGCAAAAAGCCAAAGGTGCCGATGAGCGGGTATTTATTCAAGACGAATCCATACCTTTGCGAGCAGCCATGTATGCTCATGGTATTGTTAAGATTCATGATAATGTGGTTTTGGTTCCTAAAGAACTGGGTAATTTTTCAGGAAACAAAATTCAGTTAGATAACGATCGCTTTATGGCTTATTGCTACATGATTTTGGATAATCCGCATTTGCCGGCAGATATTCAGAAAATGCTCTATTCTCGGGCTTTGTCCGCATATTGGAAATTCGTTAAGAAAACATCTTTTTGTCCTTATCTTAAGCCGATATTTTTCAAATATTTGATTTCAAAAATTTGCAAACCGATGCCGGATATTGCGTATTTGAAAAAAATGCAAAAGGTCTTTTTGGATTTGCCTAATGTTCGGCGTATTAAGGAGCCGGCTAAAGTAGATTAATCATTTTCTGATGTTGCGACGCAGTCATCTCCATTGTAGCTATAGTCCGTTACCTGATTGTCCTGAATGGTGAAAGTGATATTGCAATAATAGGTATCGTTTTGCGGCGGAAGTCCGTAATTGTCATTTGAAATGGCGCTGTAGACAACATTGTCAGAATAAGGTTCGGGCTCACCGCCGATTGGACCATCGTAAACTTGGTCGTAAGTAACAACCATCATATCCGGAGCCGGATTAACTATATTGTTGGGTTCTCCCCAACTATAATATAATGATTCTTGGCTCATCCCAACCCATTTACTTAGTTGCTGGTTAAGATTGGCGCTATTTGTTGTGGAGCAAGAAGTTAAGAACATTAGGCAAAACAGCATTAACATTATAATTCTCCCTTTTTGAAGCCCATTTGGCTTTGATGTAGTTATTGGGAGAAAAAATCCAAGCTAATCTAAAGTTTTAATTTGTATTTTGTTTTTTAATCTGGAAATTGTGGCTGTATCGGCTTTCAGCTTTAATATTATAAGCTCACCGACAGTTTGAGTGGAAAGAACATCTGCGTTTTTGTAGAGCCATGCAAGTAGTTTGCCGTCTGCTGCGTTTACTTTTACTTCAATATCTTGGAAGTTTGCGGATAGTTTCTTGTCAATCATATTCAGAAGCAGAGGGGTCCCCTCTCCCGTTATGGAAGAAACAGCAACCGCATTGTTGCTGCGACTAGTTGTTTCGCTTAGATATTTTTTATCATCTTCCGGTAATAAGTCTATTTTATTTAAAACTTCAATGTAATTATTATCATTTTCTATGTTTTTGAGCCCCAAATTATGCAGAACGCTCAAAACATCTTTCTTTTGCAGAAGGTTGTCAGAGTTAGACATGTCTCTGACGTGAATAATGACATCTGCTTCCAAAACCTCTTCCAAAGTCGCACGGAAAGACATGATTAGTTCGTGAGGAAGATCTGAGATAAAGCCAACCGTGTCAGATAAGATTATTTCTTTGCCGCTCGGTAGGTTAATACGGCGCATTGTGGGATCCAAGGTGGCAAAGAGCAAGTTTTCGGCAAAGACGCCGGCAGATGCTAAGTAATTGAACAAAGTTGATTTTCCGGCATTGGTATAGCCGACCAGAGCCACAACGGGATAAGGGATTTTTTTGCGTGCAGAGCGCTGTAGCTCTCGTGTTTTTTTGACTTTCTCAAGTTCTTTTTTTATGCGCACAATTTTATCGTCAATGATACGTCTATCCAGCTCGATTTGGGTTTCTCCGGGGCCACCAAGAAAACCGGCGCCGCCTCTTTGGCGCTCCAAGTGTGTCCAACTTCTTACCAGACGGCTTCGTTGATAGGTTAAATGCGCCAGTTCAACCTGCAATTTACCTTCTTTTGTTTTTGCTCTTTCGCCAAAGATTTCCAGAATTAAAGCTGTGCGGTCAATAACTTTTATTTTTAAGGCTTTTTCTAGATTTCTTTGTTGTATCGGAGTCAAGGAGGCATCAACGACTAAAAGGTTGATTCCTTCTGATTCAAATATGGGTTTTACTCTATCAATGAAACCTTTGCTAAAGTAAGCCGCCGGTTTTACTTCTCTCAGCTTAATAATTTCCGTATAGGCTACATCCAGATTTATGGCTTTAGCCAAGCCAAGCGCTTCGGCCATTTTACTTTCAGCATCGGAAAAAGACGGCTTTGAGCTCACATTCGGTAAGACAACCGCTGTGCGTGTTTGTTGATTTTGATTAATTTCAATATAAGCCATCTAAGCTTCAGGAATAGTGATTTCAACAGCCATGCCCGGCATTATGGTAGAAATTGCGTGCTTATAGATGAGCTGGGTATGTCCGTCTCTTCTTAAAAGTAATGAGTTGTCATCAAACCAAGTGATGATACCTTGAAGCTTGACACCATTAATCAAAAAAACAGTTACAGAGATTTTGTTTTTTTTGAGATCGTTTAAGAAGTCTTCCTGAACATTCTGAGACATAGTCGTATCCTTTTTTTATTTGTTTTTATGTTCTTATTCTAAACTCTTTGTTTTATTAGTAAAGCATTGATTGCATTTAGGGGATAAATCAATTTAGGAGGTGTTCCACTTTGCGGATATCTTTGGTGTTAACAAAAACGATTAGTAAATCGCCGGCTTCAATATGATCTTTGGGTGAAGGAAAAAGAAGTTCCCCGTCTCTAAAGATGGCGGCAATCGTACTTGTTTTGGGAAGACCGGTTTCCGGAATTGGGCGTCCGGCAATAAGACTGTCTGCATCGACCTTTATTTCCCATATTTCTCCAAAGCCCCGTCCTAAAGAATAAGCATTGTTAAGTTTAGCTTTGCGTAATTCTTGCAACATACTGGAAATGGTTACTGAAGAGCGGTCTATTAAGATATTGTCCGAGACATTGTCTATAAGGTTATCATAGGAGCGAGAATTAACCAAAGAGATGGCTGATGCAACACCGCTTTTTTTTGCCAAAAGGGAAGCAAGTAAGTTATCTTTATCATGGGAGGTTATGGCAATAGCAGCATCTGCTGAGTGTATGCCTGCTTCATTGAGTATCACGTCACTCATCATCTCGCCATGAATAACAACGGTATCGGTTAGTCTGTCAGCCAAATTTTGGGCACTTTCTTCATCTTCATCAATGATCCTAACGCTTTGGATGTTATCGTCTTTTTCAAGTTTGGTTGCAAGATATCCGGAAATTTGGTTTCCTCCGAAAATAATAATTTTCTCGTTTGGTGTGCGTTCCATACCAAAGCTGAGAATTGTATCTTGAAGTTTTTCTGCTGAAACCAAGAAATAAATTTCATCTCCGGGTAAAATTATGTCCTTTCCTTGCGGAATAAAGTTTCTGCCGCCTCTCACTATGCTTATTATATTAATATCCAATTCGGGGGCAAGTTGTTCCAGATGAACCAAAGGCGTTTGAATCAAGGGACAATTATGAGGACAACGAAAAGCCAGAAGATAAACTTTTTTATCAGCAAAGCTTAAAACTTCAGACATTCCGGGGATTTTTAATATTTCTAATATTGCTTTGCCAATTTCCAAATCAGGAGAGATAACCAAATCAACGGGAATATTTTCCTCGTTGTAAAGCATGTTCCATTGTGGGGCTAAAAAGGCGGCAGAATCAACGCGGGCTATTTTCTTTTGAACATTAAATAGAGTGTGAGCTACTTGGCAAGCCGTAAGGTTGACTTCATCACAATCTGTAGCGGCAATCAGCATATCAGCCGTTGATGCTCCGGCTTTTTCCAAAATGTCGGGATGAGAGGCAGAGCCTTGAACAGGTTGAATGTCCCACTCTTTAGATATTTCATCCAGTTTGTGCGAATCTTTATCTATGACGATGATGTCGTTATTGCCTCGGCTAAGGTAAGAGACGATGCTTCGTCCGACAGAACCTGCTCCGCACACAATGATTTTCATATTTGCTCTTCTCCCTGCTCTCTTTCCGCACAACCGTCAAAATAACGATTGATTTCATCAATGGCTTCCGAAAAGTCGTTTATTTTGTTATATGTTTCACGAAACCTTTTGGCATCGTGCATGGATTTGCAATACCAACAGACATATTTTCGAGACAAAGGTAATGCCATCCTTTCTCCATAGTAGGCAGTTAACTCTTTAATATGTGTTAACAAAGTGGATTTTATTTCAGGTATGCTTATTTTTTGAGGCTTTAAGCCTTTGTTGATATAGTTGTGTATTTGTCCGACCAACCATGGATTGCCCAGAGCCGCACGACCTATCATAACTCCGTCAACTTTTGTATGCTCAAACATTCGTTTGGCATCTTCTGGACTGCAAATATCTCCATTGCCTATGACCGGTATTTTAACGGTTTGTTTGACTTTGGCGATAATATCCCAATCTGCTTGACCTGAGTAAAACTCACTTCTGGTTCTGCCATGAATGGTTATATATGCAGCGCCGCTGTCTTCACACATCTTGGCAAAGTCGACCGCGTTGATGGAATTGCAATCCCAGCCTTTGCGAAATTTGACACTAACCTTAAGTTTTGTAGCATTGACGGCACTTTTTATGATATTTGAAGCTTGGGTGATATCTTTCATCAGCCAAGAGCCGGAATGATTGTTAACGATTTTTTTGACCGGACAGCCCATATTGATATCAATGGAATAAGCACCCAGTTCTTCCGCTAATTTTACGGAATCTGCAAATAAGGCAGCATCGCCACCGACCAGTTGGACAACAACTTTATAAGGTTCATCTCGAACATCTGCAATACGGTAGGTCTTGGGGTTTTTGCGTGAAATGGCATTGATTGCCACCATTTCGGAAACCATTGTCCCCTCGCCCAAAGATGATACCAGACGGCGCATCGGTTTGTCGGTGATGCCAGCCATCGGTGCTAAGAAAATATTACTGTCGAATCCGTTAAAAAAACTCATATCGTATAATTAAATTTGCGGTTAAATTCATGTATAAAATCAATTAAAACTTGAGGCGGCGTATTTAGGTTTGCCGCTTCATTGTATGCATCTGCGGCGCGAAATGTTGTGACGCTTTGAGATACAGGCATCATTCCGAAAAGATTATTCTCAGAAAAAACGCGCATTCCATATGCTGAAAAACCATAAAGGCGGAAGGCGTTGTCTTCCAGAGTTGATAGCTCCTCCCAAAAACTTTTTTGATTTTCAATTTGTTCTAGTTCAGCTGGTGCTCGTTGCTCCTCATTGAGGATGTTTTGTTTTTGCTCTCGATTTAGATGCTCTCCGCTGCCAATCTCTGAAGCAAGTTTTTGTACGGTATACAAAGCTTGAGGCTCCAGATAGGATACGGCATAGCTGTTCGGCGAAAAGTTATTTGTCTGAGTTTGGCTTGCCGTTTGGTAGTTTGTCTCGAGGTTCAGCGTAGCTGTTTTTTCTTTGATACGCTCAACCGACCGAGATATTTCAGCTGTCAGATTAGAAAAATCAGTAATATGGTTTGTAACCGCTGAAATCATTTATGCATCCTAATTCAATTTATCTAAGGAACGAGCCAAAATGTAATATAATTTACCAATGTCAGCTCCGGATATTATGGATAGCAAAATTCCAGAACGTTCATTTTCGCGCGCTTTGCTTACCAAAGTTTCAAATTCGGAAAGATATTTGGTTACAATGTTGCGGAATTCCAAATTCTTTTCAAATTCTGAGCGGATGGAAAGTATTTGGCTTTTGCTCATACTCTTTGACAAGTGGCGAACGAAGGCTGCCGTATCACCGTTATAATATTTCTTCCAAAGCTCTTCTTCAGCGTCAGGATTAAATATGCGGTTGATATCTACGGCGGCCGTTTCCAACTTTTCAATAATAAATGAAGCGTCTTTCAGGAATGTGTCAACTTTAATCCCCTCATATTGTTTTTGGAGATTAGCAAGTTTTGTATCAGCCTTGTCTGAGGTTTCAATCAAGACTTTCAGTTGTTTGTTAAATAACTCATTGAAACTTCCTGATTTGCTGATTAACTCGTTTCCTCTTCTTGAAAACTCTTCCGTTGAAGTGTTTAGGACATCCATTACATTGTTGATTTTTTGTAATGTGTCATCCGTAGCAGCAACTAAGACGCCAGATTGTTTCAGGAAAACCTCGCCTGAGTTTCTGATTTCATTAGAAATTCTTTCTGCATTCGCGGCAGCTTCGCTTATGGATGCACGCAACTTATTGCCGGAATTTTCAAAGTGCTTGGCGCTCATATTGGCGGCCTCTTCTACCTGCAAGCTCAAAGTTTTTAAGTTTTCTCCCAGCCCTTTAACCTTGTCATAGGCCTGATTGGCTCTGTTAGAGAGTTGCTTTGAGGTATCCATCAAAACAACATTGAAGCAGTCAACCAGCTCTTTGGTGTCTTCAGAAATCTTTATCATCTTATCAGATTGGTCGGCAATCATATTGCTGATTTCGGCAACGCCACTGCTGGCTTCTGCCGTGACCGTATTAAAGCCGGCAATGTATTTTTCATAATCAGCAACTGTCGCGCCGAGTTTTTTGCCGGAATTGTCAACTGAGGAAGCCAAATCTTCAGCACATTGGTTGAGGCTTAAGTTAACCTGCTCAATGTTCTTGATGGAGTTCTTGGAAGCTTTGGCAATATCTTCGCTGACTTTGAGCAATCTGTCTCCCAAAACATCAAATTCATAAGATGCTTTGGAGGCTGTCTCTACCACATTGTCCGTGTTTTCCTTAAATTTGGCGTTAATTTCGCTCATCTTCTGAGCAACATCTGAAGCCGTATCTGACAGATATTTATATTGTTGCGCCATAGATGCTTCGCCTAAACGAGACTGTGTGGAAACAACATTGACAATATCCGTTAAACTTTCTTTTTGGTGGTCAAAGGTTTCTCTTAAAGTATCGGCCTGAGCTTGTGTCTTAACAATCGTTTGATCTATTTCCTTAATCTGACCATCTATTTGGGTTGAGATATTGCGTGTCTCATCTGCCAGGCTTGTGTTGGCTTGCTTGAGCTTCTCGCAATTGTTCAACAAAGTAAGGGTTGCCGTGTTAGATTCTTCACGAACATCTTTGACAATGTTGGCAAAGCCATCCAAATTGTTCCGAAATTCTGTTGTCGCCGTATTGAGTTTTTCGGCCATGTCTTGCATGAATTTATTAATTTCGTTATTTTGTTCTGCGACCGTTTTATCAATTTCAGCCAATCTATCAATTGATTTTGTTGAATTTGCGACAACGTTTTCGGCTCTTTTATTAACGTCTTCTTCCAACAGAGCCATGCGAGCAAAGACACGATCGGCGCTTTGTTCGATAACTGCAACCTGATTTTTCAGAGAACTACCGATATTGTTTGTGTTTTCTGAAATACGATCACAGATGTCAAAGAACTCGTTTTCTTGATGCTTAAACAACAAGTTGATGGCTTCGGCTTTTTCATCTAAAGCGCGAACGACATCTGATACATAACCAACCGTGTTTTCAGCAACGGAATTGAGCATGGTTGACTGGCTCTCAAACGAGTTGAGCAAATTATTGAAGGTTTTTGTGGCATCTTCGGTTGACTTGTCAATAACTTTGGCCTGCTCTATCAAAACATTAGCTACGGTTGAGGCTCTGTCTGTAATCTTGCTGGACAAGCCCTCTAACTTGTTATGTTGCTCTGTTACAATGCCTTCAAATTGGCTGATTTTTGCCAAAGTGTTAGCCGCAGAATCGTCAAAGATTTCCAGTTGTTCTTGTAAGTTGGCGCCAATGTCTTTGGTGCGGACAACAACATCTTCAGAGGCTTTGAGAGCTTGATCCATCTGCGTTTTTAAGCGGCCGATGGCTGATCCTGCTTCGCTATCAATAATGGCTGCGGCACGAGTAAGTTCTTCAATCTGGCGTTTGAGCTCTGCCTTGGTCTCTTCAATTTTGTTGACAGAGCCGGCAATATGGCGCTGTTGTTGTGCTAAAGAGGTTTCGCTGACCTTGCTTTGAGAAACAACAATATTGGTTACTTCAACCAAATTATCGCGGTGTTTATTCATAAATTCAGCAACTTTATTGAGTTGTTCTACAGAAGCTTGAGTTTGAACATTGATGCCTTCCGCATTGTTTTCCAGTTGTTGGTTGAGTTTTTGTAAGTTTGCCGTAATTTCATCTGCCATTGTTTGCAATTGGTTGCGCTTGTTCTCAATGTCGGTTGAAACATTGGTGGTCTTTTCAACCGTAATATCTGTCAAAGCGCCGAGCTTAGCAACTTCGTTATCTAAAGCGCCGACAACTTCGTTGATGCGATTAAGCGCAACACCTGTATTTTGTTCTAAGTTAGATGTTTTCTCACTGATATTGCCGCTGATGTTGTTGAGGTTTTCAAGTATGTGGTCAGAAACCCCGTCCAACTCACGAACTTGATTGGATATACTCTCCTCAATTACGTTGGCGCGGGCCATAACCTTGTCGACTTCCGCAGCAATAAATTCACCTTGTTGACTGAAGCTCTTGCTTAAAGCATCGTTTTGTTTATTCAGAGATTCTATGTGATCTATAATGAATTTGCTTTGACCGCGTAAAGTTCCGTCAATACGGCTGATGCCGTCATCCAAATGAGCAAAAACCTCTTCGCAACTTTTGACGGCTTTTGAAGATACTTGTTCCAAACGATCGCTTTGTCCGGATAAAACCTCTGATACATGTGCTATGGTTTCGCCTGTCTTGTGACCGTATTCCAACAACATTTCATTGGCCTTTGCCAATTTTGCGTTGTTGTTTTCCGTAATGTTTCCGAGAGCTTCCGAATTGTCTCTTAGCTCTTTAATCCTTGGGGAAACTTCATTGAGCAGATCGGAGACTTCTTTTTTGATGACACTTGCAGAATTGCTGAAATCGCGGATTTGTTCTTTAAAAACCGATGTGGAGTTTTCTGCGCGTTCGGCAACATAATCAAAGCTTTTAACCAAGGTTTTGACACCTTCTGTTAGTTCGGTCATTGTCTTTGAGGAGTAATTATCCAAGACACCGACAAGTTTAGCAAAATCGTCAACTCTGCCGCCGAGTTCTTGCTTGATTTTCTCGGTTTGAGCCGTGGCAAGCTTGGTTACTTCCTGCAACTCTACCACTTGCGAACGGATGGCGTCAGCCATGGCTTTAGCTGTGGTGGCACTGCCTTCCTCGGGGTAAACAAGTTGGTTCATATAGGCACGCAAAAACTTGGCCTCGCGCTTGAAGCTTGAGCCACGGTCAATATAGGCCATAACAACCCAAATGATAGCTAAAGGCAAAGTTACGCCGGCTAAAAATCCGCCAAACTCATCCGGCATCATCAAGAACAAATTAGACCAGCCAAAAAATTGTGTGATATAGATGAGCACTACTGCAAACCAGATAATGCTGACCCAAACCATCAGTTTATGTAGGTTGTTGTTAAGCCAAGAGTTCTCGGTATCGTTTTCTTCAATATAGCTGAGCTTGTTGCCTTCGGACATGAAGTCAGGCAAAGAGGAACCGTTTTTGGTTTCCGGATTTTGGTTTGACATAAATATAATCCCCTATATTTCCCCAAATATAAAAATTACTTGGCTCAGAATATAGCAAAAAATTATAAATTCAAAGCGTTTAGGCGTAAAAGATTCTACTTATCCACAAGCTTAATCGCGACCGGTATTATCAAGATGCGAAGCTTTGCTAATCTCTTGATTTTGCTTCATATCCGGATTTTGACTGATGATGTATTGTTTTATGTCTTTTAAAAGTTCCGCATAGCTTTTCTTTTTTAAGCGGTTGTGATGGTGATATTCCTCAATTTGCATGATAAAATTTTTTTTGCCTTGCACGTCTAAATCTCTTGTATAAAGCAAGGTGTAGTGCTTTTGTTCGGATAATATTCCCGAGCGTAGCATTGACGCGGCATAAGTATTAAGATTTTTTATTTTTTCTTTGTTGCAGACTTCTTCCAAATGCTCTTTGGCCTTGGATGTCAGCAGCTCATAGATGCCTCTATCTGTCTGGCGAGATTCCTCAACATCTCTGAGCGGTAGAAATTTATTTTCCTTCAATGTTAAAGCAGAAATGTGTTGCTGGTAGGCTTTTTGCAATTTTTCCGGTTGAGAGTTAGGCTGTTTTCCCGCTCTTTCATAAAGCATAAAAGCATCTTTTATGCCGAGAGTTTTGGGAGTGAGCATAGAAAACAAGGCGGTTCTTGCTTCTTCTCTGGCTTGTTCGTTTTGTATCTCCGCAGCTTTAAGGTAAATAGGCAACAATGTATATAAACTTTGGTTGCTTAATTTGCATTTTTTTTCATCCCGCAAAACTTTTCAACAATAAATGGATTTGTATGAAAAGAAAACGTAAGTGCAAAAGTTTCCTCGTAAGACTTCAAAAGATTCGAGCTGAAAAGATAGAGAGAAACCTGCGGAAGAAGAGGAAATTATCTAAAGGTAAATTTGGGAAAA
>CALXVR010000038.1 GCA_944392155.1 uncultured Alphaproteobacteria bacterium | reverse complement strand
CTTTGTTAAAGGTGTATGGAATGTTTAAGCTTTCAATAACGCTTAAATATAAATTTGTTATTTCAGAATATATATTTTACATTGCTTTATTTATGATATGGTTATTTTTGCAGCCAGGTATAGTGTTAACAAGTTATAGTTTCGTAAATGCTTTAATTGGAGTATTGCTACTATTTGTGCCTTTCATTATTTGTTCTGCATTTATAATATTTGCATGCAACATGTATATGAACGAAAGAATTAATAAGTGAAAAATAAAAAGGAATATTAAAATAAAATTTATTTTATCATTAACAAAGGTATTAGCAATATCTATACAAATTTGTGTTCTTTATGCGAGAGTGGCTAGATGTAAAAACAGGCTCTGATACGCTTTACAGTAGTAATGCTGATAATTATGCTAATAAAATAGGTCGTTTATTAGGCAAAGAATATCCACATGGAGATTGTAATGAAATCATTAGCAAATACAAGAATGTATAAAGTCCGGATTAAGTGAAGAAATTTGTAAAGGTCGCGTATATTAGATAATGGCAAAAACCAAGGGTTCGGAGCGGGGAGTTTCTTGGTTGCAGGTAACAAAAAAAGCACGGCTGTTATTTAGCGGTGCTTTCTTTGATATCGTAGCGCGGGTCATACCATTTGTCGCAGTATAAGTCGCGCAAGTTTTTTTCGGTAAAGGTCAGCTCCATAAACTTTCCTTTATAAATTGGAGAGTTTGATTTTAAGCGAAATTTCCTTTTACCTTTCAATGAGGCAGGGTGCATTTTAACACCTCTTTTAATGCGTCTCAGACAAGCTTCTTCAACGCTGATTACTACCGATGAATTGGCAATGGCCAATCCGATAAGATATTGGTGGTAATTCTTTGAGAGTGTTTTTTCAATAATACACCAAGACAAGCGGCTTTGCTCCACATTAAAATGTTGAGCAAAAAAATTCATAAAATTTTCCATATTCTTATTGTTTAGACAAAAGCATATAGCATAATTTGGAAATTTTGTCAATAAAAGAATTTCTTTTTGGGGGTTAAATATATTTTGACAAATCCGGTTCAAAATAACACAATATATATAACTTAAGAAGTATTGAAAGGCGCAGAATGGAAAACCAGGCGGGCGTAGCTCCCGAAAAAAAGAAAAGACCAAGAATACAAAGACCAGTGGCAAGACCAACGCCGCAGACTTTTTCGCAGCCGGTGGTTACAACGCCATATAGTCGTCAGAATATGGCAAAGACAAAGCCGGTTGATGAAATCAGCTTTATGGAAAGTTTGCTCAAAGATACGGAGGCTGTTTGCCGAAAAAGTCCGGCGGCGGTTAAGGCTTTGTTGGTTAAGATTGCGCCAAAGTCCGAGAAAGACAGGCTACAAAGCAAACTCTCAAATTGTAACAGTGAAAGGCGCTTGGCTCTTATTGTCGGAAAATATAAAGGCGCTTTGGAGCGGAGATATGTTTGTTCGGCTGCCGAGCAAGACGTGCAAAATTTGTTAAGCGCAAACCCTAAAGCTTTGCCGTCCAGACCCTCAGCCGTTAGGTTGGAATGTATGGAGCAACTTTGGCGAAAAGCTGAAGCCGGCGAAATTCGTGCTGAGCAATATGAATATTTGCACCAAACTTATTTTAAGGACATTGTTTCCAGAGATAATCTTCCGGAAGCGCAAGCCTCCAAAATGTTGAGAGCTATGGCGGCCGGAAAGTTTTATTTTCCTAAAGGATCAGACGGAAAAATCAATAAAAAGCAGTTATCTCCGGCTTTTTTGAAAGTTTTGGAACGTAAAAGGCTACCAAAAATCAGCGTAAAGATAGAGGATTATGACTTTTTTGGTGTGGATGAGAAAGGGCAACCGCTTTGTCCGGTTTGGTATGCGGTCAAAGACAGCGCAAATTTTCAAAAACTGAAAAATGTGGTGGCGGAAAAATGTATCCAAAAAGGAATAGACCCGAAAACAGCCTATGAGTTTGTGCCGGGGGATTATTGGTGTATGTTTGCAAAAGAGAACTCAAAGCAACCGGTGAAGTTTTCGGATATTTGTATGGATGTTCATGATGCTCCCTATGAGGAATTTGCGCAAAAATTCGGTATGATTTTATCTGTGGGTGGCGCGCAAGAATTATCTTATGCTCAGAAGAAAAAATTTTGGTTGAATAATTTTGCCAGCAAAAACGAGAAAGACGATTTTGAATATGGGAACAAAGTTGATTTGGAAATTTTTATAAAGAAGTGTGAGAGTGTTTTTCAGAAACTTGATGAAGATTTTAAGGAAAATGGCATTAACCCAGCTTTTATCGGGCTTTGGGCTGAGAGCATGATTGAAAATAAGAGCGTTAATCCTGACTATGTGAAATGTAACGGAAAGCCTTATAAAGTTGATATCCATCATTGGGATAGACTTTCGTCTGTTAAAAATTATGATAATGCCGCACAGAAAAATAATTTGGACCATTTGGGTTTGATGATTATGTATCATGAATATAGCTTTGATATTCATGCTTTTCAGCACAGAAATGAGAGTGCTCATTTTGTTATTGTTGGTGAGCAAGATGAGGTGACAGATGAAAATAAGATGTATTTATTTGCAACTTCTAACTGTGTTTATGGACGTTCGGATTTGATGAAAAATGCTTCAGATTATTGCCCCAAAAAACAAAGCGGAAAAATATTGACGATGGAAAGCAAGCAAAGAGCTTAAGGGGTTTGATAGATGACTACGGAAATATTGGCAGGGTTAAGAGTTGCAAAATCGGAGGAAAATCCCCGTGGCTGGATAGATGTGGATTTGAAAAATATTGACCTTGAAAGGCCTACTGTTTTTTGCATTTCGGGAGATGCAACCTGTTCAAAAAGAGATGCTAACGCGATGGCTAAATATGCCAACAAGCTTTTGGGAAGAATAGGCGCTGAAAATGCAAGTGATGTGCAAATCGTGTCCGTTTATTTTAAGAATGCTAATCGTAAAGAGTTAACTAATAGCCGGACTTGTTTGCGCGAGAGAGATAAAAGTAAGTTTACGGCAGAAGAGCAAAATCCCCAGTATGTGCAAACTTTGTATATGGAATGTTTTAGAAGAGGATTGATTGATAAACGTGGGCAAAAAAGAAGCGTTGAAGATGCCCAAAAGACTTTTCGCAATATTACGTTTTTAGATTTTTGCCACGGAGATTTTGTGGTTTGCAAACTTGATGAGTATATGCGCGAAGATATGAAAAGTCGTCTCGGATATCAGATGGCTGATATAGACGGGGTTTGTAAACAGTTGTGTGCCATATCTATTGTTCCGCAAGACAAACCCAAAAAATATGGATTTTCTAAAATCGGTTTTGCATCTATGGATGATTATCATTATGACTCGGAAGATGCCAGTTTGCTTACGGATGAATATGAGCTTGATTGTAATGAGACATCTGTTTTAGGAATTGTTGAACGGCAGAGAGAATGTCGTGCGGGGCGTTCCAGACTTATGTATATTGATAATCTGCTTGATTATAATAGTATTGAAGATAAGCATAATGTTTGGCTTGGCAGAACGGAAAAGCTGCATCAGATGGATGTTTATACGGATATGAATTATCAGAATGAGTTTGGTGTAAAGTCAAAAGATGCCGAAAATTTTAGCTTGATGATAGCAAGAGCTCTGCAAAATGCCGTTTCTAATTCTTGCGAAAATAAGAAATCAGCAAAGTTGGTTGAGCTTGATGTAAGGGATATATTTAAAAACAGAAAAGCAGCCTATAAGCAAGGAACACAAGACCTAAACGCGGCTTATTTAAATCCGGATGTGGCGAATATAGCTCAGGAAGCTCAAGAAAGAGGCGCAAAAATTGATGAATCTTTGTATTCTCAGACAATGTCACAGCACAGTATTCAAACCAGCAGAGAGATTTGATTGATGATTATTCCGAAAAAGCTTAAAAAGGGTTCTCATATTCGGGTGATTGCGCCGTCCAGAAGTTTGGGAATTATCGGGCAAGATTGCCGAAAAATTGCCATTGAACGCTTGGCTGAGATGGGATTAAGCGTTTCTTTCGGCAAAAATGTTGAGGAGAACAACAAGTTTTGCTCATCTTCCGTTCAATCGCGGCTTGAGGATTTGCACGAGGCTTTTGCCGATACATCCGTTGATGCGATTTTGACAGCCATCGGCGGTTTTAATTCTACGGAGTTGTTGGCGCAGATTGATTATGATTTGATTGGTAAGAATCCGAAAATTCTTTGCGGATTTTCGGATATTACGGCTTTGTGCAATGCTATTACGGCACAAACGGGAATAGTTACTTATTCTGGCCCGCATTTTTCAACTTTCGGAATGTTGAAAGGTTTAGAATATACGATTGAATATTTCAAAAAATGTTTTTTCCAGACAGAATCGTTTGAGGTTTTGCCCTCTGCTTCTTGGTCGGATGATGAATGGTATTTGAACCAAGAAAAGCGCAAATTTGTGAAAAATGATGGGCCGTGGGTTATCCGCGCAGGTAAAGCCGAAGGGCGAATCGTCGGCGGAAATTTGGGGCTTTTTGACGAGCTTAAAGGTACGCCTTATTTTCCGGATATTCGCGACAGTATCTTGTTCTTAGAGCATTGTGCCGAGCAAGAAGTTTGGGTCTTTAACCGAAATCTGCAGGCTTTGGCTTTGCACCCGGATTTTAAGAAAGTTAAGGCTTTGGTGCTGGGGCGTTTTGAACCGCAGAATGAAATGAATCGGGCATTGTTGGAAGAGATTTTGCTTTCAAAAAAAGAGCTCGATGGTCTGCCGATTGTGGCAAATGCGGATTTCGGGCATACGACACCGATTTTTTCTTTTCCTATCGGAGGGCGCGGAATTGTTGATGTTTCGCGGATTTTTCTGACCGAATTTTAAAAAATCAAAAAAATTTTTTTCCTTAAGCGTTCCTTAAGTTTGGATTGTTGTACTGACAATGTAATAACGAACAACTTAAACTTTTATATTTTAATTAGGAGAAAAAACATGAAAAAGATTTTTGCAGTTTCAGCTTTGGCTTTGGTTTTGGGTATGAGCGGTGCAGCTTCGGCTCAGATGAACGGTGGCTTTCAGGGACCCGGTTTGCAGCCGATGAGCGTGGCTGATGCTTTGAAGCTCAATGATGATACGGCTGTTGTTTTGGTTGGTCAGATTGAGAGAAGCTTAGGCGATGAAAAATATTTGTTTAAAGATGCTTCCGGTTCTGTTACGGTTGAAATTGACAACGAGGATTGGAGAGGGTTGAATGTTACTCCGCAAGATACGGTTATCTTGAATGGTGAAGTTGACAAAGAAATGTTCAAAGATACCAAAATTGATGTGGACAGCATCGCTCTGAAGAAATAAGAACAGGAGCCCAAATGCGAATATTGCTTATCGAGGATGACCCTTTAATCGGGGATGGTTTGAAAATCGGTCTTGAAAAACTCGGCTTCAGTGTTGATTGGTTCACTGACGGCGCGGAAGGCGAAGAGGCTTTGTTACAAACTCCGTATGCGGCGGTCATCCTTGATTTGGGCTTACCGAAAAAAGATGGGTTAGAGATTTTGCAAGATTGGCGCCGGCAGAATAAAAATGAGCCGGTGCTGATTTTGACTGCGCGCGGAGATGTTGACCAACGGATTGCCGGTTTGAACAGCGGCGCGGATGATTATTTGGGCAAGCCTTTTGCCCTAAAAGAAGTTCAGGCCAGACTTAATGCGCTTATTCGGCGGAGCGGCGGACAGGCGGCGGCCGTGATTAAGTATAAAGATATTGAGTTTAATCCGCAGACGCGTAAGGTTTTGCAAAAAGGCAAAGAGATTGTCTTAGCTCCCAAAGAGTTGGCCTTATTGGAGCTTTTGTTGTTAAACAAAAACAGAGTGTTGTCCAAGGAAGTGATTGAAAATAAGATTTATTCTTGGGATGAAGAAGTTTCAAGCAACGCGGTTGAGGTGCATATTCACCATTTGCGCAAAAAGCTTGGTAAAGATGTGGTGAAAACGGTTAATAAAATCGGCTACATACTGGAGGACGCATGAAAAAATTGAGTTTACGCTTGCGTTTGATTGTTTATTTTATGGCGATTTCCTGTGTCGTATGGCTTGGCGCGGGTGTTTTTTCGTGGCTGGAAACCAAAGAAAAAGTTGATGAGTTCTTTGATACATATCAGATGGCTTTAGCCAGACAGATGGCCGGTGCGGATTGGAGCGGTTTGTCTGCCGGTGCGCAAAAGATTACGGATAAAATGCTCAAGCATGTACATAATGCGGAGGAAGAAGACGAGGCTATCGGCTTTGCGATTTTTGACCGCAACGGACAAATGGTTTTTCATGATAACGAAAACGGCAAAGGTTTTGGTTTTTTGCCGGCTGAGGGGAGTTTTATTCGGCAGATTGTGGATGGCGATGATGCTTGGCGCATTGTTTGGTTGAAGTCGGCTGATGGAAAGTTTTATATTGCGGTCGGGCAGGAAGAAGAATATCGTGCGGAAGTGGTCTGGGATATGGCCGAGGAGTTTATGCTGCCTTGGGCTTTGGGGTTGTTGGTGTTGCTGATTATGATTATCGGCATATTGACCAGAGAATTTCGCCCCTTACGCGGTTTGACCGAGAATCTGCAAAAACGCGGCAGCGGAGATTTATCGCCGCTTGATGACAAAAATATTCCGTCTGAGATTTTGCCTTTGGTTAAGGCGATGAATACGCAGCTGAGCCGGATTGAGGGAATGATTGCGGGAGAGCGTCGTTTTGTGGCTGATGCCGCGCATGAGTTGCGCACACCGCTGACGGCTCTGCAGGTGCAGTTGGAGTTGGCGGAGATGTCCGGCGATGATGAAAAAATGCGTGCGGAAGCTTTGGCAAAGTTGCAAAAAGGGATTGAGCGTTCGGCGCGTTTGGTGGAGCAGCTTTTGGTGCTTTCTAAAGTGGATACATCTTTGGGTGTTTATGATGAAGCCAAAGGTTTGATAGATTGGAAGCAGATTTTGGCGGATCTGAAAGCTGATTATGCCTCTTTGGCTGAAGAGAAAAAGATTGAGATTAAGGCGAATGTGTCCGATTTTGGTCCCGTGGAGCAAGGTAATCCGCTCTTGTGGGGTTTGGTTTTGCGCAATTTGTTGGATAATGCTTTGAAATATAGTCCGCAAGGCGCAAATATAAAAATTGAGATTACGGACGGTGCGTTGCAAGTGTTTAACTCCGGTGTTTCGGTAGAAGAGGAAGCTTTAGCGCATTTGAGCGAGAGATTTTTCCGTCCGGCAGGGCAAAAAGTTTCGGGCAGCGGCTTGGGGTTGTCTATCGTGCGACGGGTGGCGGAAAGCTCGGCTTGCAAGGTTTGTTTTGAAAATGCGGACGGCGGTTTTCGGGTGCGTGTTTTCAAAGAAGAATAATAAAAAAAGCTCCGTTGCGGCGGAGCTTTTTTGTGAGCTTATCTGCGCAGAAGCCGACGCGTGCGAACAAAATTTATGCTCCATTCATAAGAGAACAGCACAATGCCCGAGATAACCAGCGGCAAGAGATAATAGATGATGCGGTAAGCAATCAGCGCACCGAAAATCAGGGCTTGGTTATGGTCTCCGGGGATGATGTATAAGAACAAGCCCTCAAAAACACCCAAGCCGCCCGGAACTTGGCTGAAAACGCCCAAAACCTGCGCAATAATGAATACGCCGATGAAGACATCAAACGGAATGTCCATAAACGGAATGAGCGAGAAATACAGCACCAGAGAGGCCATAAGGATGTCTGCGCCGCCGATGATGACCTGAGCCAAAGCCATTTTGAACGAAGGAATGTCAAACTCAACTTCCTTGATGATAATCGGCTTTTTATAAAACAGCGAAGCTCCAAAATAAATGAGCAGGCCGATGGCGGAGATGATGGTTACGGTTACGGTGGTAAGGTGCGAAACCGAGCCCTCACCGAAAGCGTGGTTAGGGGTTAGGAAATATCCCAAAATGATGAGGAAAAAGCAAGCAACCAGATAGGTGAAGCCGGAGAAAGTTACCATACGGACAATCTCGGAAGCGTGAAAACGCCATCTGGTGTATAAGCGATAACGAATGGCACCGCCGGAAACAATGGCGTGTCCGGCATTGTTGCTGACGGAAAAACCGATGAAGCCGGCAAAAATCCATTTCCAAGGAGCGAGCTTGCGGCCGATGTATTTGATTGCCAAAAAGTCATAAGAGGATAAAGCGACATAGCCGCCAAAGGAGGCCATACAAGCCCAAAAGAGATTATGCGGCGGAATGCTCATCAGGGCTTCTTTAATATCTTCCAATTTGTATTTTGATAATTGGTGATAAATCATATATGCCGCAACGGCAAAGAAAAACAGCCCGGACCAGGAAACAATTTTTTTCAATATTCGTTTTGTCTTAAATGCCATCAAAACCTCTCATCTTTCTAACTTTTTCATATATTCGTTTCTAATATGGTATAAAAATGTTTAAATATCAATTTAAATCGGGAAAAATTTTTTTAAGAATTTGTATTTGATGATTTTGTTATTTATGATTTTTAAGGTTGCTGATTGGTAGCAAAAAAGCCTTGTACGTTTTTTGGTACAAGGCTTTCAATTTATCAGCGTTTCAAAACCAATAAATGTTCTTTTAGTGAGGTTGAATCGGGATGGTCCCAAGTCATAGCATCAATATTGCAAACAACCACAGAGCCGAGGTGCGTGGCATAAATGGATTTACCTTCCAGAGGTTTGTCTCCCGCCGCAACGCGTAAATCTGAAATTTCTTGCCATGTTGTAGCTAATATTCTGACATCTGAAAATTCTAACAATTTTCCGCCAAAGCGATCACGGTAAAGCGCAACCGAAGAAGGTTTAAGGCGTTGTGTACGAGAATGGATAACCAGCTTTGGCGAAATTCGGTAACCGATGATGCGTCCGTTTTCCGGTTGACAGACGGTTGTTTCAACCAAATTCTCATACACATAACGTGGCTTGGAGTAATCATCCACTTTTTCAGGCAGTTTTCCGTTCCACAAGGGTTCGCCTGCCGGACCAACATAAACGCCATCTTTTCCGCTAAGTTCGTCTTGAACACGTTGTCTCATTTTTGAAACTTTAATAAGGCAAAAAATAAACAGAGCGATAAAAATAACGCCCGCAACAATAATAGTCGCAACCAAAAGGTTGGTATCAATATCATTCATAATTAACCGGAATGTTTTAAGAGGCTTATTTGACCGGATCCTCGTGATTAAACAAAATTATAATTCATTGAAAAGCAGACTATATTTTTATGTTAAGAAGTCAAGAGGTAAAAATTGAAGTTTGGTGGAGTTGTAATGATAAAATGAGCTTGTTATTCCTGCAAACAATGGAGTGTGTTATATAATTTTACTTGATACGGGTAGGGTAATAGGAGTTTGGTGTGTAAATTAAGTGTTTTTTTTATAAATGAAATTTTAATAGAACAGAAGATAAGATTAAAATTATAGATGGAAAATGATAAACAAGTTCACGCGAATTTTGGAAAGGGAAAAATATGAAAAGGTTTATTAAATTATTCTTCGTGCTTGTTTTTAGGTGCTCCTTTTGATATGCACAGTTTTGATAAAGCCTTTGTCCGTTTGTCCGGCAAAGGTTTTGTTGTATATAAGCTCAATTAACTAGGAATCATAATATGTTTTTTAAAAGTTACAATATATATGAAAATAAGCTAAGTGAACAATTAAGTGATGATAATCCATATAAAAAGAAGTTAATTCAAATGGAAACACCATCTGAAAAACATCCTATATATTTTTTTCTTATATATGGTTTGTATTTATATTGTTTGCTTTTTTTTGCGGTTATCTTATTCAGTAAAAGTTATGGATATGAAATCTGTATAATAGTAATTTTTTGGATGACATGTTGTCTGTATTTTACAAAAGGAAAAAATTATTTAATTCTTTCTAAGAAAGCACATTTTTTTATTTTGAGTAGTGCTGTAATAATGTCAATTTTTTTAGAAATATTAGATAAGCAAAGTATTCCTTTTTCATCAATTGGAAAATTATTTTTATTTTTTATAGAAATAAATCAAAAATCTTATCTAGCTTTATCTATTTTAGCATTTTTTACAGTTGGCCTCTCTCTATGTTATACAGAGTCAATTGATAAAGGGTATGAGCATTTTACTAATTTTCAACAAAAAAACAAAAGAGGTTTGTCTATGGTTGATATAGTAAATGCGAATTATGACTTTGCAGTCGTTTTAAGCTTGATTTTTCCATATTTTATTTATTTAGCTCTAGATGATGCTCAAGATATTTTTCGACAAAATATCAAATTATTATCTCTTGTTGTATTTTTAGAGATGCCGCCTTATATATACCGTTCTTTTATTGTTAAAAGATATTTTACATTATTTATTAAAGCACAAAAATTTAAGCAAAGGAGGATTTTATAATGAGTACAGAATTATCAAAGGAAGATAACGATATTTTGTAAGGAATTTTGAATGGATTGAAACAAGCTGCAGTTATAGGTACTGAAGTTAGCATGCATGCTCTTAGTGAATATGTATCTAGTTTATCTTCTGAATCTATATCTCATTTGGGAAGGATGTTTAAAGTTTATGGATATGCGGGAGTCTTTTTTGCGATAAAGGATTCTTTTGAACAAGGAAATGCAGACCCTTTCTATAAATATGCTTTTTATCTCAATATAATAGATAATATACAAAATATGAACCTATGTGCATGATTCAAGAATCTCTTTTCACAGCGGAAACGACCCGCTCTCCGCTAGTTGTAGACCTAGATGGAGATGGTGTTGAAACCACGACCGTGGAAAATGGTGTTTATTTTGACCAAGATAATAACGGCTTTGCATTGGGCTGTTTCACTTCCTCTAGATATTCAATATCTTGAAGATGATGCTAATAAGGTAATTGATGAAAAAATAAAAAATAATTTCCTTGCATAATTAAATTTAATAATGGAGAATGGAGAAAAATTAATCCCTTTGGGAGCGAGATGAATGAACTATTATACGGAATGGCCTGATAGCGGCTGTCTTTATGGACTACCTCCATCGAACATTACTTTAAGTGTTTCGTTCAGTCTGTCTGCCTCTCGGATTTTACATTGTATTTTGAATTATCAAAACCTTTACCGTTCGCTCGGTAAAGGTTTTGTTGTATGGAAAGAATAAGGAAGTGACGATGAATAAAACCGATTCTCATGATAAATTAATTTTTTTTAAGAATTGGCCCGTTTGGCTTCTGATTTATGAAGCATTTGTTCTATATGGAACTATTATTACTGCAGATATTCACATATATTTTTTAGCTATTCTAATTTTAGTATTTGCAATGATAGGATTAAAAATCTTACAAAAATATCCAAACAAAGAAAATTTTATTCGTCAATACATCATATCTTTAATAATAATTTTGTTTTTTTATTCCCCATTTTTTATTAAGTCGATAGGAGGAGGGTCTTTATTAACTTTTTCTCAGTCTGGCTATATTTTCTTTTTAATATGGATATTTTTTTTATTATTAAATTTAAAAACACTTTATAGAAAAAAACAATTTGTATTTTGGTGTATATATATTTTATCTATCGGATTTGCAGCTTTTTTGATTAATCAATTTTATTTTGCTTATCCCTTATCTTTTATAAAATATATAATAAATATTGGCATTGCCTTGATAATGGGATTATTTTTCATTTTCTTTGGATACTTAATGTTGTTAATCCCTTTTACTCTTTATTTGGTATTCTTACCACAACACACTAATGATAAATCAGTCCATTTAATCAAGAGACATCATAAGATTTTTGATACTTTCTATTTTATTTTTCTGACAATCCTACCGATATTAATCGTTCACATAGAAAGCGT
>CALXVR010000037.1 GCA_944392155.1 uncultured Alphaproteobacteria bacterium | reverse complement strand
TGCGATACCTCGGTCAGAATTTTGGATAATGCCATAGACTTTACGGAAGTTCCGATTTTGGAAGGTTCTTTGCATAATAAGCGTTATCGTACCATCGGAGTGGGTGCGATGGGTTTGGCCGACCATTTGGCAAAGCGGAATATTCCTTATAATGCTTCTGCGGACTATGTTGATGATTTGTTTGAGAAATTTGCGCTTTATAACATCAAAGCCAGCATTGCTTTGGCAAAAGAAAAGGGAACTTTCGGCGCTTATGAAGGCTCTGATTGGTCCAAAGGCTTGATTTTGGGGCGCAAACAGTTGATGTATGCTAACTCTAAATATGCTAAACAATGGAATCAGGTTTTTGCGGATTTGGCAAAATACGGAATTAGAAATTCGCAGATTACGGCAATTGCGCCGAATACCAGCTCCTCTCTTATTCAGGGTTGCACAGCCTCGGTTTTGCCTATTTATAGCAAGTTTTTTGTGGAGAATCACAGCAAAGGGAGCGTACCGAATTGTCCACCTTTTATTAAGGATAAGTTCTGGTTTTATCAGGAAAACCGCAATTTGAGCCAGCAATTGGTGGTTGAGGTGATGTCTCGGATTAATAAGTGGATTGATACGGGTATCTCTATTGAGCTGATGTATAATCTGAACAGAAATATTAAGGCACGTGATATTTATGACACGATTATGGATGCTTGGAAAAAAGGCATTAAGACTTTGTATTATACGCGGACTATTCAGAAAGACGGCTCTTCCGCCGAAAAAGAAGAATGCATCAGTTGTGCCGGTTAGGTTTGAAAAAGGAGTGAAAAATGCAACGCAAAAGATTGTTTAATGTTGAAGGTGATGACAGCCTGATTAATCGTAAGATGATTAAAGGTAATGTTACAAACTTGTTTAATCTTAACAATGTTAAGTATCAATGGGCGAACAAGCTCTATCGGTTGATGATGGAAAACTTTTGGATTCCTGAAAAGGTTTCGCTTTTTGATGATAAAAGAGCCTATGATGAATTGACACCGGCTGAACAGAATGCTTATGACGGTATTTTGTCTTTCTTGGTCTTTTTGGATTCAATCCAGACCAATAATTTGCCGAATATCAGCGACTATATTACGGCTCCGGAAGTTAATTTGATTTTGGCTATTCAGACTTATCAAGAAGCGGTGCATTCGCAGAGCTATGCTTATATTATCGAAAGTATCATTCCGGCGGAAAAACGCGCTTTTATCTATGACAGATGGCGTGATGATAAAATTTTGTTGGAGCGGAATAAGTATATTGCCGAAATTTATCAGGACTTTATTGATGAGCGAAATGATAAAAATTTTGCTCGGGTGCTGATTGCTAACTATTTGTTGGAAGGCGTTTATTTTTATAACGGTTTTAACTTCTTTTACAATTTATCTTCACGTTCTTTGATGGTGGGCACGGCTGATGAGATTAAATATATTAACCGCGATGAGCTGACACATTGTGTGATTTTTGCAAATATCATTAAAGAAATCAGGGCAGAAAACTCCACGTTCTTTTCTGAGGACGAGATTTATGAGATGTTTGCTAAGGCGGTTGAGCAAGAGATTAACTGGAGCAACCATATTATTGGGGATCAGGTTTTGGGTATTACACCGGAAACCATTGAAAAATATACCAAATTTATTGCCAATAAGCGCCTGAAAGATATTGGTATGAAACCGATGTATGAAGGATTTGATGAGAATCCTTATGCGCATCTGGAAAAAATCTCTGATACCAACGGTGAAGGAAATGTTAAAGGCAACTTCTTTGAGGCTAACGTGTCCTCTTACAACCAAAGTACTGCCGTTGAGGGTTGGGACGAAATATAAAAAACTCGTATAATGGGTAACTAGTACAGAAACTGCGGGGTAAAATTTTTAGTCGTGTACTTCTGTGTACACTCAAAAAATTTTTCTCTTGTTTCTTATTATTTACCTCATTCTCCGAGTTTTTACAAAAAAGGTCATCTAATACAGATTTCGTGAGCTGAAAAAATGCTCACGTACCTCTAAGCTCAGGAATCTAAGCTCACTGTGGTCGCGGTTGCTTCCTTGTTCGCCAAGGTTTTCTGAGATGTTACAGATAAAAAAGCAACATTGGTTGCTTTTTTACTTAGCCATTGCTCCGCTTTTTTCACTCTTAAATCTTACTATATGCCTCACTCTCCAAACTTTTACAAAACTCGTATAATGGGTAACTAGTACAGATTTCGTGAGCTGAAAAAATGCTTACCACATAAAATAAAACCCCGCTGAATGCGGGGTTTTTTCTATTTTTGATTCTTACGATTGTTGTACATGGTTACAAAATCAACCGGATTAATCATAAACGGAGGCAGACCGCCTTCAACCAAGCAGTTGGTTACAACATTGCGAGCGAAGGGGAATATAAGCCGCGGAATTTCAATCATCAATACCGGTTCTGTATGTTCTGCCGGAACATTTAAAGCAACAACGGCAGCATAAGTTAATTCTAAAATGAAAAGCTTTTGACGATTAACATCACCATTCATGGCGATTTTGAGTTCAACATTGTAAAAATTATTTTCTAAAGTTTGATAACCGACCTCAATATTGATTTGAATTTCCGGTGCGGAATTTATTTCTTTAAATATTTCCGGTGCGTGAGGTATTTCCAAAGATAAATCTTTGATATATTGAGTATTAATCATTATTGCCGGTTGGCCATTGTTTTGTATGGTTTGATCGTTGTCATTACTTGTCTTTTTTTCTTCGCTCATAAAAAAAATCTCCTTAAACAAGCTGTTATTATTTATCTTAGCAATACAATAAATAATATCAGTCGTCAAATATTTATAGTTGATAATAAACGCAATTAAGCTATATTTAGGGTAAGGTAATTTTGTTTATGAGGAAAAAATGGCTGCGTATTTAGATATTATCATTTTGTTGGTTGTGGTGGTGTTGATTTTTAGCAAACTTAAGAGTTTGCTCGGTACCAGACCGGATAATTTTGAACAACATAAGATGTCTGATGAAAGCGCAGCAAAGATTTTTGATATCATTGTTAAAGAAGCTGAAAAGAAGGCAGCCGAGGAGGCGAATCAGGCTAAGAAAGAAGAGGTTAAGGTTCCTGATGAAGAGCTTAGCGAAGTTGATAAAGTGTTGATGCAAATGCCTGGCTTTAATCGAGAGAAGTTTTTGAGCGGCGCTGAGAAAGCTTTTGAGATTATTGTTGTGGCTTTCAGCAAAGGTGATGTTGAAACGCTTGAAATGTTGGTTAACAAAACTTTGTTGAAGAAGTTTCAGGAGATTATTGAAAAACGCAAAGCTGACGGCATCACTTCCGAGACAGATTTTATCGGCTTTGATGATGTGGAAATTGTTGATGCCAAAATTACTAAAAACGGGATTGCTAAAATTACCGTTAAGTTTGTCAGTGAGCAGGTTAATATTTTGAAAGACAAAAACGGCGAAGTTATTGAAGGTGATGAGAACTTTATTCAGAATATTACCGATAACTGGACCTTTGAAAGAGCTATCAGCTCTACCAACCCCAACTGGATGTTAGTTTCTACGAAAAAATAATGAAACGCGTTATTTTTACTTTTGCTCTTTCTCTGTTGCTTTTTGCTTGCGGCAAGGAAGAAGAAAAAACTAAAGAATCGGTTACAGAAAAAACCGAGGAAGTTGTTGTTTTGCCTGAAGTTGAGGTGTTGCCGACAACTTTTGGGGTTTTGGCAAACTGGAAAAATGATGATATGAGCCAAACAATCCGTGCTTTTGCAGACTCTTGTATGAAGATAAGCGGGGAGAAAGGTGAATATCTTTCTAATGCGATGGTTAAAATTAAAACCGCTGATTATCAGGCGATTTGTAGGGATTTTGCCGCGCGAGGAATTCTGTCTGCCGATGATTTCAGAGCATTTTTGGAAAAGAATTTTATTCCTGCTTTAGTGGTCGGAAATGGTTCCGAAATCGGAAAATTTACATCATATTATGAATCCTCTCTCAATGCGTCTTATCACAAAAGCGATAAATATAAGTATCCGATTTATGGTCGTCCGAACGATTTGATTGAGTTTAATGTAAAAGATTTTGATGAAACTTTGCCCTCCAGAAGATATGTCGGGCGAGTTAATGGGCAAAAGTTGGTGCCTTATTATACGCGTGCCGAAATTGAGGGTGGCGCCGGAGATGCACCTGTGTTGCTTTGGGGCGATGATCCTGTTGACATTTATGTAATGCAAATTCAAGGTTCGGCTGTGGCTGATTTGGATGATGGGCGCAAAGTGCGTATCGGTTATGCGGACAATAACGGGCATGCCTTTAAGGGAATCGGCAGTATTTTGTTGAGTAAAGGCTTGATTAAGCCGGGTGAAGCCTCTATGGGTAAAATCAAAAAATGGCTGAAGAGAAACGGTCAGTTGGCTTTGGATAATATGGCAGAAAACAAACGCTATGTTTTTCATCGGTTAGTGGATGCCGAAGGGCCGATTGGGGCGCAAGGTGTGCCATTGCGTGCCGGAAGGTCTTTGGCGGTTGATAGAAAATATATTCCGCTCGGGGCACTTTTGTGGTTGGAAACAACAGGACCGGATAAGGAAAAAATTGAGAAGTTGGTGGTGGCGCAAGATATCGGCGGCGCAATAAAAGGCGCTGTGCGCGGTGATTATTTTTGGGGTTCCGGCAAAGATGATGTTTTGGATTATGCCGGCAGAATGAACTCGGAAGGTCGTTATTTTATTTTGTTGCCCAAACAAACGGGAGTTGTGGCTGATGACTGAGCATAAACGGATAAGCAAAGCAGATATGCTGATTTATAAGGCTTTGAACAAAGCTATTGAAAATGATAAGCTGCGGATTTATTTGGATTATGGCAAGATAAATCGTCCGGGGTCGCCGGTTTATGACCCTTGGGAGAGCCTATTGCCGATTTTGATTCCGGTTTTGCTCGGATTGTTGCTGATTTTTTCGGTCGGCGTGTTGTTCGGTTTGCTGTTTATTGTGGCAATGATTTCGGTTTACAGCGTTTATTTTAAGAAAAAGATTTATCGGCGGCTGATTGAACGCACCAAGCGTTATATCACAACCGGATATGAGCATTGTGATACTTTGTGGAATTTTGGCGGTTTGGTTTTTGTTAATGCCGAAAACAAAAAGCTCGGTTGTGTTTCGCCGGAAGGGGATTGGAAAGATTTTGTGGTTTTGAATTTTTCGGAGTTTATGACCGAACATAAAGAAGAACCCAAAGAAGAAAAAGAAGAGAAGAAAGAAGAAGCTCCTGATGAAAATGCAAAAGCTAAAACAAGGTCAAGAACCAACCCCAGAAGATAAGGATTTTTGGGCAGAAATTGCCGGAGAAGTGAAACGTCTTGACCAACCGCCGGAGCCGCCGCTTAAAAGTGTGGTTATCAAAGAAGTTGAGCCAACAATTCGGATGAACGAGGTTTATCACGGTAATGATTTAGGCGAGCTGCGTGAGGGGAGTTTGGCGGATATTGACGGAGCAACCGCCAGAAGATTTAAGCGCGGTGATTTTGCTGTTGAGGCAACGCTTGATTTGCATGGTTATACGGAAGAGCGTGCTTATAATGCCGTGTCGGATTTTATTAAAAAAGCCTATTTGGCACAAAAGCGTTGTGTGCTGATTATTACCGGCAAAGGCTTGGCGCATGATGAAGAAAGAGATATTTTGGCTTTCAAGGGTTTGTTGAAAGAAAAAGTGCCGCAATGGCTGAATGGTCGCGAATTGCGGCCGCTGATTTTGGCTTTTAGACATCCGGATGTTAAGCTCGGTGGTAGCGGCGCTTTGTATATTTTGTTGCGCCGCAAGAGATAAAATCTTTATTGAAAATTAGGAATTGGTCTTTATAATCTCTCTTGCCATAAGAGTGGTTAGTCTTGTGGCGGAGCCTTCAAGCTCCTTTAGCATAAATTTATAACCTCCCATTGTGGAGGATGACGCGAGATAAGCCGCTTTTGCGGACGAATAAGCGTGCTGTGTGCTAACAGTTTGAAGCTCCTCCGCTCTCTTGTTGTTGTAAGAGGGCGGTTTTGTTTTTTGCAAAACTACGGAGGAAGAAAATGACACAGAGAGACTTAAAACAAATCAGAAAGCAAAATTTGGTATTATTGCGGCAAAGCTATGCGGAAGGTTTTCGGCAGGCTTTGATTGAGCAAGGTTTGAGTGTGGAAGATTTTTGCAGCAAAAGCAAGCTGCCGCCGAAAATTGTGTTTACGCATTTAAGAGGCGGATTTCGGTTTTTCGGAGAGTTAAATTATGTTTGTTCTTGTTTGAAGAAACGTTTGAAAATAGAATTTACGGATTAAAAACAAGCCGCCATCAAAGGCGGCTTTGTGCTATATTTTTTTATCCGCAGAGTGGCAATAAGCGGAAATCGGGCATTCGGCACAATTGGGTTTTTGAGCTTTGCAGATGTATCTGCCGAACAAAACCAGCCAGTGGTTGGCGTTTTTGACATAATTTGTGGGCAGAACTTTCAGTAAGTCCCTTTCTACCTCCAGCGGGGTTTTGCCTTGAGAGAAGTCCAGACGATGAGATATGCGCATAACATGCGTATCTACAGCCAAAGCCGGTTCATTAAACCAAACATTTAAGACAACATTGGCGGTTTTGCGTCCGACACCGGCCAAACTTTCCAAGGCTTCGCGGTTGTGCGGAACTTCGCCGTTGTATTTTTCTACCAAGTCCTGACTTAAAGCCATAATGCTTTTGGCTTTGTTGTTAAATAAGCCGATGGTCTTAATATATTCCTTGAGTTTGTCTATGCCGAGGTTGAGCATTTTTTGCGGTGTGTCGGCAACTTCAAACAGCGCTTTAGTGGCTTTGTTTACACCTTTGTCCGTAGACTGAGCGGACAAGACAACAGCAACCAGCAAAGTATAGGCATTTTTATAATCCAGCTCGCAACGCGGGTTGGGGTCGCGCTGGTTGAAGATTTCCATAATCTCAAGAATCTCTTTGGCATTACGCATCAGGCTTTTACTCCTCCGGCGCCTGCCGCTTTGGGAGCATTGCTGTCTAAGGGCCAACGCGGGCGTGGTTTGAAGTCCAGGTCATTGGTGTAGCCTTTGGCAAAGCGCTCCAAGCCGGCCCAAGCTATCATCACGCCATTGTCGGTGCAAAAACGAACCGGCGGGGCAGAAAATTCAAGACCGTTTTTATCAGCCAGTTCTTTGAGTTTGCCACGCAGAAAAGTGTTGGCGGCAACACCGCCGGAAACAACCAGGTCTTTGCCTTCGGGATAGTTTTGCTTAAAATAAGAGATGGCTTTGGCAAGTTTGCGTGTTAAACAATCCGTGGCGGCAACTTGAAAAGAGGCGCAGATATCAGCCGCTTCACGCTTGCGCATAATGGCGTGCTCAATATTGCCATCTTCCGAGTAAGATTCAATAATTTTACGCACGGCGGTTTTTAAGCCGGAGAAAGACAAGTTGCAATCGCCGGAACCAATCAGCGGGCGGGGCAAAACGAATCTGTCCGGATTGCCGACAGCAGCCATTTTTTCTATCATCGGACCGCCGGGGTAGCCTAAGCCCAACATTTTGGCAACCTTGTCAAAAGCCTCGCCGGCAGCGTCATCAATGGTGGTGCCTAAGCGCTCATATTCGCCGACATCTTTAACAACGAGAATCTGGCAATGTCCGCCGGAGACCAAAAGCAACAGATAGGGATATTTTACATCGCTGGTTAAACGTGCGGCGAGGGCGTGTCCTTCCAGATGATTGACGGCAACAAAAGGTTTGTTTAAAGCCAGAGCCAAGGCTTTGCCTGCCATTACACCAACGACAACGCCGCCGATTAAACCGGGACCGGAAGAGGAGGCAATCGCATCAATATCTTCTAACTTTATGCCGGCACGTTTGACGCAGAGCTCTATAATCTCGTCAATATGTTCCAAATGCGCGCGGGCGGCAATCTCCGGAACGACGCCGCCAAAGCTTTTATGCTCCTCTTGCGAAAGCAAGCTTTCGCCCAGAATCTCACGCTTGTCATTAACAATGGCTGCTGCCGTTTCATCACAACTGCTTTCTATTCCTAAAACTATCATCTGAAAATCCCAAATTTTGTTGCAGTTTTTGTAAAATCTTAATACATTATAGCCATAGTAATAAACTATATTTGGAAAATTGCCAAGAATTATCAGCAAAGGGATTGAGAAATGGTCAAAACCGAAGAGCTTGCAGAGAAAAAACAGCCGGAGGAAAAAGAGCTTCCGAAAGCAAAAGTTTCTAAATTTAAGTTGTTTTTTTGGATGATTGTGGTTTTGGCTGTGGTCGGGGCTTCGCTTTATCCGCAAACGCTGGTTCGGGTTTATGATTATGCCATAGAGCGTTTGGGTGAGAATGAACCGCAAGGACCAACGGCTTTGGAAGTTTTGCAGCAGGAAGTTAATGCTTTGCAAAAACAGTTGGCACAAATGCAATATCGTTTGGAGAACCAAGGTCCTACAACCGCAACTGTGATGATTGATGATGCCGATTTGACAATGATGAAAGAGCGTTTGGCGGTTATTGAAAAACAGAATCTGAATGTGATTAATTCTAAGGCAGACGTGGCTTTGGTTTTGGGACTTTTGACCAGATTGGACAGGGCGGAAGCGCAAATCGGCAAGCTTACCAAAATCTCGGATGACGGTGCTTTGATTTTGAGTGCAACCATGATGGTTAAGGATGCGGCCGAGAAAGGCGAGCCTTTTGCTTATGAAGCTGAAGTTTTGGATATCTTGGCCAAAGGGGATGCGCAAATCAGCGCTTCCGTGGCAGAGATTGTAAAATATGCGCCGCAGGGGATTAAGTCTAAGACGGCTTTGATTGCCGAATTTGATGCTCTTTATGAAGAGGCGGTTGCTCAGCAAAAAGCAGAATTTACAAAAACATGGAAAGACAGACTAAACAGCAAGCTCAACGAAATTATTAAGGTTAAGAAAACCAAGAAAAAAGCTCCTGAGTTTGAAGAAGATAAGTTGCTTGAAAAAGCCAAGGGCTTGGTTGATGAAGGAAAATTTGAAAAAGCTATGGCTTTGTTGACAGGGGTCGGGCAAAAAGATGCCAAAACAGCCGCATTGTTGAATGGTTGGTTGGCTGAAGCTCAGGCAAGATTGGATTTTGATAAGGCAGTAAGCAAAATTTCGGCTCACTCATTGGCGCTGATGAAAGTGAACTATATTAAAGGAGAAACCGATTATGACTAGAAAAATATCATCTTTTATCTTTATCGGTCTGATTTTTACGCTGGCGGTGTGGATGTCAGACAAAAACAGCGTGATTACCGTTGATTGGCGCGGATATGTTAATCGGTTTTCTATTCCCGAGGCCATGCTGTTGGTGTTGGTCTTTGTGGCTGTGGTTGATTTCTTGAACAGAATCTTGCGCAAGTTGGTTATGGCTCAGGTGAAAGAAACCTATCGTTATAATCTCGGAAATATGGCAAATGAGGGCGAGGCAATCAATGTTTTGGCTGACAAAATCAGTGAAAAAATCGTTATTGACCGCCACGACTTTGATAACTCACTTTTGTTGGTTTTGCGCACAATGACAAGTATTACCGCCGGTGATATGAAGGAAGCCCGGATTAACTTGCGCGCTTTGAAAAAACTGATTGGCAACGACCCGATTATTGATCTCTTGAAGATGAAGATTTATAAGGGCGAAAAAGACTTTGACAAGATGGAAAAGCTGTCTGCCAAGATTATGAAAAATGATGATATTCGTTTGGTTGGTATGAAGGCCGCCGTTGAAGCTCAGATGCAGAAAAAAGAATTTGCCGAGGCATTGGCTACAGCTAACAAAGCTTTTGAACTTCGTCAGGACTTGTATTGGGTTATTGAGAGCGCTTTTGAGCTCCGTGCCAAAGCCGGAGATTGGGATGGCGCTTTGCAGGTTTTGGAATCGGGAAATAAGAAAAAAATTATTCCAAACACAAAATTTAAGCGTCTGAGAGCCATTGTATTATATGAGATGGCTTTGGAGGCTCAGAAAAAAGGTGATGACGTTAACTTCTTCCGTCTGTGTTCTCAAGCAATTGAGTGTGATGAAACTTTGGTTCCTGCCGCCGTTGCAATGGCTAGATATTATAATGCCAATGATAACCAGTATCGTAAGGCTGCGAAAGTTTTGTTGAATGCTTGGAATAAAAATCCGACAGCGGACGTTGCTTATGAATATTTAAAACTTTATCCGAAAGATGATATTACCGCAAAAATTCAGCGTGTTGAGACTTTGGCTCAGACAAATGCTTTGCGCCCGTCTTTGAATAATCTGTTGTTGGCTGAGCTGGCTACGGAAGCCGGACTTTGGGGTAAGGCTAAAGCTGAGATTGAGATGTTTTTGATTAATAATCCGGCTACCAAAAAGCTGGCTAAGATGATTGCTCAATATGAAAAGCTTAGCAATAATGATAAAAAAGAAGCTGCTAAATGGAAAAAGAAAGAAGCAACCTGTGCAGATGATGCTATGTGGGTTTGTGATGAGTGTGGTCATGCTACTGAAGAATGGCAGCCGATTTGTCCGAAATGCGGTTCCTTTGGTTTAAGCCATTGGCGCTTGTATGTTGAGAAACCTGAAAACGAGGCAATCGTTGAGGTTCCGGCATCGGATGATGATGACGACGAATAATTAAAAATTTGGCGGCTGACAGTTTTCTGTCGGCCGTTATTTTAAATAAAATTAGCGGAGAGGGTTATGGAAAACAATATGCTTAAAAAAGTTTGGTCAGAGAAGTTTAAACAAGTTCCCGAAACATTACAGCGAATCCGTGAAGTTAGGTCTGCGGCGACGGCTTTTAATACGAATATTGATGCCGTGTTGAAGATTAAGGGTAAGGACTTGGAAAAACTAGCTGCTAAGCAAAAGCTCTCTTTGCAGGATTTGGAGCATATTGAACATACAAAGTTATTAGCTCCGTCTGATGTGGTTAAGGGAATCTTTAAGTGCTTTAAGAACGGTATTGCCGAAGAGTGGTTGACCGAAGATAAGGCAATTTATGATTGGATGGTGGAAAATCTGGGCTATGATCGTCTACAAATGGGCGGGCAAGGCGGTATTGTTGCCAATGTTTTGGCCGTGGTCGGTGTGCAGAAGGTGGTGGCGCATACAAACTCTTTGCCCAAACTTCAGGCAGAGCAGTTTTTGCCATTAAAAAATTTGGTTTCTTTTGATGAAAAAGGTGCAGAAAAACCGGCTTCAGAAATTGACAGAGCCAAAGATATTCCGCTCATCCACTGGATTATTGAATTTGATAAGGGTGATGAGGTTGTTTTGGATGGGCAGAAATTTGTTTGCCCGAAGTCTAATCGCTTTATTGCAACTTATGACCCATTGAACCTTAAATTGGTGGTGGACGAGAATTTTGTTAAGGCTTTGGCAAAAGACAAGGCTGAATATATCGTGCTTTCCGGTTTCCATGCCTTAACCGAGCAAAATAACGGTGTTAAGCTGCAGGATGATATTTTGCCGGTTATTAAAAGCTGGAAGGAGCAGGGAAGCTTAATCCATTTGGAAATCGCTTCTACGCAAGATATTGCCGTACGCAAGGCTTTGTTACAAAAAATTGCACCGATTGTTGATTCTATAGGCATCAATGAGCGTGAGGCGATGGATATTCTGGAAGTTATCGGCGAAGAAGATTTGGCCAAAGAATGCAATGCCAACCCGAACTCTGTGAATATGTTTAAGGCGTTGTTTAAGATTAAGAAACATTTGAAAGCACCGCGAATCCAGCTGCATATGTTTGGTTTGTATATGACCTTGCAAGATGAAGGTTTTAAGATTTCGCCGGAAGCAAATTTGCGCGGAATGATGTTGGCGGCGACAGTTGCAGCCGGAAAAGCCGGTACGGGAAACATTAATAAAGCCGAGAACTTGTTATGGGCGCAAGGGCAGGAGGTTTCGGATGTCGGCTTAAACGAATTGGCAAAGTTGGCTGATTATGTTAAAAGCTCTGATTTACTTGAAACAGGTTTGGCTGCTTATGAAGGCTTTGAGCTGATTGCTTTGCCGACAATTATTGTTGAGAAGCCTCTGACCTTGGTTGGTATGGGCGACACAATCTCGTCGCTTTCGTTATTGGCAGCCAGATAGTCGGTGTTATGTTAAGCAGGCTTTCGGAACTAAACGATAAATATGCTCAAAACAATGGTTTTTGGTGTGGCGATGAGGCTTTTGTTTTTACGGATAGAAGCTCAAAACTTGTTTTGTCGGCACCGCATGCGGTTAAAACATATCTTAGCGGCAAAGTGAAATCCGCGGATTTGTTTACGGGTGCGTTGGTGGATTTTGTCGGCGAAAAATGCAAAATCTCAACCCTTATTCGCACATCATATCAGGATAAAGAATATTTAGCCGATGAATTTATTAAAGTGCAGAATATCGGAGAAAAGTTCTTTTTAGATATTCACGGAATGGTGGACCATGAGGATTTTGAGTTAGCGGTCGGCACGGGATTATTGGAAGCTGACGCATATCAAAAAGCTATTAATGAGATTGATGTTATTGGGCAAAAATATGGACTTCGTAAGGTTCTTAATCATCCGCATTATTCCGGTATTGCCGGAATGAAGGCTTTGACTGCGCGTATGCAGATGTTTACGGGAAAACCATTGGCTTTGCAGTTGGAAATCGGACGAGAATATAGAGACTTTCAGGAGTTTCCGAAAAAGGTTATAGAAAAAACAGTCCCTTTTTTGCAAGAGTTGGTTTTGAATCTGGAAAAGCAGCTTTGAGGCTTAGTTTTTATCTTTCAGAAAAGTGTTAATTGCATCAATAACGCGTTGAACGGTATTGTCTACTTGCTCTTCTTTAGTCTCAACAATGATGTCTGCTTCGGAATAGTAGGGATATTCTTCTTTAATGTATTTTTCCAGCTTGTTTTTTAAGTGTTCGTCATTGCCTTTGAGAAAAGGACGATGTTTGCGACCTGCCGTGCGGTGATAAAGAACATCAATATCTGCCTTAAGCCAGATGGTAATGGCGTGCTCTTTGGCCAGAGCTCTGGTTTGTTCAGCCACAAAAGAACCGCCGCCTGATGCCAGAACGCAAGGCGCGCCTTGCAACAGACGTTTCATAACGCGTTGTTCGCCGGCGCGATATTCTTCCGCACCAAAACACTTCAAAACATCAATCAAAGAAAGGCCGGCGGCTTTCTCAATCTCTTGGTCGCCGTCAACAAAGGGAAGGTCTAATTTTTTTGCCAGTCTTTTACCCACGCTGGTTTTGCCGCTTCCCATTAAGCCGACCAGCAGGATTATTTTATCAAATTGTTGCATTTTTTTTAATTTTTCTTTCAATCTCTTTTGATAAATAATATAGTGAATCGCATATTTATCAATAATTTTTATAAGGTTATAAGATATGAGACAGAAAAAATCAAACGCAATATTTTATATTTTGGGTGTTGTTATTTTGGCGGGATTGTTCTTTGTGCTTTCTCGTGATGTGAGTGTTAAGACAGAAGTTGTTGAACAGCCTTTGGAAAATACGTTTTTGAATAAGTAGGCTCAATGCAGAATTTCGGAATAGATGAGTTCTTGGAGATGATGGCGGCCGAAAAAGGGGCCGCTCAGAATACGCTTGAGGCTTATCGCCGAGATGTTCAGCAGTTTATAGATTTTGTTGCCGCAAAGGATGTTTCTGATTTTACGCGGGCAGATGTTTCAGCTTTTGTGCAAGACTTGGGCGAGCGCAAGTTTTCGCCTAAAACCGTAGCAAGAAAGCTCTCGGCCGTGCGTGAATATTTTAAGTTTTTGTTTTCGGAGAAAGAGATTAAAGATAATCCGGCGGCAAATGTTTTATCTCCTAAAAAAGAAAAGTCTTTGCCAAAGTTTTTGACCGAAGAAGAAATCAGGCAGCTGATTGAGGCGGCAAAAGCGCATCCGGACTTTCGGCACAAAAGAACCGCGGTTATGTTGGAGCTGATGTATGCCTGCGGTTTGCGTGTGTCCGAGCTTGTCAGCCTGCCTGAGAATTGCATAAATTATGATAAAAAACAGATTATGCTCAAAGGTAAAGGCAGCAAAGAGCGAATCGTTCCCGTGGCTGTGGCTGCGTTGAATGCTGTTTCCGAGTATATGACTTATCGGGATTATTTTTTGAAAGCGGGGCGAAAGTCTGTTTGGTTGTTTCCTTCCAAAATATCTTCTTCCGGACATATTACACGGGATGCTTTTTTTAAAAATATTAAAGATGCAGCGATAGAAGCCGATTTGCCTCGGGAAAGAGTTACGCCGCACGTTTTGCGCCACTCTTTTGCCACCCATTTGCTCAACCATGATGTGGATTTG
>CALXVR010000036.1 GCA_944392155.1 uncultured Alphaproteobacteria bacterium | reverse complement strand
GGTCGAACCCAGGTTCGTTCTGGCTCGTAAGTGTTTTTCAAACACAAACTCGCTGCGGTCACTTGATTTGTAACGCTATTGAAGTTGATGCTGTGTGAGATTATCTTAAAGAGAGGCTTTGATAAGTAGGGATAAAAAAATGAAAAAAATTTTATGTTTGTTGGTTGTTTTGAGTTTTGCATTACCTGTTTGGGCGGGGGATAATTCTTCCGTGGTTATGAATGTTAAAACCTATATATATCATGATCCCAATTGCAGATGGGCAAAAAAATGTACTAAGAATTGTGTTAAGACGACTAAACAAAAAGCCCAAGCTCAAGGTGCTCGGGCTTGTAAAGTTTGTGGCGGGTAAGTTTGCTTTTTTGAAAAAAAAGATGCTTGTATCTTGGTCCTTAAGTGCTTAGAGTAAAATAATAGGTGCTTTGGAGGAAAAAATTATGAAAGCATGGATTAAAGCTATTTTGGTGCTACCTTTTAATGTTGTAGTGGTTATTCCTTTTCTTATCTTATATTTTTCCGACTATGTTTATGTTGCACCAAGTGTTTGGCAAAGTGTGTTTGGTGTGATTTTGCTTGTGAGCGGTTTGTCTTTAGCTATATGGACAATGCTTTTGTTTCACAGAATAGGGAAGGGGACTCTTGCACCTTGGGCGGCGACAACTCATTTGGTGGTAGAAGGACCTTTTAAATATACCAGAAATCCGATGATTATCGGTGTCTTGGCTATTTTGACTGCAGAGGCTTTTCTCTTAAATGAAATTTATGTATTTTATTGGATGATAATTTTCTTTTTGATTAATTGCGTTTATTTTAAGTTGTTTGAAGAAAAACAATTGGAAAAGAAGTTTGGTGAGGAATATCTGGCTTATAAGAAAAATGTTCCGATGTGGTTGCCCCGCCTCAGACGTAAAAAATAATAAATAATCTTTCTTAAAAGCCTGATGTATTAAGAAAATTTAAACTCAAAGGTGCGTATTTTTGAGCAGAGTTTAATTTTTTTACAGTGAAGTACATATGCATCAGATTCATACCCTTATTTTAGACCTAACAATGATTACAATTTATGCCGGTATTATGACGCTTATATGCAAAAAGCTCAAACAGCCGATTGTGTTGGGATATATTGTCGCGGGTATTTTGGCCGGACCGTATTTTAATTTTTTGCCAACGGTTAGCGATAGAGAAAATCTCATGCTATGGGCAGATATCGGCGTTATCTTTTTATTGTTTGGCTTAGGGTTGGAATTTAGCTTCAAGAAAATGATTAATGTCGGAAAATCAGCAATGATTACGGCAAATGCTAATATTTTGTTTATGTTGTATTTGGGGTATAGTACGGGTATTTTACTTGGTTGGTCTACAATGGACAGCTTTTTCTTAGGAAGTATGATTTCAATGTCCTCCACGACAATTATTATTAAGGCCTTTGACGATTTGAATGTTAAAAAGCAAAAATTTACGGATTTGGTCTTTGGGGTGTTGGTGGTAGAAGATATTATGGGAATTTTGATGTTGGTATTGCTTCCGACAATTGCCTTAAGAAGTAATATTGATGGCGAAGCTTTGTTAGGAAGCGTTATGAAACTGGTGTCTTTTTTGGTTTTGTGCTTTATTGCGGGTATTTATCTTGTACCAACTTTTTTGAAAAAAGTAGAAAACTTTTTAACAGATGAAATGTTGCTCCTAATTACCATTAGCTTGTGTTTCGGTATGGTCTATTTGGCAACTTATTCCGGTTTTTCTGCCGCTTTGGGAGCTTTTATTATGGGTTCTATTTTGGCTGAGAGCAGTTTAATCCAGCGGATTGAAAAAAATATTCAACCAATTAAGGATTTTTTTGGTGCGGTTTTCTTTGTTTCTGTCGGAATGATGGTTAATCCGGCGATGTTTGTTACTTATGCTTGGCCGATTTTCTTGATTACTTTGATTGTGGTCGCTGGTAAAATAGCATTTTCGGTTTTGGGATTTATTGTTTCGGGTCAACCGGTTAAAATATCTATTTTTTGTGGATTTTCTTTAGCGCAAGTTGGTGAGTTTGCTTTTATTATTGCTAGCTTAGGTATGAGCTTAAAGGTTTTAAATCCGCAGGTTTATCCGATTATTGTAGCTGTTTCAGTTATAACGACTTTCTTAACGCCAATGATGATTAAGGCAGCAGATCCATTTTATAAGAAATTGTTAAAGTTAGCTCCGCAATCGTGGTTGAAGTACATTGATAAAACAGATGAACCTGTTAGAGTTAGTCCTTCGGAAGAAAAATTGTGGGCGGAGTTGTTTAAAAATTATCTGCTTAGAATGTTTTTGTTCTCTTTAATTTTATATACGATTATTTTGCTCTCAAAGCACTATGTTCAGCCTTTTGTCCTGAGTTATTTTCCTAATTTGAGCGGTAAAATTCTTGTGACTGGAATTACATTAGTTGTTATGGCTCCTTTTTTGAAGGCTCTTATCGGTTGGGAAGCTATTTTGCCAGCCTTTGTCAGAGATACAATTATGAGAGTATTATGTTGGCTCCATGGAAAACCATCGGAAGGTGAACATAAAGAAAAGTGGTTGGAAAAAATTGGTGAAAAGTTTGCTTTTTGCGGAAATTTGAGTGAAAATGCCGAGAATATTAAAAACTTTTTTATTTCAAACAGTATATTAGCAAAAATTTATTATAAATTGTGGATATCCAAAAAGGCTAACCGCTTGCCGTTGGTTTTAATGACTAGTTTTAGGCTTTTGGTGGTGGCTTTCTTTATTGTTACTGTAGTTCATACTTTTTTAACGGAAGATGTAAGAATCTCTTTGTTGTTGTTAGTTGTATCCGTATTTATTTTAGCGCAGTCTAAATGGCTTCTGACACAATATATGAAGATTGAGGCGCAGTTTTTGGCAAATTTGCGCGGGCATCATCAAGAAAAAAAAGAAAAGGCCCAAGAAAAAGAAGAAGCTTAGAATAAAGATTTGTCCTTCAGTGCGTCATAACGTTTGTGAATGCATTGGATGCAGGTTTTGTGCACGCCTTGCGTAATGTTGTAGATGATAAAGCGGCCTTGGCGTTCTGAGGTTACGAATCCGTCATCTTTTAATCTTTTTAGGTATTGTGAAACTTTGAGCTGAGGGCTGCCGATGGCATTGATTATGTCGGATACGTTCATTGGGCCGCGCAGAGTTAAAATCTCTAAAATGCGCATTTTGTCGTAGTTGGCAAAAAGCTTGATACGATTGGCAGTCATCATCGTATAGTCTGACGGTAAAACGGCCTTTATGCCGTCTTCCAAAAAGTAAAAATTATCGGTCATCATGGCATAAAGTTTGCGTAGGCAGGTGAAGATACTTGCCGGATATTCTTCACAAATGTCATAATATATAAAAATGCCGCGACGTGTTGTTTTAACCAGATTGGCCTCGCGCATTTTTTTTAGGCTTTGCGAGATGATGACTTGTTCTTCGTTCAAAGCTTTGGTTATAGCCGAAACTGATGAGCTACCGTTAACGTCTAGGTATTCCAAAATGCGTAGTCGTAGCGGATGGGCAATGTAAGAAATTCCCTTTACGGCTTTACGCATGATATTTTCCGGTAGTTGTGCTTCCATAATGCCCCCTTTTTTGTATATATAGCAGAAATTGCATATATTGCAAATAAAAACAATCCCCCTGTGTTGTGGGGGGGGGATTGTAGGATACTATGAGTTTATTTATTATTTGTTGGTTTTAAGAAAAGGTTGGACATATTCATCAAATCTTTGCGCATTGGCATCCGACCAGCCCATGAGGTATTTGTCTCCCATGCAGAATAATGGGGTGCCAATACTATTGCCGAGATTGAATTTTTGCCCACATTCTTTGAAAAGCTCAAAGCCGTTGCCGACATAAATATTGACCATTGCCATATTTAGATTTGGGTATTTTTTATCTATATATTCAATGGCATTGTGGCAATATGGGCATTCGTTGTAATAAAAGAAATATATTTTATCCTCACTTAATGCTGAAACTTCTTTTGTTTTAGAATCACAACCACAAAGAAATATTACTAAGGCAAAAAGTGAAAAGGTTATTTTTCTCATTTTTTCTTCTCCTTACTCAATGCAGCAATCTACGGCTTTGCGGACAAAGGCTTTCATCTTGGACAGAGCGCCGCCTTGAGCTTTTTCCGTTGTTTGAGGTTGGGTTTCGGCTTCAGTTTTTGAAGAGAGTTTTTTGATGTCTTCAGTTTTATCTTCAATCCATTTAACGCTGTCAACGCTTAACATATTCATATTAAGTCCCCAAAACAGACAATACAGCTCATAAGCCTGATTGAAGAGTTTGTAGGCTTCTTCTTTGTTGTTTAGGGATTGTTGTTTGGTGCCGACTTCCATTAAACGCATGGATGAGGCCAAAAGGTGTTTGGATATGCACCAGACTTCGCCTTCGTAAGAGGGGATAATTTTTTGCATGAGGTTCTTGCGGAGCTCCCTGATGTCTTGGATGAGGTCATAGAAAGAGGTTTTGTTGGTTTTTGCGCCGGAGAAAACCAAGTGTTCTTCAATAGAAATGAGGTTCATGATGGCGATGCTCAAATCTTGGTCGGAAGATAGGTCCTTGGGGTTGAGCTTTTTGGAGCTGTCTATCTTTTCAACAAACTCCTTAACATTATCTATTTTTTTCATGATACTTCTCCATATATGTTACATTTGATATGTAACAAAATACATATATGTATAATATCATACATATAATAATTGTCAACAATCAAAGTATATTAAATTTATATGCTAATTTTGAGTTTGTTAGCGGCAAAGATTCCAGAGTTCTTGAAAGCTGTGAGCGGTTTTTCCCGTAGTAAAATGCCCGAAATTAAGGTAATGATGAAAAGTGATTTGTGGGTAGGCAGCCAGTAATCTGTCCTTGGTTTGGTGTTCGGCTTCATCATCGTCTTCCGAAAAGATGAGATGCACTTCATCAATGTTATTTAGGGCATTGGGGTTAAGGTTGGTTTGCAAAAAATCTTCAAATTCTTGTTCGGGGTCCAGCCAAGGCGCGACTAAAAGGAGTTTTTCAAGCTTGAGTTTGTGCTCTTGCAAATATTTTATGGCGAATCCGCCACCGGCGCTGTGTCCGATGAGGATGGAAAGATTTTGGGGTTTGAAAGCTTCAAAAGTTTCTTTCCATTCATTATAAGTCGGGCGGTAGGGGTGCGGAAGTTCCGGCGTTTGGCACTGCCAACCGGCACGCAAAAACTGCTGTTGCAACCATGGCAACCACCAAGCATTGGACGGTGAGGGGTATTTGGAAAAGAAAAATTCTTCTTCTGGGCAGATGCCGTGCAGGATAAGTGCATTTTTCATGGTTGCGTCTCCTTTTTTTGTTGGTATTATGAGGGGATTGAAAATAATTGTCATCTGTTATTTGGAAAAAATGATAAAAATTCTGATTTTGCTGTTTATTCTCGGTGTGTTATTGGCTATTTGGGCTTTCGGGTTTGAGCCGAATATGCTGAAAGTTACAACTTATCGTGTGGCTAAGCCTGAGTTGTCCGGGCTTAAAATTGCTTTTGCCAGCGATTTTCATATTGCACCAAGACATAAAAAGCGGCTTGAAAAAATCGTTAAAAAAATAAATGAGCAAAAGGCGGATTTGATTTTGCTGGGCGGTGATTTTGTTAAAGGACACAAGTTTGAAACTTCTATGCCGATTGAAGAAATTGTTAAAGAACTTTCAAAACTTGAAGCACCGCTTGGTGTGGTCAGCGTTTTGGGAAACCATGATTGGTGGCAGGATGGTCAAAAGATAAGAGAGGTTTTGCAAGATAGCGGAATCATCGTTTTGGAGAATGAAAATCAAAAACTTATTTATAATGGTAGGCTTCTTTCGTTGGTGGGGTTGGCTGATTATAATACACGAAAAGTTGATATAGATAAGGCATTATCTGAGACGGAAAATAATGTCTTGCTTCTAACACATTCTCCAGATGTTTTTCCAGAAATTCCGCAAGATGTGTTCTTAACTTTGGCAGGGCATACACATGGCGGGCAAGTCGCTTTGCCGTGGTTTGGTGCTGTATTGGTGCCTTCAAAATATGGTAAAAAATATGAAGGCGGTTTTATTGAAGAAAACGGCAAAAAAATGATTGTCAGCCGTGGTTTGGGTACGAGCTTGTTGCCGGTTCGGTTTGGGTGTATGCCAGAGATTGTGGTCGTGGAGTTTTACTGAGACGGAAGCTCAAAAAGAAGAAAATCCGTTTCTGTTGCGCAACCGCGAAGTTTAATGAGTTGTGTTTCGTCTTTGATACCGAATCCGTCTCCAGCGGATAGTAACTCACCGTTTAGGTCCAAGCTTCCAGAGATGATGTGTAGCCAATATTGATGAATGTTGGCAGTTAAAAAGGTTATTTCTTTATTCATGGTTAGAAGAGAGCGAAAAATTTTGCAGTCTTGGTTGATATGAAGCGAAGTTTTTTTCTCTTGAGCGGAGGCTATGAGGCAAAGCTTGCCAAGTAATTTTGAGCGTGAAAATCTTTTTTTGTCATAGGCGGGAGAGAGGCCTTTGGCGGAAGGAGAAATCCAAACCTGCAAGAAACGAAGAGAGTGGTTGTGAGACGCGTTAAGTTCGCTATGGTAAATCTCTTTGCCTGCAGAGGTGAGTTGGATGTCTCCGGGTTTTAAAACGGCTCTTTTGCCTAAACTATCTTTATGTTCCAATCTTCCGTCCAGAATTATGCATAACATTTCCATATCTGATTGAGGGTGCATATTGGCGCCGCCGCCGGAAGAGAACGTGTTATCGTTTATGGCTTGCAGCACGCCGAAGTTTTTAAGCTTTGCATCCTGATATAAGCCAAAGGGAAAAGTGTGGTAACTTGTAAGCCATCCAACCTGCGTTTGTCCTCTTTTTTGTGCGGGCGTGTAGCAAAACATGATGTTTCTCCTGTCGGTTAGGGTTATAAATAATATTATTAAAAAGGCTTTCAATAGCGGTAAGAATTTATATTAGCAAAAGATTATACTTACAAAAAAACCCTCGCTGGGCGAGGGTTTGAAGTTTAATGTTCTTGTGGTTTTGTCGGAGGCGTTTGTGTGCGTAGGTGATAGGGCACAACCTCTTTTTTCCCTTCTATTTCAATCTGGGGATCAACAAAACTTATGGAGCCTTTTTCATAAAAGTAAAAATCTCTGCGGATGCGGGTCTTGTCTTTGATGGAAAGTTCGTTCCATTCTTTTTCAGTCATACCGTAAGGGTAAGTTTCTTTGGGTTGCGGTTGGGGCTGTGGGTCGGAAGCACAGGCAGAGACCAAAAGCATTAATCCTAAAGCTAACAGTTTTTTCATTATTTCCTTCCTTTCCTTAATTCAGCCAATGTTCTAATCTCAATTTATAATTATGCCATTTTATGGAATGCTTTTCTACTAAAAAATTTTTGTGAATGTGGAAAAAATTTTTAAATTTTCTGCTCTGCGAATCGGTGGAAACCGAATCTCATCAAGAATCTTAACCGATTCTTTAGATTCCCAAGCTAGACTTTTTCTCATAATTTAACTTATGACTTGCAAGACAAAAGACCGAGTTATAAGCTAACTTTATCAACTCTTGGATTAACTTTTTAAGGATAAGGATATGACAGCATTTAAGAAAATCGGCAATGTTGTGTTTATGACGTTGGCGATTATGTTTGCCCTTGTTCAAGGGGCTGCTGCTTCCGAAATTGATCTGAATATTCCGATGTTGGATGTCAGCTACAATATTTGGGGCTATGCTACAACCGGTTCCCAACTCTTGTTTTACGGTATGGGAATCTGTATTTTAGGTATGCTCTTTGGTTTTTATGAATTTGTTAAAATTAAAGGCATGCCGGCGCATAAGCTGATGCTTAATGTGTCTGAAACGATTTATGAAACCTGCAAAACTTATATGAAGCAACAGGCAAAGCTTTTGGTTTTGTTGGAAGTCTTTATTGCGGCTTGCATTTTCTATTATTTCTTTTATCTGAACGCAACACCGTTGCCAAAGGTTCTGACTATTTTGGGTTGGTCAATCTTGGGTATTTTGGGTTCGTTCTCGGTTGCATGGTTCGGTATGAGAATCAATACTTATGCAAACTCTCGTACAGCTTTTGATTCCTTGAAGGCTAAACCTTTCTCCGTTATGAGTTTGCCTTTGCGTTCCGGCATGTCTATCGGCGTTTTGCTGATTTGCGTTGAGTTGATTATGATGATAGCCATCTTGCTCTTCGTAGACAGAGCAAGTGCAGGTGCATGTTTCGTTGGTTTTGCTATCGGCGAATCGTTGGGTGCTTCCGCTTTGCGTATTTGCGGCGGTATCTTCACAAAAATTGCCGATATCGGTGCTGACTTGATGAAGATTATTTTCAAAATTGATGAAGATGACGCGCGTAATCCGGGTGTGATTGCCGACTGTACCGGTGATAATGCCGGTGACTCTGTCGGTCCGACTGCCGATGGTTTTGAAACATATGGTGTTACCGGTGTGGCTCTCATCAGCTTTATTGTTCTGGGTGCAGGTATGATGTATGCCCCGAACGGTGATTTGACCTTGATGGCCGGCGGTATTGATATTCAGGCACGTTTGATTGTTTGGATTTTTGCAATGCGTGTCTTGATGATTATTACTTCCGTTGTTTCTTATATGTTAAACAACAAAGTTTCTAAAATGATTTTCGGCAATCGCGAATCCTTTAACTTTGAAACTCCGTTGACCAGTTTGATTTGGTTGACATCAATCTTGTCTATCTTGGTTACCTTCGGTGTTTCTTATGTGATGATTGGTGATATGGGTGCTGATTTGTGGTGGAAGCTTTCGGTTATCATCTCTTGCGGTACTTTAGCTGCTGCTTTGATTCCGGAATTTACCAAAATCTTTACTTCCTCTAAGTCAAAGCATGTTGAGGAAATCGTTAATGCCAGCCGTGAGGCCGGAGCTTCTCTGAATATTATTTCAGGTATCGTTGCCGGTAACTTCTCTGCTTTTTGGCAAGGCTTGGTTATGGTTGGCTTGATGGTTATTGCCTTCTTTACCGCTCGTACAGGTCTTGATGCTTATATGGTTTATCCGACCGTGTTTGCTTTCGGTTTGGTAGCCTTTGGTATGCTCGGAATGGGTCCGGTTACGATTGCCGTAGACTCTTATGGTCCGGTTACCGATAATGCTCAATCCGTATTTGAGTTGTCTCAGATTGAAGGTGTTAAAGGCATTGATAAGGAGATTGAGAAAGAATACGGCTTTAAGCCTAACTTTGAACAAGGTAAACAGTTGTTGGAAGAAAATGACTCAGCCGGAAATACGTTCAAAGCTACTGCTAAGCCAGTGCTTATCGGTACAGCTGTTATCGGTGCAACCACGATGATTTTCTCCATCATCTTGCTTTTGAACTTGCAGCTTAATTTGTTAGACCCGAATGTTTTGTTTGGTCTGATTTTGGGCGGTACGGTTATTTACTGGTTCTCGGGTGCTTCCATGCAGGCCGTTTCGACCGGTGCGTATCGTGCGGTTAACTACATCAAGGAGCATATTAAGCTTGATACAAATAAGGCTGCTTCGATTGAAGATTCTAAGAGCGTGGTTAAAATCTGCACCATCTATGCGCAGAAAGGTATGCTTAATATCTTTATCGTAATCTTCTCATTTACGATTGCGTTTGCTTGCTTTGATGCGACATTGTTTGCAAGTTATCTGATTTCCATTGCGGTCTTTGGTTTGTTCCAGGCTTTATATATGGCTAACGCCGGTGGTGCTTGGGATAATGCCAAGAAAGTGGTCGAAGTTGACTTGCACGAAAAAGGTTCGGCTTTGCATGCTGCTGCCGTTGTCGGTGATACCGTCGGCGATCCATACAAAGACACTTCTTCGGTTGCGCTTAACCCGATTATTAAGTTTACAACGCTGTTTGGTCTGTTGGCTGTTGAAATGGCCGTTGCAGCGCCGCGTTGCGTGTCTGTCGGATTGGGTATCGTATTTTTCCTGATTGGTTTGTATTTTGTTCGCAGATCTTTCTACGGAATGCGTATTGAACCGAAAAAGATGGACTAACCGTTAGTTAATCTTAAAAAATCCTCTGAACTGATTTGATGTTCAGGGGATTTTTTTGTACAAAACAGAAGTTGACATTTTTGGACAAAAGTTCTATGGTAGTGCTTTGTTTGATATTTTTTTAGATTTTTATTGTTTAACCAAAAAAAGTTTTTGCTTATGGATAGAATGCAAGAAGCCCGCGTTGACCTATGGAAGGCAATGAGCGGTAGATTTATCCCAACCGGAGTGTTGGAAGACATGGGTTATAATGCTGAAGAAGGCGCTTATAAGCACTTTGTAGACATTTATAAAGACCCAAAACTGAGTGTTTTGTTGCTTGCAAATGAGCCAACAATGTCCGGTTATGCCAGTTTGTGGCACGAGTTGTATGCAGACAAGGAACTTGACCCTGAAGTATTGGAATTTTTGTTGTCAGATGATTTTGCTAAACTGAAAGGTTATTGGCAGGACGAACTGACAAACTTTATTCGCAATACAGCCAGAAGAGAAACTCGACCATATCTGACTTTGTTGTCTGATGCTATTTATGTTGGGCGTGGGGATAAAAAGGACATCCGGCAGGTTTTTGAAGCGATGCTGGAGAAACAAAACGATGTTGATTACGACTATGAGGTCGTTTTGTGTTTCTGTCTGATTGCTCTTCGGTTTGACCTGATGCGTGAAGATCTTTTGCCTCTGTTCTATAAGGCTTTGGCAAAACACAAAGGATTCAGCAAGTAAAAAAATTGTGCAGTGCGGCGGCTTTTTTTAAAAAGTCTCCGACTGTTTATTTTAATTATTTTGGAGTATGACAAGAGAAAAATTGCAGCTTAAGCTGTGGAAGACAATGCAAGGCATGGTTCTTCCGATGTTAGAATTAAGAAATTTAAGTGGTTTTGAAAAAGGAACAGAACTCAAAGCGTTCTTTGACCTCTATGATAATCCTCGCACCAATGTCTTGTTGATGAAGAAGAATTTTGAAAACGAAATTTTTTGGGATAAGATTTGTGAAGAAGTTACTTTCGGAATTTTGGTCCGTTCATCTTATAATCTGTTTGAGGAACTTGGGGCTGTTGCTGCTGATTTCTGTTACGGTGGGGCAAGTGAGGCTGAAAGAGAAAAGGGAATTGATGCCTTGTTGAAAGTGTTGCTTCATCGTGAATATTCGTACACGGTGCATTGTGCTTTCTGTCTTTTGCTGTGGAATTTTGACAAGATTCCGGATGAAAATTTGCCGTTGTTGGCAGAGGTATTCGTCAAGCATAGAAAAGGTTTGGAAGCTCGTGGTAGAATGTGGCGGAAACAACGCTTGAAAGTTTTGGCTTCTGCAGCATAGTTATTTGGGGTATTTATAAATAAAGCGGATTTTCTTATAAAAGAATCCGCTTTATTTTTTTAAAGTGTGCAGTCTGTGGCGTTAGGACCGTTGCAATGAATTTTGTGGTCCAGGCGGTTTTCTTTTAGTCCGGCCGGGTCTTGATGAATGATTATTTGCGCATTGGGATATGCGGCTCTCAAAGCATCTTCCACCATATCCGTATAATCATGAGCTTTGGATAAGGGAAGATCTCCGTCTAATTCAAGGTGAAGTTCAAACATATATTCTCCGCCTAAATCTCTGGTGCGAAGGTCATGTATGCCGTGAGCAAAATCGTGACTTAGAACAATTTTTTTGATGTTGTTTCTGATGTCGTCGCTGAGCTCGCTATCTGTTAACAAACGAACGGCATCTTCCGCTAATTTGTAGGCGTTATAGAGTAAGTAAGAAGAAACAACAAATGCGGTTAGGGTATCAAACCAGCTCCAGCCAAATAATTTAACGACAATTAATGTGATGATGATGGATAGATTGGTTATTACGTCTACGGTATAATGTGCGCTATCTGCCGAGATGGCTTGAGAAGCAGTGCGGCGGGTTACATATTTTTGGAAAGAGATTAAACCTAATGTGGCAAATAGGCTGATGAGCATTATTAAAATGCCGATGCCGGTTTGTTCTACGGCAACAGGGGTGATTAAGCGGCTGATGCCGTCATACATAACAAAAATTCCGGAACCTGCGACGAAAGCTGATTGTACCAGAGCAGAAAGAGCTTCTGCTTTGCCATGACCGTATCTGTGATTGGAATCGGCCGGTTGGGAAGAAATTTTGACAGCAATAAAAGTTATGGAGGAGGCGAAGATATCGGCCAGGCTATCAATCATGGATGATAAAACAGCCAGAGAGCCGGTATATAGTGCGCCGAAGGTTTTCAGTAAACTTAAACTTACAGCTAAGCTTACGCTGGCAATAGTGGCGAGTTTTTTTAGTCTTTGATTATTTTCCTGATTTGAACACATTTTGTATTTTCTCCATATCTTCGGCTTTTATTGCGAAGAACTTATTCTTAACTCTGTCGGCGAAGGTTTGCAAATGTTTTCCATTAATTTTTTCACCGAAATCGTAGGAAGCAAAAAATTGGTTGCCTTTTTGGTAAAAGTGAAGCGTGATTTGATTGTTGTCTTCTGCATCCAGATTTAGGGTTAAAATTTCTTGGGCTGAGTTATCAGGTGTTTGTGCCGACAGAATATAAGTGTTGAGTAAAACGCGAGCCAGATTGGCAAGAGTGTCCGTATTATTGTTTTGGTTTACTGCAGCCAGACGACCGAAACGCAAGTTCCAAAGGGTGCTGTAGGTCCAGTTTTGCCATGTGGGTTCTAAATCTATGAAGTCGGCAGCGATGAGCCAGACTTGAAATTTGTCGTCAAATTTGATGTAGGCTGCTTTGGCTCCGCGACCGATGTCTTGATCATATTTACCGACGTTGAATGCGGTTAAAATTTTGCCATCGGCAGATTTTAGTTCTATGCGGATGTTTTTTGAATTTGGAATTTCTTGTGGGGCTAGTCCGAATTTATTTAAATCTTCTCCGCGGTCAGATTTTTTTTCATAATAGACGGCTTCCAAAAGTGCGCTCAAAAAGCTTCGAACTCTTTCCTGATATACAGGAAAATCTTCAAGTCCTTTAAGCTGCCATTCTCCATTTTTTAGGTAAAAGTCGAGACTTGCTCGGTTGTTTTGAATGGTGATTTGGTCGATGTTATTAATTTTGTTTCTAAGATCTTTAAAAACAGGTTGGTTTTCATAGCTTTCGATTTCGCGGTTTTCCGTGAGATAAACAGAGGAAATTCCTGCACAGAGCAGCAACAGAGAACCAACAAGCAAACGCAAAAGTTTGTCATTGAAACAAAATGATGTACTGATGTTTTTGCGGCGAGAAAGGAAGGATAAAATTAAAAGTCCGCATAAGATGAGTAGGGGAACGGCATAGATGTTGATTATTTTGACTTTTGTATCTATGGCGTTGATTTCGGCATTCAGGGATTTGCGAATTTGGGAGAGCTCTTGTCTGTCAGCTTCCAAGCGTTTGCGAATTCCGGCAATTAAAGATAACTCATCTGCCGTAAAAATTTGACGTTGTTCAAAATTCTTTTTGCTCCAGATTTCTTGCAGTTCCGTTTTTGTGCGATTTATGCGTTCGATAATCTCGTTTTCTTTGACCTTAAAATCAAGTTGAGCCGTGCGACGAATCTTTTCAATATCTTCAAAACGTCTGGTCTTGGCTGATTTTCCACGCAAGCCAATGAGGTTGTCTCCTCCGCTTAAATATTCTAGAGCGTTGAGAACGAAGTTTCCGTTGTCCATAACCGGAACAGCAAAACTTCCATCTAAGAGTTTAACCGAGTTTGTCCAAAAAGAATCGTATAAAAAGTCGGAATCACCGACGGCTACTAATTCGAAGGGCGTCAGAGGATTTTTGCTCGTGATTTTTGCTGCTATAATTTTGGGCGTGTTGTCTGATTGGAAATTACGCAGGATATCTCCGGGGTTTATATTTTGATAAACGGCGGAGATGTCCATATAAGCAGCATTGGGAGAGGTTATAATTAAGGGTTCGAAGTTAATGTCTAAGCTTGCCGGTTCGATTTCGGAAGCGGAAGAAAACAATAAGTTCTTAAGCTTGGCTACAATGGGAGCGTTGGGATTGACGTTCTTTTCAGTCAAGATGAATTGGACAACGTCTCTCGTGAAAGAAGGGTTGTTTTTGTAGTCTTTAGTGGCATCAACCATGATGGAATTGTCTAAGTCTGTTACGACACTGTCGTTGCGGAATCTTATGCCCCAGAAATCAGCTAAGGAGCCAAGATAAGAGGGGACGTATTCATGGTTAACAGGTGAAAAAATACGTGGAGCTTCGGCCGCGTTATCCAAAATGAGCAAAGTTTTTCCACCTTTTAAGGAATATTCTTTTATCTTGTTTACTAAATCTTTGTTTGGGTTTTGCGGGTTTATTATCATTAAAACATCTAAGCTTTCGGGAAAGTCTTTGGCTTCTTTGATGTTTGTAATGTTATAGAGCTCTTCAAGCTGCTTGATAATCTGCCATTTTTGGCTAACAACATTGTTGTTAAGAATAGTGTCAAAAACAGGTAAAGTGGTGATGATTCCTAAATTTTTGCGAGGGTGTGTTAACTCAAAAATCTTTTGAGTAATATCTTGTTCTGCAAAATTGCGTCTTTCTAAAGCAAAAAACGGAATGCTTTGTTTGTTATCTATCGAATCGGTTAGAGTTAAACCGAAAAAGGCATTGATGTTTAAATCAGCAACGGGGAATGGCTGCAAGCCTGCGGTGATGGCTTTGTCTTCGGTTTCGTCCAAGGGTTCGGGCGTGTAAATGCGGTAAGAAAATTTGCCGTTTGAGATGGATGCGTATTGTCTGAGCAGAAGTCTTACTTTGTCAAACATTAAGCGAAAATCCGGATTGCGCTCTCCTAAAATCGGAGAATAGTAAAGTTTGGCGGTTATGGGGCGCGGAAGATAGCGTAAAGTGTTTTTGGTTGTATCCGTTAATGTGAAAATTTTTTCTTCCGTGCAGTCTAGGGCGATGCCTCTGGTTAGGTTATTTGCTAAAAGATTTATGCCTCCAAAACCTAACAGTAAGCAGAAAAAGGCAAAAATGTAATAGCTGCGAGAGGTCGATTTGAGCCATTGTGCCGTGCCGGATGTTTTGAAACTGACAATTAGGATGGTGGTGAAGTTGAATAATAAAATGATTGAGGCAAAAAAGATGATATCGCGCAGCTCTATTAAGCCATTGATGATGGTGTCAAAATGTGTGAGAAAGCTGAAAGAAGCTATCATATCAACGGCAGAGAGAGGTAAGAACAGCCGAACAAAAGAAAGAACATATTCTAAGCCGCTTAAGAAAAATATGAGGTTGACAACGACAGAGAGAACAAGAGCTATAACCTGATTTTTGGTCAGGGCTAACATGGTTTGTGAAATGGCAAGCATACAACCGGCTAAAATAAAGCTACCAAT
>CALXVR010000035.1 GCA_944392155.1 uncultured Alphaproteobacteria bacterium | reverse complement strand
TGAGTGGGAGACAAAGAGGTCTTGGCCATGGATTTTTGTATCGGAGTTTGAACTTGTTGCGCTCCGGCATTTTCAGCAGCTTGTTTCTCAGATAGTTCGGGATAAACTGCCGGATCATATTCTTCATCTGCCCATGATGAAGCCACGCAAAAAGCAGCCAAACAACCAACTATGACCCCAATGTAATGTCTCATTTCAGAATCGCATCCTTTCCTTTTGCCCTACTATATCCGTTTTTTCCTAATTAGCAAAGTGTTAGCTTTAAGTTATCAATAAGAAGAATGTTGAAATTTTGGTTTACAAAATGCGTAAAAACAGCTAAATTTCCGCTAAAATTAGCAGGAGTGATACTGGTGGAAAAAATTGTTCATGTTATCGGAGCCGGCTTGGCCGGATGTGAAGCCGCTTGGCAGATTGCCTCTCGCGGCGTAAAAGTTGTCATCCATGAGATGAAACCTAAAAAATATTCTCCGGCACACAAAAATCCCGATTTTGCCGAGTTGGTTTGCTCAAACTCTTTGCGCTCAGATGATTTCATGCATAATGCCGTCGGACTTATGCATGAGGAAATGCGACGTGCCGGCTCGTTGATTATGACCTGTGCCGACAAAACAAAAGTTCCGGCAGGCGGCGCTTTAGCCGTAGACCGCAACGGTTTTGCTGCAGAAGTTACGCAAAAGATTAAAAATCATCCGCTTATTGATATTTCTTATGAGGAGATTGATTCCCTCCCCGATGCATCTTTTGGGCGTGTGATTATTGCCACGGGGCCTTTAACCAGCGAAAAATTGGCTCACTCCATTCTCAAGGAAATCGACAACCAAGCTCTATCCTTTTATGATGCCATTGCACCCGTCGTCTACAAAGAAAGCATTGATTTCTCTAAAGCATGGTATCAATCTCGCTATGACAAAGGCGACAAACTTGATTATATCAACTGTCCGCTCTCACAAGAAGAATATTACCGCTTTGTAGATGAGCTTCTGAAAGCGCAAAAAGTTGAATTTCATGACTTTGAGAAAGTGCATTATTTTGACGGCTGCCTGCCGATTGAGGTTATGGCGGAACGCGGTATTGAGACCTTGGTTTTCGGTCCGATGAAGCCTATCGGCCTAACCAATCCGCATTCTGACAAAAAACCTTACGCCGTTGTACAGCTCCGGCAAGACAACAAAGAAGATACTTTGCGCAATATGGTCGGTTTCCAGACCAAAATGAAATATGGTGAGCAAGAACGAATTTTTAGGATGATTCCGGGGTTAGAAAACGCCGAGTTTGCACGTCTGGGCGGCATCCACAAAAACACCTTTATCAAAAGCCCTATCCTCTTAGATGAATTTTTGCGTCTGAAAATCCGCCCAAACATCAGCTTTGCCGGACAAATTACCGGTTGCGAAGGTTATATTGAAAGCGCGGCCGTCGGTCTTATGGCCGGATATTTTGCCGCAACCGAAATCTTGGGACAGCCCCCTGTTCTTCCACCAAGGACTACGGCGTTCGGCTCTATGCTTGCACATTTGATTGATGACACAAACTGCGATGATTTTCAGCCGATGAACATAAATTTCGGCATTTTTCCGACCATATCGGGTGAAAAAACCGCTAACGGGAAATTCCGCAAAATTAAAGGTGCCGAGCGTAAAACAGCTTATTGCGAGCGCGCTCTTACAGATTTAACCCCTTGGCTGGAGAAATTTAATGAAAACAAGGCATAAGCAAGCAAAAGATGAGAATTTTCCGGTCGGTTCTCTCCTGATTTCCAAGGAGCTCCGCCCCTTGGTGGCAAAATATTATAAATTTGCCCGAATGGCTGATGATATTGCCGATAACCCAAAGCTTAACATAAAGCAAAAGCTCCAAGGGCTTGATGAAATGGAAGATATTTTATATCAGCGAATCGCGACAAAAAGTAAAAAACTTGCCTTTATTGATGATTTGCGAAAGGATTTTATCAGTGAAAACTTATCTTTCTCGCTTCTGACAGACTTATTGGTTGCATTTCGGCAAGATGCCAGAAATTTTGCTTATGAAACTTGGGCGCAACTTGTGGAATACTGCCGCTGGTCCGCGGCTCCCGTAGGACGCTTTATGCTCGCACTACATAATGAAAATCCGTCAACTTATTTGCCGGGGACTTCTCTTTGTGTGGCTTTGCAGATAGAAAATCATCTCCAAGACATAAAATATGATGCAAAATTATTAAAAAGGGTGTATATTCCCTCCGATATGCTGAAAAAGTTTGGCGTAAAAGTTAAGGATTTGCTTAAAGATAAAGAAACGCCGGCCTTAAACAGCTTAAAAAAATACATTTTGCAAAAAGTGAAGGGTTTGATTAAGGAGGCGGAAGTTCTGCTCTCCATCGTAAAAAGCCGTCGCCTCAGATTGGAGTTGGGCGTTATCCTTTCTTTAACACATATTATGCTAAAAAAGTTAGAGAAAGGCGATGTTTTGGCAAAAGAAATTAAACTATCCAAAACAGATTGGCTGAAAGCCGTTGTTTGCGGCGTGACCAAGGGCTTGTTTACAAAACCGAAAACATTGACTACAAAAGGTTTGTAATGAACAATAACATCAAAAAAATCGTTAAAAAATCAGGAACCTCCTTCTTTTGGAGCATGAGATTTCTTCCCAAAGCCAAACGGGAAGCTATGTATACGCTTTATGCTTTCTGCCGTCATATTGATGACATTGTGGACGGAGACAGTAGCATCACCGAAAAGCAAGAGCTGTTGCAGGCTTGGCGTGAAGAAATGGATAATATCTATGACAAAAAAGTTCCGGCAACAGACATCGGGCGCAAAATTTATAAGAACTGCATGCGGTTTAAGCTTCCAAAATCCGAATTTTTGCGTTTGATTGACAGCATATCCATGGATGTTCCCAACCCCGTACAAGCCCCGAGCCTGAATGATTTTTACAGTTATTGCCGCGGCGTGGCCGGTGTTCCGGGAAGCTTGTCTTTGCGGATTTTTGGATGTAATGATGAAAAAATAATTGAGGAGCTTTCCTCCTCCCTCGGAAATGCTTTGCAAATCACCAATATCTTGCGCGATGTTAAGGAAGATGCTTTGGCTGACAGGCTCTATATTCCGCGTGAGTTTTTAGAAAAGGCAGATATTAATATAACAGACCCCAAATCCGTTATTACAGATAAAAATTTGGTTTTTGCCAGAGAAGAATTAGCCAAAATTGCAAACAAAGACTTCCAAAAAGCCTATGAGCTGATAAAACTCTTAGATAAGAAAACCGCTCGCCCCGTAAAGATGATTGCCAATATTTATAAAAAATATTTTGATATTATGCAAAAACGAGGCTGGGAAGTTATCTCCCCTAAACCGACAATCAGCAAATTTGAGAAGCTCACTTTGGCTCTGAAGGCTTTGTTATCAAACAAATGAGTTCGGCTCAGGTCAAATATCATATCATCGGAGCAGGAATTGCCGGCTTACAAACCGCGCAGTTGCTCAAACGCAAATATCCGCAAGCGCAAATTATCGTTTATGAGGCCGCGGAGCATATCGGCGGGCGTTGTTATTCTTTTTCTGACAACAAACTCGCCGCGACCTTAGATAATGCCACTCATGCCGTTTTACGAGGTAATACGCTTGCGGCTAAACTGCTTGGCAAAAATGCCAAATTTGGTTCCGCTGCTTTTTATTCTCCTCAGACAAACAAAATCAGTCGCAAAAAATTTGACTTTATCAATGACAAAGCCTTGGCTCTGTTCAACCTTCCTCTTAATAAAGTTGCACAAGGTGTTGTTTTTAAAACCTTATCTAAACTTTTCCCTTTTACCTCACGGCAGCTTGATGTTTGGTTCTCTAGCGGGGATTTGAGCTCCAAACTGATTGAACCTCTGGCTCAAGGGCTTGATATTCGCCTTGGATGGAAGCTCAAAGGCTTTGCCGCGCAAGATGATTATATTTACAAGCTCATTTTCAACAAAGAAAGCATTGCTCTTCTGCCGCAAGATAAAGTTATCTCGGCCTTGGACGCACATAATTTTGTAAAAATCTTCGGCGGAGAAGACTTTGCTTATAATGAAATCATAAATATCTTTTATCGGACGAGTATGCAAATCAGCCTGCCCGAAGGCTTGGACTTTTTGGGCTTGAGCAATATGCGCGCACAATGGCTGTTTTCATCTCCGGGGATTTTGGCCGTAACCATAAGTGATGCAAAAAATATTAAACTCTCGGATGAAGAATTGGCTTTATCCGTTTGGAAAGAGGTGTGCGCCCTACGTGAGCATCAGAGTGTTTTTTTACCGGCATATCGAGTTTTGCGTCACAAAAGAGCTACAATCCGCCAAGACAGTCGCAATAATGACTTACGTCCGTCAAGCTGTCAAAGTAAGTGGAAAAATATGTCTCTCGCCGGAGATTGGACAATGAAAAACTGGCCTTGCTCCATTGAAACAGCCCTCACCTCTGCGATAAGGGCTGCAAATTATCTTTAGATGCCTGACAAAATATTAATATCGACAGAAGTAACATGTGCCGCAGTATTGAGCGTGTCCTGACGTATCATTAACTTTTGTGCAGTTTGAACCACCTGAATATGTATAATAGCCCATATAATTTGAACCTGTACATCCACAAGTAACACACTGAGTACATGTATTACATTTACCATAGGTCATACAGTGATCTTTAGGACCATTACAACTCAATCCTTTACTTGAACTGTTTCCGCATTCATCACACTCAATGCAAGTGCTGCCGCATTCTGTTTTTCCAACTTCAACCGTAATTCCATATCCGCCATTGCATGAATAGCCGGCATAACCTCTTGATCCTCTTGAACACGTATCTGAGCATGTTCTACAAGTCTGACATTTAGAAGAGCAATCTGAATAGTAGCTGGCGCAACCATATTCACATGATTTAGAAGTATATTTCAAACAAGGATCATCTTTTACGCAAGAGTAGCAAGTAGAGCCACATTCTGTCGTCCCCACTTTTTCAGCGTGATAACCGCTTGAACAAGAAGATGATGTTGAACCACTTGAGCAACTGTTAGAACAAGAATAACAACTTGAACCGCACTCTGTCCTTCCTGTATATGAGCCGGAATAAGATGTACTTCCTGATGGACATGAATTAGAGCAATAATAACAGCTGGACCCGCATTCTGTTTTTCCGGCATAGGAACCGGAATAATACTTGGAACCAGACGAACAAGTATCAGAACAACAAGCCTTAGACCGGTAACATGTGCTTCCGCATTCAGTCGTTGTTGTATCATAACAACCACCTGGATTAGATGAAGAATATCCTGACGGACAAGAGTCAGAGCAAGTTCTACATGCCTGCCCACACTCATTATACGAACTTATCGAACCCGAATAAGAAGTCGATGTGCCTGAAGGACAAGAAGTATTGCATGCTCGACAAGCTTGTCCACATTCATTATAAGATGCAATATTTCCGGTATAATCTAAGGTACCGCTGGGGCAAGAGGTCGAACATTTTTTACAAGACTGCCCACATTCGTTTTTAGAGATAACCTCACCGGAATAAGAAAGACTTCCTTCGGGACAGGTCGTATTACAATTATAACACTTGTTGCCGCATTCTGTGGTAGAAGCATAGGAGCCGGTGTAATCTTTAGAACCTTTCGGACAAGTATCATCACAGCATTTTTTACAATCACCGCCGCAAGCCGTCTTTCCGACAACATCTCCTGTGCAGGTTGGAGAAGAGTTTGTCGGACAATTTTCTTTAATACAGTTTCCATAATTTTTATTATAAGGACAAGATCCGTCCATACAATATCCGCTGGAACAAGTATTAACAAAGCCTTCGTTTTTACATTGTTTAACCGTATCAATCGAATAATCTTCATCGCCTTTGCCAAATCCGATATCATCGCAATCACCATAACCTAAGAAGCAAACGGAGGCGAGTTTAATACCCGAAGAGGAGGATATGGGCTTTAACTCAATAGGTGTGGTGTGTGTATGTGAGCTGAACTCGGGAGAGGCTATCGCCACTGCCGGTACCAAAAGTAAAGTAACTGAAGATAAGAGCAAGTTTCGCATAATCATTCTCCCGACATTCAAAGTTAAAGTCCATATCTGAATATTAGGATACTCTGATTTGGCAAAAGAGTCAACTATTAATGAGACTACAAATTTTTTTGTCTACCATTAATGAGCCTACATAAAATTTTTTTTGTCAAATTTCATAACAAAAAAAACTCCGGTTTTTACCGGAGTTTTTTTTGTTATTTCTTATCGCAAAAAAGATTATTCTGCGTCTTTGTTCTCTTCACGAGCCTTTGCAGCAGCAGTCAAGTCATCGGCAATACGAGCCGAACGACCACGCAATGCACGCAAGAAGTACAACTTCGCACGGCGGATTTTACCGATACGAGATACTTCAATCTTAGCTACGTTCGGAGAATACAACGGGAATACACGCTCAACACCCTCACCGAAAGAGATTTTTCTTACGGTGAAAGAAGAGTTCAAGCCGTCATTCTTACGAGCGATGCAAACACCTTCATAAACCTGAATACGTTCACGGTCGCCTTCTTTTACTTTGGTATGAACCTTCAAGGTATCACCCGGTTTGAAGTTCGGGATATTTTTACCGGAAGTGAGCTTCTCCATCTGCTCTTTTTCTAAGTTTTCAATAATGTTCATTACTTTTACCCTTTGTAAAAATTATTTATGTTCTCTATATACCTAAACCTTTTTAGAATCAAGATATTTTTTATAAAGGTCAGGCCGTTTGCGCTTTGTTACTTCTATGGATTTTTCGTGCCTCCATGTGGCAATATTTTGATGATGTCCGCTTAAAAGAACCTCCGGTACTTCGCGTCCGTCCCAAACTATCGGCCTCGTATATTGCGGATGCTCCAAAAGTCCGGTCTCAAAACTCTCATCCGTTGTGGACTCTGAGTTGCCCAAAACTCCCGGAATCAATCTGATTATGGCATCCAACATTATCATGGCCGCCTGCTCGCCCCCGGTAAGAATATAATCGCCAATACTTATCTCCTCAATCTGACGGGCTTCTATGACTCTCTCGTCTATCCCTTCAAACCGACCGCAGATGACGGTGATTTCTTCTTCCAATGACAGTTCATGAACTTTAGCCTGGGTAAGAGGCTCTCCGCGTGGGGACATATATATCAGACGACCCTGTTTGTAATTGGCTTTTATGGCCGCATCCAAAACATCAGGACGCATTATCATACCTGCTCCGCCGCCGCAGGGAGTGTCATCTACCGAACCATGCTTGTCAAAAGCATAATCCCTGATATTGACCGTCTCCAGTTGCCACAAGCCCTTGTCTAAGGCCTTGCCGGTTAAGGAATAACCCAAAAACCCCGGAAATATCTCCGGAAATATGGTCAGTATCTTAACCTTCATCGGCAACTTTTTCCTCTGCTTCTTCTGGTGCAAAGTTCATTATCGCAGATTCAACAATAATATAGCCTTCTTTAACATTCACCTCAGGAACATATTGCTTGGTAAAAGGTATCATCTCAAGCCGGTTGGTCGCTTTGACCTTGAGCTCCAAGATGTCGCCGGCGCCGAAGTTATAAACTCCTTCTACTTTGCCGACCTCTTTTTGAGAAGACTTTTCAATTACCTTTAAGCCGATTAAATCAGCATGGTAAAATTCGTCCTCTTGTGTCTCGGGCAGAGCCGCCTTGTTTACATAAAACTCCGTACCGACAAGTGTTTCGGCAAGGTTGCGGTCATCTACACCCTTTATTTTTACCCGAAGCAGTTCCTTGGAATGTCCGGTTACTTTGATGGAATAAGTTTTGTCGCCTTTTTTGTTCTCTACCAAGCCATATTTATCTATGTCCGTATCAACTTCGGTAAAGCTCTTTACCTTTACCTCGCCTTTGATGCCGTGAACACCGACTATGGCTCCCAAACAAACTCTCTTATCTTCTTCCATCGCGATTTTCCGATAATTAAAGCTGTGTTCCTAAAAATAACAAAGCAAAATCTTAGATTAAGCCTGAGCTTCTTCAGAAGAAGATTCAGCGGCTTGTGCAGCAGCTTCAGCAGCAGCGGCAGCCTTCTCGGCTTTCTCTTTCATTCTTTCCTGAGCCTTAGCTTTCGGAGCAGATTTCTTCGGCTGGTCATGAATTACGGGAGCAGCACAAAGACCCAATGCAGATAACATCTTCTGCATTCTTTCGGTCGGCTGAGCACCGTTGCCGAGCCAATATTTAACTCTTTCTTCGTTGATGACGAATCTCTCTGCATGATCTTTGGGAAGCAGAGGATTAAATGTACCTAATTTTTCAATGAATCTGCCATCACGGGGAGCTCTCTGATCAGCGGCTACTACTTTGTAGAAGGGGCGCTTTTTGGAACCACCGCGAGATAGTCTGATACGAACTGCCATTTTTTTATCCTTTCTTAAATTAATTAAATTCCGGCTACCGTCTTATGGCTAAAACGGAAACCGATTACCCATGCCGTTAAACATTCCGCCTAACGGACTATTTTTGAGGCCGGATAAGCCGCCCATGCCGGCAAAAGCCTTCATGCCGCCCATCTTGCCTACTCTCTTCATCATGGTTGACATTTGCTCATATGACTTGAGCAACTTGTTAACCTCGTGAACTTCAACTCCGGCTCCCGCCGCAATACGTTTCTTGCGTGAAGCCTTGATTAAATCAGGATTGCGACGCTCCTTAACCGTCATGGAAAGGATTATCGCCTCCTGCTTTTTTACCAAATTGTCGCCAACACCGGCTTCCTCAATCTGGTTCTTAAACTTTGAAAGCCCCGGAATCATCCCAATAAGGCTGCCCATGCTGCCCAATTTTTGCAGCTGTCTTAACTGCGACAACATATCCTCAAGGTCAAACTTGCCTTTCATCATTTTGGCAGCCATTTTTTCTGCCTCGGCTTTGTCTACTTTCTCCATGGCTTTTTCAACCAGAGAAACGACATCGCCCTGACCCAAAATGCGTCCGGCCAAGCGGTCGGGATGAAACTCCTCAAAATCTTCAATCTTTTCGCCGGTACCTAAAAACTTTATCGGCACTCCGGCAACCATCTTCATGGACAATGCCGCACCGGCGCGGGCCGAACCGTCTATTCTTGTTAAAACAATGCCCGTGATGCCGACTTTTTCATTAAACTCTTTGGCAACCGTGCAGGAATCCTGACCAATCATCGCATCAGCCAAAAGCAAAGTTTCCGTCGGGTTGGCAATCTTCTTGACCTCTACGACCTCGTCCATCAAGTCTTGGTCTATGTGCAAACGTCCGGCAGAGTCCAAGATAATGACATCATAGCCGCCTTTTTTGCCCTCGCTGATGGCACGGCGCGTGGTCTCAGCAGGTTTTTCGCCTTTGATTATCGGCAAGGCATAAACCCCAATCTGAGAAGCTAACTGTGCTAACTGCTCCTGCGCGGCCGGACGATAAATATCCAAAGAAACCAACATTACTTTCTTTTTGTTTTTGAGCTTGTTGGCTATTTTTGCCGAAGTGGTCGTCTTACCGGAACCTTGCAGACCAACCATCAAAATACATACAGGGGGAACAGCCTGCAAATTGAGCTCGGCACCCTCTCCGCCTAATAATTTGACCAACTCGTCATGGACGATTTTGACAACCATCTGCCCCGGCTGAATGGAACGCACGACCTTCTCGCCGATGGACTGCTCTTTGACCTTGGCAATGAAATCCTTAACAACCGGCAAAGATACATCAGCCTCCAATAACGCAATGCGAATCTCACGCATAGCGTCATCAATGTCTTTTTCACTCAACACACCGCGAGAGGTGATTTTGGCAAAGACTGAGCCTAATTTATCAGTCAAAGTTTCAAAAATTGTCTTATCTCCACTTCAAAACATGTACCTACATACTATTGCACGCAGGCGACGGCCTGAGCGATTAACTGTCAGCACACTGCCTTGAGAACCGCGATGCTCCTTAGCACCTGTTTCAAAACATGTACCTACATACTATTGCACGCCAGTGTGCGAACCCTCGCTGACTGGCGGCACGCCTTGGCGTGTTATAGTTTTTGGTCTTGTTTTTGGTAATTAACCTTATTTTTTTCTTGCTTTATATAGGCTTTTATACAGAGAGTCAAGCAAAAAACAGCAACTTCTTGTGTTTCTGAAATATTCGTTTATAATGCGGTTATGGAAACAACGGCGCAACATATTTCTTCCCTGCTCTATTTTACCGCAATTTTTGTGGTGCTTTGTTTTGCGGCTCTTATCCGTGTGTTGCGCAAGTCTTTTGAACATCGCAAAGCTCTCCAACACCTTAAACATAACGGAAATTTTGATGAAGAAGGCAAAAAAGCCTTCAAACAAAAAATTCGCTACTGCTATATGGTGGAAGAACACCGCAACCGCGAAAAGCTCAGGCGACAAATAACCAAAGCCATTATGATTGCGCAAACTTACCAATTTCAACGCTTGCGGCATTCAGACATTACCAAAATCATTCGGCGGACTTTGTTAAACTTCCGCTATCGCTTCTTTACAAATCTGCGCATGGCTTTGATTAAAAAATCACGCAAGCAAAAAGGCGGAACGGGGCATCTTACCCATATGCAGCAAGACGCTATCCGGGAAATGATGTTTGCCATGGGGCTTAAGAACCTCAACAAACCACCCAAAACGCTTCCCCCGGCTTTTGAAGACGAAACACAATGGTTGGCACAAGAATTTCGTATTAAGGAAATGGAAGCAGGCCTAGAGCGAAAAAACCTTGATAAACCTCCGGAAATTCGTAAAGCTGCCGTCCGCGCCGGATATTATGCCGATGATAGCCTAAAAAGAAAACGCAATAACTATTGACAAAAAACTTGACACAAGGCATAATGTGCTTCTCTTAAATTAAGTATATTGTGTATAATTTTAATATTTCAACCTATGAAAAAATTATTTATCTTTGATGTTGACGGAGTGCTCTTAGACCTCTGGACATCCATGAAACCGATTTTCGCCGTGTATCACGGCATGTTATTGAGCAACGAGGACTGGGATGATATCGTTGCAGATTTTTTGCACGACCCTAAACCCTATTTAGAGTTTGGGGAATATTTCCAAAAGTCCCTGACCTTCCGTACCTTAACACCTGTGGAAGGAATGCCACAAGTGGTGTTTGATTTGCTTAATCGCGGTTTTGATTTGGCGATTGTCAGCTCCAGCGACCCTCGCTTTGCCGAGCAGCGCCGCCAAAACATTGAAACGCATTATCCCGACTGCTTTGAAAAAATCATTTGCGTCGGGATGGAGCAAACCAAGGAAGAGTCCCTGCGCAAAGCGATAAAGGGGTATGACGAAGTTTTCTTCGTTGATGACAACCCACGTCACTTGGCAGACAGCTTGGGTATTGTTGACCATCCCATCTGGATGGCAAACAAACACCACAAATTTATTTGGGATGAAATGGACACCTCCGGAATAGAAGTCGTCCATAGTCCGAAAGAACTTTTGGATCTTGCTTTAAAGCGTTAAAGAAGGTTCCTCACAACAAAAAAGCCGTTGCATTTATGCTCCGGCTTTTTTGTTATCTATCCTCTTATATTTTAGAGAAAATATTCTCTCAAATATGCGGGCAAATCTGCCACATTTACACGATGTTGCTCCATTGTGTCGCGGTCGCGGATGGTTACGCTCTCCGGCTGGTTTTCAATTGTCTCAAAGTCAACCGTAATGCACAAAGGTGTACCAATTTCATCATGACGGCGATAAGCCTTACCGATGTTACCTGTGTTCTCCAGAGCCACACGACCGATACCCAATTTGAGCAAGTTTTGCTTAATCTCGTGGCATTTGTTCATAATGGCTTCATTATTCTTCTTGAGCGGGATAACGGCAACCTTAATCGGAGCCAGATGCTTCTTAAGCTTCAAGACAACGCGGGTGTTACCCTCGCCCAAATCTTCTTCCTCATAAGCCTCGGTCATAACCGCCAAAACGCCGCGATCAACACCCATTGAAGGCTCAATCACAAAAGGAACAACCCATTTGTTGTTATCATCCATAATGCAGAGTTTTTGAGTTGAATCCGGATTGGGGTGGCAATGCGAGGTGAGGTTCATTTCCTCCTGAGCCTTGGTATGGTTACCCAAGTCATAATCCGTACGGTTAGCGATACCTTCCAACTCTTCCATACCATGCGGGAACTGATATTCAATATCATAGCAAGCCTTAGCATAGTGTGCCAGGTCATCTTTCGGGGTGGTGTAGATATTCATATTATCACGCTTTAAGCCCTGCTCTTCCCACCATTTAATGCGGGCTTCTTTCCAATATTCGTGCCATTTTTCATCTTCGCCCGGCATTACAAAATATTCCAGCTCTGCCTGCTCAAACTCACGCACGCGGAAGATGAAGTTACGCGGCGTAATCTCATTGCGGAAAGATTTTCCGATTTGAGCAATACCGAACGGAAGTTTGCGAGATGTAGAATCTACAACATTACGGAATTGTGTGAAAATTGCCTGCGCGGTTTCCGGACGCAGATAGCCAAACACAGAACCATCATCAACCGGACCGATAGCTGTCTTAAACATCAGGTTAAACGGGCGCGGTTCGGTCAACTCCGTTGAGCCACAGTTCGGGCATTTGCCATCCTTAATATGATCGGCACGGAAGCGACCCTTACATTTTTTGCAGTCGGTCATCGGGTCAGAGAAAGTATCTTCATGACCAGAATATTGCAAAACTTTGCGGTTGGTCAAGATGGCGGCATCCAAGCCCTCAATATCATCACGCTCATAAACCATGGAACGCCACCAAGCGTTTTTGAGGTTGTTCTTCAGCTCCACGCCCAACGGACCATAATCATACACACCTTGCAAACCGCCATAAATATCGGCGTTTTGAAAAATAAAGCCGCGTCTTTTGCACAGCGCCACAAGCTGATCCATTGTTTTTGCAACCATCGTAAAATCCCTTACTTACAAAAAATGTTGATTAATTTTTAACTTATTTGTTCTAATATAATTATTCTTAAAAAGCAAGGGAGATATTACACCATGGCAAAGAATTTGACAAAAGTTGCTCTAATCTATGACTTTGACGGCACGCTCAGCACGACAGATATGCAAAACTATGGTCTTATTCCCGAGCTTGGCATGAAACCCAAAGCCTTTTGGACAAAAGCAAACCAGTGGTCTATTGATAATTTTGCAGATCAGGTAACAGGAAGTATGTATTATTTCACCAAGGTTGCCAAAGAAAAAGGTGTTAAACTCACTAAAGAAAATTTTTATCGCTGCGGCAAGAATATTGAATATTTTGACGGCGTGGAAACTTGGTTTGAACGCATTAACCGCTTTGGTGCCGCTCTTGACTTGGAAATTGAACATTATATTATCTCTGCCGGATATGAAGAGATTATTGCCGGAAGCGCCATTCGCAAATATTTCACAGATGTGTTCGGTTGCAGCTATGCTTATGATGAAGACGGCTGCCCTGTTTGGCCGGCACGCGTGGTAAATTATTCCACCAAGACACAGTATCTTTCTAAAATAAATAAAGGTCTCGGCAAACTTGAAGACAAAGCCGTTAATGAGTTTATGCCTGATGATGAACGCCCCATCCCTTTTACAAGAATGATTTATTTCGGCGACGGAATGACAGATATTCCTTCTATGCGCTTGGTTAAAGAACGTCGCGGCAACGCTATTGCCGTTTATGCTCCCAAAGGAGAGCACAAACGCCAGGCATTTAAATTGCTTTCTGACGGACGCGTTAACTTTGCTCTGCCGGCAGATTATCGCGAGAATAAAGATATTGATAAAGTGGTTAAAACCATTTTGGATAAAATCGCTACGGAAAGAGATTTGGACGAGCTTAAAGCCCGTGAAGAAAAGAAAAAATTATTGGTAAAATAATTTATTTTATCTCCATTCCATCATAGGCAACTTCATATCCTTGCGGCAAAGCTTGGGTTAATTCATCATAATCCACACGCGCAGACAAGTGTGTCAAAATAACCCTTTGCGGTTTAATTTTTGCCGCAACTGCTTTCACATTTTCAATATCGCTATGCCCGTTCTTTTCGGGATAAAGCCCATTGTTGCATTCTATCAGCAAAGTAGAAATACCTTGAAGCTTGTTTATACCCTTTTCCGGCATTTGTTCCCAATCGGTTACATAGGCAAAATCTTTGTATCTGAAGGCAGAACAATGCAAATGATGATGCTTGACCTGAAAGGTTTCAAAGGTTATACCGCAACTTTCAAAATTTCCACAATCCGGCAAAGTACGCCAAAGTAAGGAGGGCGAGTTTTCCGTTTCAGGCTTAAACAAAAAACCAAAAACCTGCTTGAGCTCGGTTTGGGTTTCCTGACTGCTCCAAATCTCTATCGGATGATTAAGCAATGTGCAGGCGCGCGATAATTCCGGCAGAGAGGCAATGTGATCATAATGACCATGAGTGATAAAGACTGCATCTAGGTCTGTGATACCGTTTTGATTAACTTGCAGACGAAACTCCGGCCCCGTATCAACAATAATTTTTTTGCCTTCTATCTCCATATATATAGATGCACGGTTACGAATATTCTTGGGCTGATTGGGGGATAAATTCCGCCAATTATTGAAAATCATCGGTGAGCCATAAGCCGAACCACAGCCTAAAACAATTACCTTCATATCGCACCTCCTTTTTTTATGAACATATAATTTCACCTTAAAATTTGCATCCATATTTTGCAAAATCTCCCCAAAAATAAGGGAAAATCTGAAAGCTGAAAACTTTTTTGCAAAAAAATGATATTTTTGAAAAAAAACACTTGCCAAATAAAAAAAAACTTATAAATTAGACACGAACTTACCAATTAAGATATTGGGGTGTCGCCAAGTGGTAAGGCATCGGCTTTTGGTGCCGACATTCGTTGGTTCGAATCCAGCCACCCCAGCCACAGTTCAAAAATCGTCAGAAATGGCGATTTTTTCTTTATAAATCAACAGCTTAACTGAGTCCGAAAATTTATACCATTGCAGGCTTAAATATGAATCATCTTCGGACTACTTTTTATGACTTTCATTAAAAATCAATAACTTGACAATTTTTAGCATTTTTATTGCCTTTTGAGTATATAATTATTCTTAAATGTCAAATATCAACTTTTTGTTTCTCAAACACAGAAGTTAAATCAGCTTAAATACGAACCCAGAGCGAGCGGCCGCCCATTCATCTTAGTTTCAAACTGTCATAACTTTTTTTATAAAAGAAAAAAACTATTGCTCCCCAAAACTCATTTTTAAGCTTGGCCTTTATAACGCGCGGGAAAAAAATGATTTCTTACTATTTTCAGTAGTTTGCTTTACTCTTTCTTAAAGACCTAGTTTTATTATAAAGGAAAAGTTTTTTATTCAAAGGAGATTACAGCATGAAAGATTTAGTACCAGTTGCAAATTCAATACCTGAAGTTGTCTTAAATTCCCAAGAAAAAAAAGATATTAAGACAATTCTTGCTGTAAACCTCCCTATTCTTCCTACTGACATTTCTAAATTGCCTGATTACATTAATGTTGGCTCAAAAGTAAGAGATTATATGAAAAAAATAGCAACACGCTATGTTACTCAAGGTTTAAATCCTCAAATATACAATATGGCGTTAGACAGAGCCATTGAATGCGGTGAATTAGTTTTAAGAGCTGAATTAACATTATCCACTAATCTCAAACAAATAAAAACAAGACAGGGAATGCGTACGGATTTAAAAAAAGTTAACGAACAACATAAAACCAAAACTGAAGAAATAAAACAAAAATATGGTTTAACCCCTGAACAAGCTAAAAAAATTTCTATGTTGCAAGAATGGGCTGTTGAAGCTGCGATTAAGCAAGGTTGGGAAAATAGAGAAATACCAACTAGAGCAATGGCTATCCAAATGATTAAAGAAAAACACAAAGCTGAGAATAACAAACCATATAATCCTGAAGCAGTATATATGGATTATGTGCCTTATCCAGAAGAAGTTATGAAATTACCTCCTATTCGCTCAACAACTCTTTGTTCAAATGTGGGAATTGATGAATATTTCTTGGAATATGCACATGTTAAAAATGTCATTGCTGCGGAATACGAAAAGCCTAGGGTTCAATGGTATAAAGAAGTCTATCCTTCGGTTAAAGTATTCCAAGGTGATTTGTTTGATAAAGACATACAAAAACAAATTATAGAAGAACATATAAAACAATCCTGCAAGCTCATAATTGCCACGCCACCATGTCAAACCATATCCCTTGCGGGGAAAAGAGATTTTAATGATCCAAGAACAAAATTATTTCTTCCTATCCTAAATATAATTGAAGGTGTTGATAGCATAAATGACTATGTCTTGATAGAAAATGTTCCTCCATATATGACTGCAAGCCCCAAAGGTTTACAACATATACTGGAAGGAAAAACTATTGCTGAGTATATTAAGTATAGACTGGAAAAACTTGGTTATGAAGTTAATATTGACAAAATAAATGGGGCAAATTATGGCACACCACAAGCAAGAGAGCGTATGATTTTACTTGCTTCTAAAAAAGGTATGTGGAAATTCCCTATACCATTCAAAAAACAAGTTACACTAATGGATGCGATTGGAAATTTACCTTCTTTAGATAATTTTTCAGCAAATCATTTCTTACCATATAATTATTTAAAACAATCTACATCAGACGAGAATATTTATTTCTATAGATATTGGTCCATACCTAAACTAACTCGTCAAGAAGTTGAAATGTTAAGACATACTCCAACTGGCAAATCGGCTTGGGATAATGCTGAAAAATATCAACCTAAAAACAAAGATGGCTCAAAAAGCGGGTCTGACCGTAAAAGACGTTATAAAAGGGAATCTTGGGATAAACCGGCAAGTACTCTTACCAGTGATTGCGGAAGTATAAGCGGTATGAGTACAGTTCATCCAGGACGACCTATTGTTGATAAAGACAGAAATGTCACCTATTCAGATGCTAGGGTATACAATCTTAAAGAAAAGCTTATTATACTTGGTTTTCCGAATGGTGAGAAATGGTGCGCAGATAAACCTCAATATAAGGTACCTCTTTGGGCTTCTGATAATCTTATTAATGAAGTGTTAGCTGAATCTTTTCTTCCAAGACTAGCTGCTGTCTTAGCTGAAACAATTCCCAACAGAACAGCTCACCCTGATGAAAAATTAGAAAATTATCCTCAAATGGTAAAGCTTGAAAATGATAGTATAGTACACTATCCTGTTGTTGGACATGAGTTGAGAAACTATGATATAAATCCCAACTCTTATCTAAGGAACTGGCCTTTTCCTAAAGATAAATAATTAAACTTCTGGGTTCTAAAACACCGAAGTTATTATTACAGCAATAATGCCAGCTTTTGTTATTTCAAAGGTTGGCTTTTTCTTTATATATACATTGAAAAATTTCAAAAGTATGCAAAAAAATACACTATTTGGAAATTTTT
>CALXVR010000034.1 GCA_944392155.1 uncultured Alphaproteobacteria bacterium | reverse complement strand
ACCATATCGTCCCAAATATAATAAATCTTATCTTTGATTTCAGCATTGTTAATGATTGAAGATGTTAAAACTGGCATCAAATTTCTCCATAAAATAAATTAACCTTTCGTTAATATTCTAGCTTATGGGTGGTCGGAAGCAAGCTCTTTTTTAGGAAAATCAATAACTTACATCTAAAAACAGCTTAATCCATAAAAATATGTTGATAAATTTGATGTGCCTAATATATTGAATTTTAATGATAATTTTTGGTTGGTGGTAGCTCGGTGGTAGCTTGAGCTATAAAAAGGGGATAAAAACGCTATTTTTGAGTTGAATTTAATAGGCTAAATAAAAGAAAAAGCCCTTGAAATTCAGGGGCTTGGAAACTGAGCTTATTACAAATTAGCAATATCGAGTTTATTGTTTGCTAGCCTTAATGTCCACTGATAATCCTTGTCATCTTGCATAAAGCGTTAATTAATTTTGATATTATTCTAGGCCTTTTATCAATTTGCAGTTTCATTAACCGCATTACTGACAATAAATCATAGTAATCATTAGTTTTATAGGCTAATGTGTTTTTATCCAACTGAAAAACTTTGGGTAATTTCTTTATATGTAGCATAACCTGTTCGCTATCTTTATATTCTAAGGTAAATTCAAAAGTATCTGGTAATTTTATCTCAAATAAATGAGGATTTTCTTTATACTGTTGTACAGCTAAAACAAAATCTTTTTTTATGGAGTTGATAGTATCTTCGGTTGATAAAAAAGAATCAATACTAAAATCTTTGACAACGGTTCCAATAATATTTGGACAAATTTTTTTTGCTTCTGCTACAGCACCATTATCACCCGAAACGTAAATAACCGGAATATGAAAATATGCGGCTGTTAAAATGTTAAATGTAGTTTCTCCAACAATTTCACCATTTAAGGTTAATTTCTCAAAATTGCGAGAACTAAAGGTATGAGCTAAAGGGGATAACCCTGAACCACCAGCAGCGTGATAACCGTGTAATATAGCAAAATCGAAAGGTGATGTATTAATACCTTTCATCATATTAGTTGGATCTTCGTCCCAATAATCAATAATCTGTACATTAGAAGAAAACTGATTTTTTATAATATTTTTAGCACTTCCGTGTCCGTCTCTAATCACAATTTTGTTCTGCAAAGATAAGCTCTCTGCGATAGCCTTAAGTTCGTCTGTTTGTACTTTTTGAAATTTTTTATAATTAGGACCTGTTTTACGAACATCCAACCATTCTTTTGTTTGGGCTATACCTTCCATATCACTTGAAATATATATATTCATATTCTTTTCCATAAAAGATAATAAACTTGAACCTAATAGGCTAAATAAAAGAAAAAGCCCTTGAAATTCAGGGGCTTGGAAACTGGTGCCGACACACGGACTCGAACCGCGGACCCACTGATTACAAATCAGTAGCTCTACCAACTGAGCTATGTCGGCATAAAAAAACTAAAATTTTTCAAATCAACTTCATACAAATAAATACAATAATTCTTAAATCGAGCTACCACCGAGCTACCACGCCTATTACTGTTAGCTCCATTTGGCGACTCCTACATACAGCTCAATTTTAGTACAATTTGTTGTTTATAAAAGAAAATCATTTAAAATCAACCTTTTATAAACATGACTTGCAACGATTACAAATCAGTAGCTCTACCAACTGAGCTATGTCGGCCTTAACTCGGTTGTTTATAGCTTACTGTTTTTTTAATGTCAATCATATTTTTTATTTTTTTTGTTTTCTTAATCATTGCCGAAGAAGGAATTTATTTGATACTGCAGATTTTCCGAAAAACTGGTTGGGTCGGAAATCTGGTTTTCTAAGTTTTCTAATTTTTTATAGCCCAGAGCTTCGCCATCTTCAACATTTACCAAAACAACTTCCAGCGGTTGGCTCAGGTTATAGGTTTCTATAAAATTATACTCATTGTCATTTTCATAGTTGATTTCAAACAAGCTATATTCATTTTGATAGTTTTGATTATAAACCTGCTCAATGAGCTCTATTGTTTGCGGGCACTGATAACAAGGGTCATTGTTGAAGAAAACATAAATAATCGGCTTGTTATAATTCGGGTAGGCTTCGGCGAAATACTCCGATAAATTCTGGTTGGAATTATATTCTCCCTCATAAGTCAACTGACCGTTCCCTTGAGCTTGTGCATAGCCGATGATGCTTGTGCTTAACAATAAACTCCAGAGCAATTTTTTCATCTTTTTCTCCTTAAAAAAGTTGGTTTATAACGGAGAGCAGGCGTTTCTTAACCAATCTTGTTCAGCATCATTTAGCAAAGGCGAAAGTTTTTCGTAAACTTCCTGATGATAGTTGTTTAGCCAAGAAAGCTCTTTCTCGCTTAAGAGATATTTATTGATGAGTTGTTTATCAATGGGGCAAAGAGTTAAAATTTTGAACTCCAGAAAATCATTGTTATCATCGCTTAAGTCGCTTTTAACCACGCGAACCAGATTTTCAATTCTGATGCCGTAAGCGCCTTCTTTATAATATCCGGGCTCAACGGACAAAATCATATTCTCTTTTAAGGGGAGTTTGGAGCTTTGCATACCCATATTCTGAGGACCTTCGTGCACATTCAGAAAACAACCGACCCCGTGTCCCGTGCCGTGTTTGTAATCTTTGCCTTCGTTCCAGAGCGGTGCTCGGGCGATTTTATCCAGAGCAACCCCACTTGTGCCGTTGATGAATTTTTGTGATGCCAGAGCAATATGCGCCTTTAAGACCAAGGTAAAGTTCTCGCACATCTCGGGCGAGGGGGTGCCGATGGCTAAGGTGCGGGTGATATCCGTGGTTCCGTCAAAATATTGGGCTCCGCTGTCTAACAGCAAAAGAGAATCGTCTGTAAGGATTTGATTGCTTTCAGCGGTGGGCTGATAATGCACGACTGCGCCGTTTTCAGCAAAGGCGGCAATTGTGCCAAAGCTCTCAGACCAATAGTTTTTGCCTTTGGCGCGGAAATCATGGAGCTTTTGAACAATATCAAGCTCGGTGGTGTTCTTATTATGCTTTTCAAGCCAGATTAAAAAACGAATCAGCGCGACACCATCTCGCAAATGAGCCGCCTCAATTCCGCTGATTTCAACCGGATTTTTTTCGGCTTTGGCTTCCTGACAAAAATCAATTAATCGGCGTTGAGTGATTTTGTTTTTTTCAAAAAGGCTCAGGCAATAATAAGGTGTGGTTTGTGCGTCAAAGCCGATGGTTTTGTTCTTAAAGCTTTTGAGGCGCTTGTGCAGATTTCCCAAAGGTTCAACCGAGAAATCCGTCGGTTCGGTTTCAAAATTTAGGCCATCTCCAAACAAGGCAACGCGTCCGTCTTTGTCCAGCAGCGCATAGGCTCTGAGCAAAGGTGTGTCGGGCAGGGCGTTTGAGCGAAGATTTAGGAGCCAGGAAACGCTGTCTGCCGCAGTGAATAAATAAGCATCGCATCCGTTAAGAGCTATAAGTTTGCTGATGTTGCCGATTTTTTCGTTGCGGTCTATGCCGCAAAATTCAAGCTTATGTTCAAAGACCTGACAAGGCTTGCCGCAAAGGTTGTTTTCAAAAATGGCAGAATCGTCAGCGATAAAGCTAAGGTTTGGGAAAAAGCGCTCCAAGACCTCAATGTTTTGCACCGCATTGGTCAGAGAGTTGAAGCCGACTTTGGCTTTTTTGTCTTTAAAAAGTTTTCCCAACCAAAGAGAGAGCAAGTTCCCTTTGCCACAAATGACTTCAACAAGTTCTTTGTCGGTTTGGCGGGCCGCTTGAATCTCATAGCGACCGTCAACCAGCAGAAAAGTTTTGTTTGGCGTTACGACCAGTGTTCCGGCAGAGCCGCTGAAACCGGTTAGTTTTAATAAGGGATTTTCTTCATCCAGAACATCTTGCCCGATGAACATATTGGAGCGGGTGATGATATAAGCATCCAGTTTGTGTTTTTTGATTGAGGTTTGAAGCTCAGACAATGTCATTATTTTTTCTCCATCAGGGCAGCACGCCAGTTGTCCAGTTCATAAATTTTTACCAAAGAAAGTCCTTGTTCCTCATGGGCTTTGATAACCCAGTCTTCCTGATCTCCGACAAAGCCGGATAAAATGCAATAACCGCCGGGTTTGAGGCTTTTTGCCAAGTCTGGAGCCATCTCAATTAAGGGACGGGCGAGAATATTGGCAAAAATGATATCATAGGGGGCATTTTGTTTGACAAGTTCGGATTGATAGCCGTCGCTGACAGCCGCGGTGATGAAGTCTTCCAAATCGTTGTCTTCGGCATTGCCGCGGGTGACGATAACCGCTTCTTCGTCAATATCAACCGCGGTGATATGTGTGCTTTCGCCCCAGAGTTTGGCTGCCGCCAAGGACAAGATACCCGAACCGGTGCCGACATCAAGAATCTTGGCGTGCGGGGCGTTCATCTTATTTAACTCACTGATGGCTTTGAGACAAGATTTTGTAGTTTGGTGCTCTGAGCCGAAGGCGGTAGCGGCGTAAATACGAATGGCAAGCTTGTCAGTTTTGGGTGTTTCTTTTTCATGAACACCGTAGATTAAAAATTCCTCTACTTCCACGGGAGCAAAACGAATCACATAATCTTTGAGCCAGTTGTCGCTTTCCAAAAGTTCGGTTTTGTGCGGGGGAAGGGTTAAATTGCGTTCGGAGATGAAGTTTTGCAGTTCTTCCTCCCTAAAAGAGGCGTTTTTATAGCCTTTGTAGATTTCAAAGCCGTCATCCGTATAATCTACGGACACAACATCAAAAAATTCCTCAAGTTGTTCTTGGGTATAGTTATCCAAACTTTCAACGGGGTCAAAGGTTATGACTTGGCAACTGCCGCTTTTTTCGGTCATCTAAATTATTCCTAATAAGTTATAATCATTTATTTACTATCAGCGGATTATAGTATATTAATTAGAATAATTGAACACTAAAAAGAGATTATGCGATGAAAAAATTAGCGGTTTTGGCATCTTGTTTGGTCTTGAGTTCCTGCTTTAGCGCCGGAAATCATGATGTTTTGAGTTTCAGAAATAGTTTTGTGGAATATTTTAATACTTATTCAATTTCTTTTTATGATACAGAAAATGTCTTAGTCAGTTCTGAATATATTGAGGAGAACAACTTTAAACATAATGTTATTTTAACCGCTTATACAGGGTATACGGTGGTTGATACAAAAGTTTACCGTAAGGATATTTATCGCAGTGATTATTTAACCGTTAATGTAGATGGGGTGTTGAATTGCGGTTCCGTGCCTGTTGCCTATAGCAAAGGAGAGCGTGTGAAGGCTGTCGGTGAGGTAACGGTTGACGGTGAGGATTTTGCTTTGGTTGAAACGAAGTTGAAGGATTTTGTGGCTTTGGTAAGACCGGACGGAAGTTTTTATAATCGGATAGGTCAAATCAGAAATGGTCGTTTGGCCTTGTTAACAACGGATTTTGTTCCTTATCCCCGTAACTTTAAAATGGTGCAGATTACGACGTCTAAAAGTGAGCAGACAAAACCGGTCAGAGGTTTTGATATTAAGTATGAGGGAATGAATCTCGGTCGGTTGAAGTTTACGATGTTGGATTATAGCCAAAATGACAGCGGTTACTTCAAAAATGTTTCTTATCCTTATGAGCAGGGCGGTATCCTTGATTTGAACGGGGTCGGAATTAAGGTTGTGCAGGCAACTCCGGAGAAACTTGATTATATTATCCTGAAATAAGCTCTAAAAGTGTAAATTTTTTGCAAAAAATTGTTGCGGAAAAAACGCCTTTAGCGTATATATGGCCTTAATCAAACGAAATTTTTAAGTTTTTTTAAGGAGATTTTGTATGTCTGGACATTCCCAGTTTAAGAATATTATGTATCGTAAAGGTGCGCAGGATGCTAAAAAAGCGCGCGTTTTTGCCAAACTTGCTCGTGATATTACCATTGCTGCCAAAAGCGGTTTGCCCGAGCCTGACAAAAACCCGCGTTTGCGTTTGGCTATCCAAGCAGCTCGTGCCGAAAGTATGCCGAAAGACAATATTGAGCGTGCTATTGCCAAAGCCAGCCAGACAGCCGGCGGTAATGATTATGTTTCGGCTCGTTATGAGGGATTTGGTCCGGGTAAAGTTGCCGTTATTGTTGAAGCAATGACCGATAATAAGAATCGTACAGCCGGAAATGTTCGTACCATTTTTGGTAAACGTGGCGGTGTTATGGGTGAAAGCGGTTCGGTTGCTTTCAACTTTGAGAGAATCGGTTATATTAAATATCCGGCTGAGACGACAGATGCCGACAAAATGTTTGAAACAGCTTTGGAAGCCGGTGCGAATGATGTGGTTTCTGACGAAGAAGCACATGAGATTGAAACAGTGCCTGAGGATTTGAACGCTGTTACGGAAGCTTTGGAAAAAGCTTTCGGTACGCCTTCGGCTTCTCGTTTGGATTGGAAAGCTACTGTTAAGACCGATATTACGGATTTGGAAACAGCTCAGAAGTTTTTGGAATTTGTTGACGCATTGGAAGATGATGACGATGTTCAAAAAGTTTACCATAATGCTGAGTTTTCTGAAGAAGTTTTGAAAGCTTTGGAAGCTTCCGAAGACTAATTTGTTTGTTGTCGGCGCATCTTGAAGGATTTTGGGGTGCGCCGGTATTTTAAATCGGAGTTCTTAAAATGCGGATATTAGGTTTGGATCCAAGTTTGTCTTCTACCGGTTGGGGGATTATAGATGTTGAAAACAACCGTATTCGCTATGTGGCTGACGGTTTTATTAAGACCGAGCCAAAAACAGATTTAACCGCGCGGTTGTATACAATCTATAAAACCTTGTGTGATGTGATTGAGTTTTATAAGCCAGATGAAGCCGCGATTGAGCAAGTGTTTTTGAACTCTAATGCCGTATCAACGATTAAGCTCGGGCAGGCGCGCGGCGTGGTGATTTTGGCTCCGGCAACTTATCAAATCCCTTTGACGGAATATGAGCCAAACCAAATTAAAAAAGCGGTGGTCGGGGTCGGGCATGCCGAAAAAGGGCAAGTGGAAACGATGGTTAAGATATTGTTGCCCGGGTGCAAGCCCAAAAATAATGACTCTTCCGATGCTTTGGCCGCGGCCATTTGTCATAATAGTTTTCATGGGGCAAACAGTTTTCGGATGGTTAAGTAAAAATGCTTGATAAGGTGGCACAAAAAGTAAGACTTTTGCTTGAAAACGAAAAGTCTATGCATGATTGGAAACATACGTTCAGAGTTTATGAAAATGCAATGCGCTTGTGCAAAGAAGAAAAGGCGGATGCGCAAATTGTCGGCTTGAGCGCTTTATTGCATGATTGTGACGATTATAAGATATTTGGACAAGAAAGCGCTGCAAAGCTTATTAATACGAGGCGGATTTTGGCAGAGTGTGAGGTCGATGAAAAAGTTAAAGATGAAGTTCTTGACATTGTTTCAAACCTTGGATTCAGCAAATATTTAAGCGGCAAACAAAAGCTTGGTTTGAATGGTAAAATCGTGCAAGATGCCGATATGTTGGATGCTATTGGGAGCATCGGAATTGTGCGGACTATTGTGTTTAATGCGGTGATGGGAAGCGGCGTGTTTTTTGATGAAGAAAAATTTCCGCGTGAAAAGCTGACCAAAGAAAGTTATCAGGCTAAAAGCAAAGATGAAGAAACAGCCGTAAATCATATGTTTGAAAAACTATTGAAGCTTAAGGATTTGATGTATACGCAAAGCGGCAAAAGAGAAGCGGAAATCAGACATAGGGCAATGTTTGTGTTTTTAGAAGAATTTTTCAGAGAGCTTGGGTGTAAGGATTGGCAAAAATATCTGCACCAGTTTGAATAAAAAGTTTTTGAGTATCTATTATGTATTTATAATTTTGATTTTTATGGAAAAAAAGTTAGCAGTGTTTATAAGCGAACAAAATTTTCGCTTTAAACTGAATCTGGCTCAAGTTATTGCCAGAGAGATGAATGTGAAAATGCCAAAGCCGGCAGAAGAAATGAGTATTGCTGAGATATTGGCTGTTTCGCCCAAAATGCAGGAATGGATTTTGTATCGATTGTTGTGGCTTTATGGACACAGCTCTTATGTTACGGAAATTCAGGATGACTTGCGTCAAAACACAAATTATGGTGAGGCGGTGGATTTCGGTAGTATGGTTTTGCGGGTGGTTTATTCGCATTTTAAGGGGCTTAAGAATGAACGAGTTTCTTTTAAGCAATATTGCGAAGCCTTGGCTAAAACCAAATTTTTTCAAGCCGGAAGAAAATGTACTTATCGCTTTAGGTTCTTGTCAAAAATGGTCATGTTGGAAATGTTTGTTGAGGAAAAAGGCGATATTCCTACAGGTGAAATGTTGGTGATGGATGAAGCCAGAAATGTTTTTACCATTAGGTTTGTTAACAGCCTGGATGACGGTAGGCAGCAACAGAAAGTACAAGAAACAGCTTGTCAGAAACAAGAGCGTTCTTGCTAACGAAATTTGGAAACGGTTGATTACCTTTTATGGTATTCGACCGTTTTTTTTTTGTTCTTTTTTTGTTCTTATGTCTTAAATAAAACTTGAAGAGAATTATATATTTGTATAATCTTGAGTTAAATGTTTTAACTCAGGATAATGATATGATTGCGAAACTGCGCGGAATTATTGATACAATAGGTGAAGATTTTTGTATTGTTGACGTTAACGGTGTCGGTTATTTGGTTTATGCTTCTGCTAAGACTTTGGCTAAGCTTAGCAGAGGAGCGGAAGCATCTCTCCGGATTGAGACCGTGGTCAGAGAAGACAGTATCTCTCTGTTTGGCTTTTTTGATGCTTGGGAAAAAGAGTGGTTCTTGACTTTGACTAAAGTTCAGGGTGTGGGGGCAAAAGTTTGTTTGAGCATTTTGTCGGCCTTGTCTCCCAGCCAGCTTTCTCAAGCGATTGCGGCTCAGGACAAAACATCTTTTACCCGAGCAAACGGTGTGGGGCCAAAGTTAGCAGCGCGTATCGTTACTGAGCTCAAAGATAAGATTGTAACAATTCCTTTAAGCGCAGAAACAAATGATTTTGCGAAAGGAATGGATATGGATGCAAATGAAGAAACCGCTAATTATGAAGATAATTTAACAGCGATGGCTGAAAATCCGAATTTGATGGAAGATGCTATTTCGGCTTTGGTAAATTTGGGATACCAGCGTTTGGAAGCTTATCGGGCGGTTAATAAGGCGATGGCTGACGGGCAAGCGCAAGATGTCTCTACCGTTATTCGCTTGGCGTTGAAAGAATTTGCCAATAAGGAACTATAATAAAATTTTGAGGATTGTCGTTTATGGAAGAAAGACTGGTCAGCCCTAAAAAACAACCCGAAGATGAGCAGGGCTTAAACGCTCCGGTTAATTTGCGCCCAAACAGCTTGGCTGATTTTGTGGGGCAAAAACAGGTTTGCGAAAATTTAAAAGTTTTTATCGAGGCAGCAAAAAAACGTGGTGAGGCTTTAGATCATGTGTTGTTGTTTGGTCCTCCGGGGTTGGGTAAAACGACGCTAGCGTCAATTGTGGCTAAGGAGCTCGGGGTCGGATTTCGAGCAACTTCCGCACCGATGATTTCAAAGTCCGGCGACTTGGCTGCGATTTTGACCAATCTCGAAAGAAACGATGTTTTATTTATTGATGAGATTCACCGCCTGAATCCGGCGATTGAGGAAGTTTTGTATTCCGCAATGGAAGATTTTCAGCTGGATTTGATTATCGGCGAGGGACCATCGGCACGCTCGGTGCGTATTGATTTGCAACCTTTTACTTTGGTTGGCGCAACAACGCGTTCGGGTATGCTTTCAACGCCGTTAAGAGAGCGTTTCGGTATTCCTTTGCGTTTGGATTTTTATTCTCCGGAAGAGTTGGAAAAAATTGTTACGCGCGGAGCGAATCTGCTCGGAATGCCGCTTTCCAAAGAAGGTGCGATGGAGATTGCCAAACGTTCGCGCGGAACGCCTCGTGTGGCAGGAAGACTTTTGCGCCGCGTGCGCGACTTTGGGGCGGTTGCCGAAGCCGGAGAGGTTGACAGCAAGTTGGCAGACAAGGCTTTGCGGCGGCTTAACGTTGATAATTATGGCTTGGATGCTTTTGACAGACGTTATCTGCAATGTATTGTCAATAATTACGGCGGCGGACCGGTCGGTGCTGATACTTTGGCGGCAGCTTTGTCCGAAGAAAGAGATACGATTGAGGAAGTGGTTGAGCCGTTTTTGTTGAAACTCGGTTTTTTACAGCGGACGCCGCGCGGGCGTGTTATATCTGATTTAGGCTGTGAATATTTGGGAATTGCAAAGTTGCGTAAAAATATGCGCTTTTCTCAGAGCGATTTGTTTGATGATTTTGGAGGAGATAATTGATGTTTGAGGAAGTTTTGCCGCCCCAGGGAAAGTTTTTCGGAAAAGTTTTTGCTTTTCCCGTACGCGTTTATTATGAAGATACTGATGCCGGCGGAATAGTCTACTATGCTAATTATCTGCGTTTTGCCGAACGCGCAAGAACGGAGTATGTGCGTGCTTTGGGATGCAATCAGCAGGAGGCTTTGGAAAGTGAGGACAGGTTTGCTTTTGCAGTTAGACATTTGGATATTGATTATAAAGCGCCGGCTGTTTTGGATGATGTTTTGACCGTTACTTGCGAAATTAAAGAATTCAGCGGTGCAGCGGCGACGATGTTTCAGCAAATTTGGCGCGGGGATAAACTTCTGACGGAATTAAATGTGAAAGTTGCGCATTTGAGCTTGGCCAGAAAACGTCCTGTCAGAATTCCCGAAAGTTTGATTGAGGCAGTTGAAAAACTTTGAAAAAATTGTTTTAGTTAATTGAATCTTTAATAATTTGTGTTAAGTTGCCTGCAAGAATCAGGCAACTTTTTTATAATGGATTGAAAATTATGGAAACACAGGCTTTAACAGATGTTGTAAATACGGCCAACCAAATGTCAATGTGGGACTTGGTTTGGGCTTCGGATATGGTTACCAAAGTGGTTATGATTGGTTTGATTGCCGCTTCGGTTTGGTCTTGGGCAATTATTATTGAAAAGTTCGGGACACTTCGCCAGGTTAAGCAACTTTCCAAAAAATTTGAAGAGACTTTTTGGTCCGGCGGCTCTCTTGATCGTTTGTATGATTCTATCGGCAATCGCCCGAGAGACCCAATGTCGGCGATGTTTGTGGCCGCGATGAAAGAATGGAAGCGTACAAATATTATGAAGTCTAAGACCGATCGCGGTTTGCGCGGTGTTTCTCTGCAACAGCGTATTGAAAAAGCGATGATGGTTTCTATGGATAAGGAACTTGATGAACTAGATACGCGTATGGGCTTTTTGGCATCAACCGGTTCGGTTGCACCTTTGGTCGGTTTGTTTGGTACGGTTTGGGGTATTATCAACAGCTTTAATGCTATTGCCGCTACACAAAGCAACTCTTTGTCCGCAATGGCGCCGGGTATTGCCGAGGCTTTGTTTACAACAGCTTTTGGTTTGATTGCGGCTATTCCGGCTGTGGTGGCTTATAACAAAATCTCGTCCGATATTGATCGCTATGCCAAAAAGTTGGAGAATTTTCAGGCTGAGTTTTCAAGCATTTTGTCTCGTGAGATTGATGACACAGCTATTAAGGCTGATATGGCAGGAGAATAACAATGTATATTATGCAACAGCCTGTCAGACGCTCACCCAGAGTTTATCGCCGCAACGCTGATATCAATATGACCAATCTGATGGATGTGATGATGGTTTTGTTGGTGGTGTTTATGGTTGCAGCACCGCTGATGACCTCCGGCATTGCGCTTGATTTGCCGAAAGTCGGCGGAAAAGCCTTAAACGGGGAAGAAACTTCCATTAATATCAGCGTGGATAAAGACGGTTATTATTACATCGGAAAAACCGAAGTTCCGGCAGATGAAATCGTGGCTAAAGTCAAAGCTATTCGCGATACAAATACCGAGCTTTCGGTTACAATCTCCGGTGATACGGGGGCGGAATATGGTCGGGTTATCGGGTTGATGGCTTTGCTCAAAGAAGCAGGCTTTGATAAAGTCGGATTGAAGACAGAAGCAAAACCTTTGAGAAAAAAGAAATAGTAACTGATGAAAAACGCACTGTACAAATCTATCGCTTTGCATTTGGTCGTCCTGATTTTGTTTCTGGTTGACATCCCCGTCTTTTGGCGGAGAGATTTGACCATTAATCAGGTGCCGATTATCGTGGATTTGAACAATGTTAAGCTCTCGGATATGACGAATCTGCCGCCTAAGGCTAAGCGCGGTGCCGAGGAAAAACAAGCTAGCAGAATAAAACGCAAAATTGAGAAAAATTATACCAAAGATGAGCCTTCAGCAGAGCCGGAAGTTAAGTCTAAGCCGGAAGAGGCTAAAGAGGAAACACCTCCGGCCAAACAGGAAAAAGTAGAAAAGCCTAAGCAGGACTTTTTGGTTGCGCCGCAGCCCAAAAAGCCGAAAGTTCCGGTAAAAAAGCAAGAGGCTAAGCCGGCTCCGAAGCCAAAACCGAAACCTAAAACACCGGAAAAGCCAAAGCCTAAGGCAAAGAAAGAAGAATCAAAATTAGCAAATCCGCTCAAGAGTTTGTTGGCCTCGGTTGATGCTTTGGAAAAAGAGGGTGAGAAAGATCAAACCGCAACCATCAAAGAAGATGCCGAAGTTAATAATATGGGTATAGAAGGCGGTGTCGGTGGTTCATATTTCAGCGAGCTTTCTATCTCTGAAACAGATGCTATCGCCGGACGTTTGCGGGCTTGTTGGAACTTAGACCCCGGCGCTATGGGAATCCAAGATATGATTATTGAAATCCGTGCTTATTTGAATAAGGATGGTACCGTGCGGGAGGTTAAGATTTTGGATACATCTCGTTACAACAGCGACCGTTATTTCCGTTCGGTTGCTGATTCTGCTCGGCGTGCGGTTTATATTTGTCAGGATGCTTATGCTATTTTGGCGCAGAAATATCCTGAAAAATATGATTTATGGAATACGATGTTGTTGCGGTTTAATCCGTTGGATGCTTCCGTTAACTAAAAGTTTGCAAGCTGTAGCCAGCTTGACCGCGGCACTGGCTGTGGTGGCGACCTTTGTTGAACCGCGATGCTTCCAATGTGCATATCTCTCTTTCGTGCCTTGTGTCTTAATATGTTTGAATTTTAATGCGATTTTTAGGTTATGTTAATATGTTTGTTTTAGAGTAATTCTTAATCATGAGAAGGACTAAAAGACAGCTATGACTGATAACAACAGAAAATTGCCATTGATGAAAATATTGGATGCAAGTGTGGATTATTGCGTGGAAAATGTTAAGTCTGTGTCTGCATTTGTGGCGGTTAATCTTTTGTTTTTACTTTCTTCTCTTTTGCTTCCCGGTGGCTATGCTAATCCGTTGTTTTTAATTTGGTTGGCGGTTTATTATGTCTTTTGGTGTTATTTCTTTCGTTTCTATTTTAATCGCAAACCCTATTTGATGTTCAGAAAAATTTGTGATTCCTTAGTCCCTTCAACAAAGATATTATTTTTGACGGCTGTTTTTGCACTGATTTTTGCCGCTTTCCCTATAGTTTTACCGTTTTTGCTTCCGGTGGAAATGGTTGATGCTTATACAAATTTTTTAAGAAAGTATCTAAATGAACTTGATTGGGTTATGCTTCTGATTTTGCTTCTGATTTCTCCGCTTATCCTTTATAGGCCGTTTATGGCGTGGATTTCTTCGGTTATCGGTCGAAGCGGGCAGCTTAAAACTGCTTTTGCTCGTACGGAGGGAAATTATTGGCGTTTTGTGGTTATGGGAATCGTGTTTAATGTCATATTTATTGTTTTTGAATATTTAAACAGAATTATAGATGTTCCTCAAGTTCTGGAGATGTTGGTTTATGCGCCGTTATTGGTTTATTTTAACGTGGTTATTGCCAAAGCTTATGAATTTTTCTTTTTAGATAATATTGATGCTTAAGAATTATTCTCAGCAGTTTTTAATGATGATTGACAAGACATTGTAAAGCAATTATTTCTAAAAGTATATTATATGTTATGTACTTGGACTGGGACTATATATGCAAAAAAATATGCCGAAGGGCGAACTTCATCTTATGGTGTTATGGGCAAATGCTCGTCATAAAGAAAAAGAAATTCTTGAAGATATCGGAAATCATCTGAAAATTTTGGAATGTTATGATATTAAATGGACGGATAAATCTGTTTCAGATAATTTTTCGCGTTTTTATGGCGTTAAGTTGGGTAAAAGTTCGGCAAAGGCTAAGGAATGCGGAACTGGTCGGTTTTTGTTAATTACTCTATGGGATGAAGCGCCTCGCTACGAATTTGTGCAAACTTCTCGCGGACATGATTATGTTAATACGAATATTTTTTCTTTGAAAGAAAAATATCGGAGTTGGACAGGCGGCGGAAGCAAAATTCACGCAACGAATTCTGTTGCAGAGACAAACCATGATTTGACATTGCTTTTAGGAATTAATTACGATGATTATTTGCTTAAAACTAAAGATCAAAAGCAGCAAGAAAAGCATCTGTTAAATCAGGATATTATGGGCGCTTCGGGTTGGAAGAGTTTGGATGAGCTATTTTATGTTCTTAATGCTACATCCGAATATGTGGTTTTACGCGGTTTTGAAAATTTTGCTCAAACTTTATCAGATAAAAATCATGGTGATATAGATTTATTAGTCAGTGATTATGCTAATGTTGTTTTGATTGTTAACGGAAAAACGTGTTTTGCGGATAAAAGACCTCATTATTTGACTAAGATTGGGGAACAAGAAATCTATATTGATTTATGGAATGTAAAAAATAGTTATCATGATCTTTTGTGGGAAAGCAAAATATTGAAGGATAGAGTTTTGTTCAATGGTTTTTATATCCCTAAAAAAGAAGATTATTTTTATTTGTTGATTTATCATGCTACGATTAATAAACGTTATGTAGCAGAAGATTATTATAAGACAGCAGAAAAACTTTTTTATGATTTGAAGTTGAATGAAAAGTATGACTTACAAAATTATGAAGATGCTTTTGATTTGTATTTTGAATTGTTAAAAGATTTTATGAAATCTAATGGTTATTGTTTTACGAAACCAAATGATCCGGTTGTGTTTTTTCATGAGGATTTGTTCCAAGACAGTTTAATTCGGGATTATCTTGAAGAAAGGTATTTTTTACGGGATATTAAAAGATTAAAACGTTGGTCAAGTTCTTGTGCCGGATATATTTATTTTCAAGCTTTCAGCGGTGACGAAAAATTGTTCGTAAAATGGGGCGGAATCGGTGATTCATGCGTTAATGAGTATGTTTATGCCGCAAAGCTTTTTGCTCAAAATCAACATAATTTTATTAAGCCCATATTTTTTAGATATGATGGAAACGATAAAACTAAATTTGTTGCATATGAGTTTATGGAAGGTGATTGTTTGGAAAAACTTTTGTCTTCCGGAAGTTTAAGCAATGAAGATAAAAGAACGATTGTTGTTCAATTAAAAAATATTGCTCAGACGCTATTAAATGCAGATTGTGTCCATAGAGATATCAGACCTGCGAATTTTATTTTTACCAAGCAAAAAGAGCTTAAGTTGATGGATGCTCAATTTGCTGTTTCCGCTTCTCATTATAAAGAACTTTCGGTTCTAAAGAAGAATAGAGCTATGTTGAGGGGACTGGGAGATAAGTTTGGCTATCAAGATTATATGTGGGATGATATGTATTCAATCTCTAAGGTGATGGAGGTTGTTGGACGAGATTCTTCTTATGCCGACGAATATGATGATACAATGAATTTTGTTCGCTCAAACATCGGCAGATTGCGTCTTATCTATAAAGCAAAGAAAAAGAGTTCTTTTGCTAAAAGAACAGTTAAGTTTTTATCTCTTTTTGTCCCGGTTAAGGCTTGGCGAAAAAAGCTTCGTAAGCTTGTTTAAGGCTTTATTTAATTAGACTTAGAAATTCAGCTTCCGAGAGAATCTTTACGCCCAAGTCTTTGGCTTTTTGGGCTTTGCTTCCGGCATCTGCTCCCATAATGACAAAGTCCGTATGTGCCGAGACAGAACCAGCAACCTTTGCGCCCAAACTCAAAGCCTTGGCTTTGGCTTCCGCACGGGTCATTTGCTCCAGTGTTCCGGTGAACACGACCGTTTTGCCGGCCAAAGGAGAATTGTAATCTGCGGTGTCTACAAAATCTTCAACCTTTACTTCATTTAAGAGCTGGTTGATGGTTTTGATATTATGGTCTTCCTTGAAAAACTCTACAATATCTTTAGCCATGGCTTCGCCAATACCATCTATGGCAAGCAGTTTTTCCGTATCATTATTTTGCATATCAGTCATAAAATTGGCAAAGCTTCCGTAGTTTTTGGCAATGAGTCTTGCCGTGGCTGCGCCAACTTGACGAATGCCCAAAGCGTAAATAAAACGGGACAGGCTTATGGCGCGCCTATCGTTAATAGCTTTGAACAGATTTTCAACTGATTTTTTGCCCCAACCTTCACGGCGTTCCAAATGCAAGGCTTGAGTGTCAAGCGGGGCAAAAAGATCATCTATCGGACCGCTATTACCGTTGCGTTTTTCTAAAGAAAAAATATCCGTCGGCGTGTGCAAAATTCCTTCATTATAAAATTGTTCTATAATTTTGCTGCCAAGACCGTCTATGTCAAAGGCTTCCTTTGAAACAAAATGTTTTAAACGTTCAATCGCTTGGGCGGGGCAGGTTAAACCTCCGGTGCAGCGGCGGACGGCTTCGTCCTCTTCGCGGATAGCGTGCGCACCGCATTCGGGGCAAATGGTCGGAAATTGAAACTCAAGCGAATCCGAGGCACGTTTTTCCTTCAAAACTTCTACAACTTGCGGAATAACGTCTCCGGCGCGTTGAACAAAAACATAATCGCCGACGCGAATATCTTTACGCTTAATCTCATCTTCATTATGCAAAGTGGCATGAGAAACAATAACACCACCGACGTTTACGGGTTCTAAATCTGCGACAGGGGTTAAAGCGCCTGTGCGACCGACTTGTATGCGAATCGCATTAATCTTGGTGATGGCTCTTTCAGCCGGAAATTTATGAGCAATTGCCCAACGCGGGGTGCGTGTCAGAAAACCTAAGCGCTCTTGCAAAGCAATAGAGTTTACCTTGTAGACAATGCCGTCAATATCATAGGGGAGTTCGGCGCGAATCTCCATTAAGTGCGCAAAGTTTTTATCAATATCGTCTAAATTTTTGCAGAGCTTATTTAGGGGGTTAATCGGGAAGCCCCAGTGTTTCAAACATTCAAAAAATTCGGCTTGCGAATCCCAGCAGCGTTGAGAGACTTCGCCCCAAGTATAGGCAAATAAGCTTAGATTACGTTCCGCCGTTATTTTAGAATCCTGTTGTCTTAAAGAACCGGCTGCGGCATTACGCGGATTGGCAAAAGTTTTTTTATGTTCGGCTTCATATTTTTGATTAAGCGCAAAGAAGTCCGCTTTAGCCATATAGACTTCGCCGCGGACTTCTAAAACTTCCGGGGCATCGGCAGGCAAGGTTTGCGGCAGTTGGCGAATCGTTAGTAAGTTTGCTGTAATATCTTCGCCGGTTGTACCGTCTCCACGGGTTGCGCCTTGAACGAATCGACTTTTTTCATATCTGGCGGAAAAAGAAAGACCATCAATTTTAGGTTCGGCCATAAATTCGATTTCGCCAGAGGTATTTAAAAAGCGTTTTACGCTGTTGGCGAAGTCATCAACTTCTTCCAAACTAAAGACATCACCCAAAGATAGCATAGGGAATCGGTGCAAAACTTTGCCGAATCCGTTTTTTACGGCAGCGCCGACTCTTTTGGATGGACTGTCCGCACGGATTAATTCCGGAAATCTTGCCTCAATCTGTTGGTTGCGAAGCTTAAGAGAATCGTATTCCGCATCGGTAAGATAAGGATTATCATTTTGATAATAAGCAATATCAGCTTTTGCCATTTCGGCGGCAATATATTGGAGTTCAGCCGCTGCTTCGGCAGGTGTTAAGTCTTTTACGTCTTTCATCTTTTTCCCTTATGTTATTTATTTTACAATATAGAAAAAAGACCAAGAATTTCTACCTCATATTTAAATAAGCACACAAAAAAAGCGGGAGAGAATCCCGCTTTTTGAAAAAAGAATCGAGGTTATGCCGGAGAGACAATCATTGTCATTTGGCGACCTTCAAGTTTGGGCTCGGAATCGATTTTGATTAAACCCTCTAAGTCTTCCAAAATGTTGTTTAAAACCTCTTTACCCATATCGTTTGCGCTCATTTCGCGACCTTTGTAACGCATGGTAAACTTAACTTTGTTGCCTTGAGAAAGGAACTTTTTGGCTTGTTTGATTTTGACTTCATAGTCATGTGTGTCAATCATCGGACGAAGCTTAAGTTCTTTAATTTCAACAACTTTTTGGTTTTTCTTTGCTTCGTTTTTGCGCTTCTGAACTTCATATTTATATTTTCCATAGTCCAGAATCTTACAGACAGGGGGCACAGCTTGCGGAGAAATCTCAATCAGGTCCAATCCTGCTTCGTCTGCTGCAGCTAAAGCTTCTTTAATAGAAACAACGCCACGATTTTCTCCGTTTTCATCAATTAAACGTACTTCTTTAACTCTGATGTCTTCATTAATGCGTGGTCCGTCATCTTCACGTACTGGCGCATTGGTATTATCTTTTATTATTGGTGCCTCCTATTAATATTATTAAACTTCACTCATATTACTAAAAAATCCGTCTCACGCAAGTTAAATATTGCAGAATCTACACAGATTAGAGTTTTTAAGCGTGTATATACAATTATTGTACACCAAGATTCCTTAATTTTTCGTTGTCAAAAGAGCTTGACTTGTAAAATTTTTATTGCTAATATCACGCCATATCAAGCGGTTAAAAATCTTTTGCAAAAAATGTTAAATTTTTTTGAAAAAAGTTATTGACATCTGAGATGGTATGTCATATAAACCACATCGCTGACGGGGTGAGGCGAGTTGATAAAACGAGTTGAGCCGGTTAGCGGAGCTTTCGGAAGGAAGTTGTTATAGAAGAGAGTATATAAGTAAAAAGAGGATACGCAGACGGCGGGTATTTATGGAAAATAAATACGATAAAGTCTAGTGTATCT
>CALXVR010000033.1 GCA_944392155.1 uncultured Alphaproteobacteria bacterium | reverse complement strand
GTTTACACTGCAAAAATTTATGCCGCAAGACATTGCCGCCACCGAGATTCTCATAAGCAAGCTTATCCCTTCAATGATAACAATGCTTTTGTTGGTCTTGGTATATGTTTTGGTTCCCAACAAAAAAATCAAAATCGGCAACGCTTTTATCGGTTCTTTGGTTGCAGTCATTATGTTTGCTTTTCTTCGCAAAGGATTCGCATACTTCATGATTAAAGCCGCCACATACAAAACCTTGTACGGCGCTTTAGCTACCCTCCCCGTCTTCCTTATCTGGATGTATCTGGCTTGGGCTGTAGTTATTTTCGGTGCGGTTGTTACCGCCGCTTTAGAGGAATATCAACAACTTGACAAGCGTTCACTAAAAAAGATTATCATCGCCGGAAAGCCCGAAAAACGCAAATAAAAATATTTTTACTAAAGTCAAAAAAAGTTCTTGCAAAAAGAACAAAAGTAGTACATTGTATTTTTCAAGGGATAACTGCAATGCTCAAATTGTCTTTTAAAAGAATAAGAGAGATAGTAGGAATCAGAAATTAATTAATCGTTATAGGAAGAGAGACGACATGGAAAAAGATAAAGCCCTGGATGCGGCGCTAAGCCAAATTGAACGCGCTTTTGGCAAAGGCTCTATTATGCGCCTCGGTCAAAACCCGAATGTAGACATTGAAGCCATCTCAACCGGTTCTCTGGGCATAGACATTGCCTTGGGTATCGGTGGTTTGCCCAAAGGACGTATCATTGAAATTTACGGACCTGAAAGCTCTGGTAAAACAACTTTGGCTTTGAGCGTCATTGCTCAATCTCAGAAAAAAGGTGGAACCTGCGCCTTTATTGATGCAGAACACGCCCTTGATCCCTCTTATGCCAAGAAAATCGGCGTAGACATTGACAATTTGCTCATTTCACAACCGGATGCCGGTGAACAAGCTCTTGAAATTGCAGATACTTTGGTTCGTTCCGGTGCTATTGATGTTTTGGTTGTAGACTCTGTTGCCGCCCTCGTTCCCAAAGCCGAGCTTGAAGGAGAAATGGGCGATTCTCATATGGGCCTGCAAGCCAGATTAATGAGCCAAGCTCTGCGTAAACTGACTTCTACCGTTTCTCGCTCAAATACGCTGATTATCTTCATCAACCAAATTCGTATGAAAATCGGTGTTATGTTTGGTAATCCGGAAACTACAACCGGTGGTAACGCTCTAAAGTTCTATGCTTCGGTTCGTATGGACATCCGCCGCATCGGCTCCATTAAGGATAAAGAAGATGTCATCGGTAGCCAAACCAGAGTCAAAATTGTTAAAAACAAAGTTGCTCCTCCGTTCAAAACCGTTGACTTTGACATTATGTATGGCGAAGGTATCTCAAAGACCGGCGAACTGATCGACCTCGGTGTTAAAGCCGGAATTGTTGAAAAAGCCGGCGCTTGGTTCTCTTACAAAGGAGAAAAACTCGGTCAAGGACGTGAAAACGCAAAACTCTTCTTGAGAGATAATCCCGCCGTTGCCGAAGAAATTGAAAACAAAATTCGCGCTGATGCAGGTCATTTAACTACAGAAATGATTGGTGATGATGAACCGGAAGCCATCAACGAAGACTAACAACGAATAAGAAAAAAAAGCACCTGAAAAGGTGCTTTTTTTTGCGACCAAAATTAATTACGCCAAAAACTCTTCGTAAAGATTACCAATACGGTCAAAACTTCCAAACGTCCGAGCAACATTGCCAAAACCAACATATACTTAGCAAAATCTGAAAGCGGCGCAAAAGTTCCTGCCGGACCGACAATAGGTCCAATTCCCGGACCTGAGTTTGTAATACATGCTACAACAGCACTAAATGCTGTTTCAAAATCCAAACCTGTCATAGCGACCAAGACTGTAAACACAACCAAAGTCCCCATAAAAGCACTCAAAAAAACAAATACGGAAGATACAATCGAACCACTGGTTGTCATCTTTCCTATTTTAATAGGAACAACTCGATTCGGCTCCGTAGCCACAATCAAGGACTGCCTTAAATAAGCCCAAACCACTTGCCAGCGAAAGATTTTGACCGAACCGGAAGTCGACCCCGTACAACCGCCGGTCAACGCAAAAATAATAAATATTGTTCCAGCCAAAGGCCCCCATTGCATATAATCCGTCGATACGAAACCGGTCGTCGTCACAATGGATATAATATTAAACGACGCAAACCTCAGCGACTGCCAAAAACTTCCGTAAACCCCGCTCCATGTCAGCCAGACAGAAACAGCCAGAATATAAAAGATTAAAATTTTTGTAAAAACAGCAACCTGCGTTGTTCGAAACGAATGTAAATCGCGCTTTTGTATCAGCATGATGTAAAAAGTCATCGGCAACGCGCCAAGATACATAAACAGCGACAGGATCATCTCTATACTGACGCTGTCATAAAAACCGACCGAAGCGTTCTTGGTCGAAAAGCCGCCCGTAGCAATCGCCGCCATGGCATAATTAACAGCTTCGAAAGCGCTCATTCCGGACCACCACAAGCAAACAGCGCAAACAGCCAGCAAAAAGAAATAAACAAGCAAAATTCTCTTAGCTATATAATTAAATTTAGGCATAAACTTATCATTCAAGTCAGAATTTTCACGTTGAAAAATCTGCATTCCGCCGATTCCCAAAAAAGGCAAAAGAGCTACAGCAAAAATGACAATTCCGATACCGCCCAATGCGTTAAGCATAGAGCGCCATAACAAAACAGACTTCGGCAACACCTCCAAATCTTTAATAACCGTCGCGCCGGTCGTACTCAAACCGGACATTGCCTCAAACAACGCATCGGCAAACCCGGGAACAGCCCCAAAAAATAAAAAAGGCAAAGAGGCTAACAAGGTCAAAGAAACCCAACTTATCGTTGTTAACAAATATCCTTGTTGCAAAGAAATCTTATCAATTTTAGTCCTGTTGCCTAAAAACAAAGAAATACCGATAAACAACGTAACCATAGAGGAAGTAATAAAAGGCGACCAATTTTTTTGCAGATAAAACATATCAGCAGCTGCCGGGAACAACATAGCCACACCCAGCACGCTGATAAGATAACCATTAATCATTAAAACAGGCTGCCACATCTACTCTGCCCTTTATTGCAACGCAACGTTTTTAGAAAAACCTTCATCAACCAACTTTTGATTAATACTTTCTCCGTCGACATAACAAAGTGCTGTTGCTATTTCTTGATAAGTATAGGCCACAATATCACAATGAACTTTTTTATCTTTAACCAACACTTCTAAATATTTCTTAGCTTCAATTCCTTTTGGCAAATTCGGATCAACATAGATTCCATAAAGAAAAACATACGTGCCGTTAACAACCATCTCATTAGCGTTCTGCACCTCGGCAGCACCTTCTATCGCTATGGAATTCTTTATATAAATCAACGGCAATGTTTCAGAAATAACAACTTTCTGCTTTTGGGTTTGTACAACATTTTCCCCTAAAGCCTCACTTTTTTCAGCCTCAACCTCTTGCATTTGAGCCAAAGCCTGTTCTTTTTTCACCTCTTCGACAGAGACAACTTCCTGATTTTCCAAAATATCGACAGCCTGTGGTGCAGACTTTGCTTTTTCAAACATCTGACGTCTGATTGCCTGTTGCTTAGTTCCGACCAACTGATCTATTCCGCGTTCCGGCAACATTCTTCCCCCGAGCTCGGGAAGCAAACCTTCAGTTTTACCAACAAGAGGCTTAACCTTATCAGAAACCGTATCGACCACAAAATTATAACCGTTTTTAATCTTGTTCCAGTACCAAAGATGCACTTCTGAAGGCTTTGACCCGATAAAAGTTGGTATCAAATACATCAAAATCAAAACCGGAATAAAGATTAAAGGCTTACGCAAAGGATAAAGCAAAATCATTGCCACTCTATGCAAAAACCCCTTAAAACCGGTCATCGGTCCGAAATAGTCGCGATCATTTCTGCGTCTCATTTTTTCTCACTTCCGTATTTATCTTTAAGTTCCTGAGTTTTTTCCGGTGAAATTCTTTCAAACAAAGCCTCTCCGACCTCAAACTTATGCCCCGGCTTCAAAGCCTCAATTTCCTTGCTTATATCAAAATTTTTCAATTCCGGCATATCTTCGACGTTCAAGCCCAAACGAGCCAACATTTGCTCCGAAATTTTCGGCATAATCGGATAGTTCAAAATTGCAAAAATGCGAATAAGATTAATGCAAACACGCAAGATTGCAGCAGCTCTGTCTTTATCTTCCTTAATAACCGTCCAAGGCTCGGTTGTAGAGATATAGTTGTTTCCCTCGACCCAAATGGCTCGCAACTCATTCATGGCTTTGCGGAACTCCATATCTTCCATAAACTTAAGATAATTATTTGTTTTTTCTTGCAAAGTTTTAACCAACTCATGCTCAACTTCTGTCATCTCTCCGCCGGCAGGAACCTCCTCGCCAAGCTTAGATGCAGTCATCTTCAACACGCGAGAAACAAAGTTACCCAACACGCCGTTCAAGTCTTTATTAACCACACCGGAGAACAAATCAAAATCAAAAGAAGCATCTGAACCTTCGGGGATATTTGCCATCAGCCAATAACGCCAATAATCCGCCGGAAATTCCTTAACCGCATCTTCGGCAAAGATTCCTCTGTTCTCGGACTTTGAGAACTTTCCGCCTTCATAAGTCAGGTAGCTCATACCTTTCAAATAATCAACCATTGTCCAGTTTTCGCCCGTACCGAGCAAAGTTGCAGGGAACGAGATAGAATGGAACGGCACATTATCCTTGCCCATAAACTCCACATACCGAACATCTTTGGCATCAAGCCACCATTCTTTCCAACTGCGCTCTTCGGGTTTTTCATCTGCCCATTGTTTGGTGATGCCGATATACCCGATTGGCGCATCAAACCACACATAAAAGACCTTATTTTCAAAGCCCGGACGATTAACCGGAAAACCCCACTTCAAATCGCGCGTAATACAACGCTCTTGCAAACCTTCCTTAAGCCATTTTTGCGCAATGGAATAAGCCATATCCGGCCAGAAAGGTTCCTTAGACTTAACCCAAGCGGCTAATTTTTCCTCAATTTTCGGCAGTTTCAGGAACAAATGCTTGGTTTCGCGAACCTCCAGATTCGTACTTCCGGAAATTGTGCTGCGCGGATTAATCAATTCGGTTGGTTCCAAAACCTTTGTGCAGTTTTCGCATTGGTCACCACGCGCTTTTTCATAACCGCAATGCGGACAAGTTCCCGTAACATATCTGTCCGGCAAAAAGCGCTCATCATCAATGGAATAAAGCTGCTTAATCACCCGCTCTTCAATAAAACCATTCTTATCAAGTTGGTCAAAGATATGATAAACCAACTCTTTATTCTGCTCACTGCTGGAGCGTCCGAAACAATCAAAAGACAACTCAAAATCATCATAAGTCTTTTTGTGTCTTGCATGATATTTATCACAATAAGCCTCAACACTCATGCCTTCTTTAGCCGCACCGACCTCAGATGGAGTTCCGTGTTCATCCGTACCGCCGATATACAAAACCTCATGTCCCATCATTCGCATAAACCTTGCATAAACATCAGAAGGCAACAAGCAACCGACCATATGCCCCAAATGCGGCACACCGTTTACATAAGGTAAAGCAGAAGTAATTAAAATCTTAGACATAAAGTTTTTCTCCATTATTTTTTTTTAGTTTTTATGCTGTAACGCGCCGATTTTACAACAAATGCACAATTTCTCAAGCAAAAAAAGGTTGTTTCCACCCGAAAACAACCCTTTTTTGAATTATATCAAAGTTATTTAATAGCTTCGTTAATAATCAAACGAGCATCTTCCTCGTTAAGTGCAACCGGATCAAGCGCATACAATGACCCCATAGCTTCAAAAGAGTTTTTAGCCAGTTTCAGGTCATCTTCTTTTTTCAAGCCCCATTCCGAAAGTTTGAGCTCATTCATTCCGATATTTTTAATCAGCTTTTTCAAAGCCTCAATAAAGGCTTCCGGCGCTTTAACATTTTCCTCGCCCATAGCTCTGGCCATATCCATATAGCGTTCAGCCACAACTTCTCTACCCTTTTTCAGCATATATGAGAAATAAGGTACGGACAAAGCAATCAAACCCGCACCATGCGGCAAAGCCGGATAATAAGCAGACAAAGCATGCTCCATGGAATGCTCGGAAATACAACAAGACGTGCTCTCAACCATCCCCGCCTGTGTGCTTGCCCAAGCCAACTCTTCACGCGCTTGCATATTGCTGCCGTCTTTAACGGCTACGGGCAAATATTTAGTAATACGACGAATAGAATCTAAAGCAAAAGCATCACTTGCCGGCTGAGCAACTTTAGCCAAATATCCCTCGGCTGAATGGAAAAAGGCATCCATTCCCTGATAAGCTGTCAAAGCAGATGGTACGGAAAGCATCAATTCCGCGTCTACAATGGACAACACGGGGAACAACTCCGGAATACCATAACCGATTTTTTCATTGGTATCGGTATTGGTAATAACCGTCCACGGATCAGATTCTGTTCCCGTACCGGCTGTTGTCGGAATGGCAATAACCGGCAAAACCTTTTTCTCTGGCTTTCTGCCTTTCACATATTCCCAATAATTTCCGTCATTATGTACCATCAAAGCAATTGACTTTGCAGAATCAATGGCACTGCCGCCACCCAAGCCGATAACCATATCACAACCTTCATTTCTGGCCAACTCTGCGGCTTCCATAACATGAGCCAAAGTCGGATTCGGCAAAATCTTGTCAAACAAAACCGAAGTAGCACCATTCTGTGCTAAATATTTTTCAACACGTTCCAAATAGCCGAATTTTTTCATTGATTTTCCGTTCGTAATCACAATCAATGCTTTCTTCCCCGGCAATTTCTCTGTTGCCAATTCTTCCAATCTTCCTTTACCGAAAATAATTTTTGTCGGAATATAGTAATCAAAACGCATTTTTAATTCTCCTCACAATTATTTACCTTGACGCAAAAATTCTGGTAATTCTAACAAATTAGATGCTCCCGCAGCCTTTGTATGACCGCCGCCACCCATACTTGCAGCCAGCTTTGAAACATCAATACCGTCCTTATAAGTATAAAAAGACAAATTCCATTTGTTATTTTTGTTCATAAAGAAATTAATCCGCACATCATAATCCATCACATTATCAACTGAATCAAAGAAGTCGGAATATCCCTGCGGCATATTGGCGCAAATACATTTCAGTCCATTAATTTCGCTTTCAAAAGCAAGGCTTCTGACCAAACGATAATTCCGCATTTTAATCCAAGACAAAATAGCCTCGCCTTTCTCAACAATAGCGGCAATATCAAGCTCGTTGTTGAACAACTTAACCCAAATTTCATCATCTGGTTTATTTGTCCCCAAAGACTGAAAAGCAAACTCAAACGGCCGCACTCTGGGATCTCTCAAATCAAACACATCATTCAACCCCAAGAGTTTAACCCCTTCCGGCACGGGTTTATCCGGATAAAAATATTCCCAACATAAAACCATGGCAGCCGTTCCCGAACGCCTTAAACCTTTAATGGCGTCATATGCGCCGGTCTGCATTTTTTGTTCATATTCCTCAATCACCGAGGCATGATGATCAATCCACGTAACATCTTTGCGCTTGTTCAGTTCAAACATATAATCAACCGGCAAAGCATAATCACAAATCACAATTTTATCGTGTTTTTCAATCTCTTCATACGGAATTTTCATATCATGATTAATACCTAAAAACTCCGTTTCGGGATAAAAGCTGCGCACCACGGCTGCAGAACCTTTTCCGTCATGATCTGCCAGATGATAAATACATAACATTTTGCTTTTCCTTTTCACACACTAAAACTCAACCACAAAATTATCATAAGCCGGTCTTACAAAACTAGGGGTCATTTCATTAATTTTGTCATAATCACACTCATTTGCCATATGATTAATAACCACCTTTTCCGGCTGAATTTTCTCAATCACGGCCATAACCTCATCAAAGCTTGCGTGCTGTTCGGCACCTTCCGGCAATGTTAGAGGAACAACCATAAGCTTTGGCTTTTTCTTAATCATTTTATACGCACTTGAAGCCAACATTTTAAAATCAGCAATATGCACATATTCCCCGTCATCAAACACATAACCATAGCATTCCGTACAATGATTCAAGAGTTTAATCGGTACAATACGCACACCTTTAATATAGAAAGGCTTATTAGCCTTCACGGCATTCATCACCAAACTTGGTCTTCTGATAACATTATTTGCCGACTTTTTGGAGGCAATTAAATAATCAAACCTATGTTCAATCTTCTTGATTGTATATTTTCCGGCATAAATATCCAAATTTTGACGATTAATACGATTAATCTCACGCAAATCATCAATACCATGCAAATGGTCCGCATGAGAATGAGAATAAAGCACCCCGTCCACATTTCTGATATTCTGGGCAATAAGCTGCGCGCGCATATCCGGTCCGGTATCAATCAAGAGCTTCACACCCTTATATTCCAAATATGTGGATGCTCTTGTTCTCGTATTTTTAGGATTTTCAGGATTACATCTTCCATACCCCGTTCCCAGAGATGGCACACCGGGAGCCGCTCCTGCCCCCAAAATAATCAACTTATTTTCCATTAATACTCGTACCTCCCCTTATCGCTGGCTTTTCGAAACAGCGAATAAAAATTATCAGAGGTAACTTGCGCCATCTTTTCAAACGGCACGCCTTTGAGCTGTGCTAATTTTTCCAAAGTATGCACAATGAAAGAAGACTCATTTCTACGCCCGCGCATTGGTACCGGAGCCAAAAACGGCGCATCTGTTTCAACCAACAAACGCTCCATCGGAACTTCCGCAAAAATATCTCTCAATTCCCCGGATTTATTGAATGTAATAATTCCTGATGCCGAAATATAAAACCCGATGGACAAGGCAAAATCAGCCAGTTTCTTGGAAGAAGAAAAGCAGTGGATTTCACCGCTGAAGGCTCCTTTTTTATATTCTTCCTTCAAAATATCTATCGTATCATCATCGGCATCGCGTGTATGAATAATCAACGGCAAACCTGTTTCTCTTGCCGCCTTAATTTGTTCAACAAAAACTTTAACTTGCACGTCTTTCGGACTGTAATCGTAGTAATAATCCAGTCCGCACTCGCCGATTGCCACAACCTTTTTATGCCCCGCTTTAGCTATAAAATCTTCTGCCTTAATATTTTCATACTCAGCGGCATTATGCGGATGCACACCGACTGCCGTATATATAAACGGATATTTTTCCGAAATCTCTAGCTGCTTATCCAGCTCATCAATATTATTTCCGGCATTAAGCATGGCCGTAACGCCTTTTTCACGCGCTCTGACCAGCATATCTTCAAAATCTTCTTCAAAATCGTTAAAATCTAAATGACAATGACTGTCTACTAACATCTTACCTTCCGTTTATATTACTTTACAAATTCCGCTGATAATATTGATAAGCGCCTGTTTTTTATCCAGATTAAGCCGCTCCGTTTCATCAAAAATTTTTACGGCTTTTTCCCACATTTCAGCCAGTTCTTCAATATTATCACAACCCTTCACATTTTCTGCCACAAATTTCAAGACAAGTTCACGAGCCAAATCATAACTATCTTCATCAGCCACGGCCGCATCACAAAAAGCCAATAAATCCGAGAGCTTATACTTGTTTTTGGCATAAATAATTTTGCACAAATCATCATAACTCGTCAACGCCGCATTATCGGCATACAAAATCGCTTTGCCAATACTCCCCGAACTCAGCTCTGCCAAGCCTTTAACAGCTTTTTCAGACAACTCCGGACGATAACGTCTGAGCAAACTTGCCACTTCATTAACCTCTAAGGGTTTAAGATTCATTTTGGCACAACGAGACTTTATGGTTGGCAACAATTTGTTCGGATTGTGGCTAATCAACATAATCACCGTTTTTGCCGGCGGCTCTTCCAAGATTTTCAAGATAGCATTGGCCCCTGCGTTGTTCAAATCATCAACACTATCCACGATAACCACACGCCACCCATCATTAGAAGACTTTTTAGCCAAAAACTCGTTAATTGTACGTACATCATCAATCTTAATAATTGCTGATTTTTTCAATCCTCGTAATTCTTCATCAGATAATTGCTCGCCGTCCTTAATAGCTTTAAGAACTTTCTTTTTATCTGCATCAACATAATCGCGCTCAATTACCTTAAGGTCCGGATGAGACCCGTTTGCCACCAATTTATAAGCCTGAGAATCCACACTGACATCTAAAGACGTATATTTTTCGCGCTGTTTATCATCAGCCGCCAACAAAAAACGCGCAAACCGAAAAGCTAAAGTAGCTTTGCCAATTCCCTCAATGCCGCATAAAAGCCACGAATTATGCAATGTTCTGTTTTTCCACGCATTTAACAAAATCTGCTCTTCTTCCCCATGTCCGAGAAGAAAAGTATTACATCTTGGCTCAATCACGCTGTTATGCTGTTCTTCTTCTGCTGGCATCAGCTCAAACCAAACCTCTCAGAGATAATCTTAACCACCTCTTTATGTTGCTCTTCAATACCTTTGCTCGCATCAATCACCACACAACGCTCAGGTTCTTTTTTAGCAATTTCTAAGAAGCCCTGACGCAACCGCTTATGAAATTCCAAGCCCCTACTCTCATGTCTGGTCTCTTTGACAGCCATACCTTCTGCTTTTTTGAACGAGCGTGCCAAGCCGATTTCTGGATCCAAATCAAAGATTAAGGTCAAATCCGGCTTAAAATCGCCGACCGCAATCTTATACAAATCAGCCAAAGTCTCATAAGGAACTTTTTTATCATAGCCATAATATTGATAAGCCACGGTAGAATCTGCAAATCTGTCACTCAAAACCCAAGCGCCTTGTTTAAGCAAGGGCCAAACTTTTGAAGCCAAATGAACTCTTCTGTCAGCATAATAAAGCAAACATTCAGCCACGGCATCAAACTTGTCTTTATCTCCCGTAACCAGCAATTGACGCAACTCTTGCCCGACTTCTGTTCCTCCGGGTTCTTTAGTCATTGTGTTTGCCACACCCTTTTGGCTCAAATATTCCGACAAAAGACGGAGTTGGGTAGATTTCCCCGTTCCGTCTCCGCCTTCAAAGGTAATAAAATATCCTTTGCTTTGCATTTACTCAGCCCCAAACAACAAATATTTAAGATTCTGACCGATACGTCCAAAGAAACCTAACTTTTTGACCTCTTCTTCAGCCACCAAAGGAACTGTTTCAGTATCCTGCCCGTCTAAAGAAATTTTAACTTCACCAAGTTTATCTCCTTTAGCTATAGGAGCCACAAGCGGCTTACTGTAAACAGCCGTCATCTTGACCTTCGGAGCCTGACTTTTCTTCAATGTACGTTTAATTGTTTCCGGTACAATCAAATTAACTTCTTTTTGCTGACCAAAAGCAACCGGAACCTCGGCCACAACTTGATTCTGAGTTAACAAATCATAGTTATTAAACTCGCGGAAACCCCATTCCATAAGACGCTCTGCCTCTTCAGAACGTTCTTTATTGGAGTTCAATCCGGTCATAACCTCAATCAAACGTCTGTCACCTTTTTTAGCTGATGCTGCCAAGCAGAAACCGGCTTCTTCCGTATGGCCGGTTTTCAAACCATCAGCATTAGACATGGAATAAAGCAACGGGTTACGATTACCCTGCGTAATATTATTATGTGTATAATATTTTTCCGAAAAGATATGATAAAATTCCGGAAATTCTTTAATAATATGCTGAGATAACTTAGCCAAATCCTCAACCGACATTTTCTGGTCCGGATGAGGCAAACCCGTAGAGTTCGCAAAAGAGCTGTTGTTCAAACCAAGTTCTTTGGCTCTCTTATTCATCATCTCGGCAAAATCATCCTCAGAACCGGCCAAATTTTCGGCAGCAACAATGCAAGCATCATTACCTGACTGTATCAAAATACCTTTCAATATATCTTCAACTCTGACCTTTTCACCGATTTTCAAAAACATTGTAGAACCGCCGCTGGCAGCACCGCCAAGCTTCCAAGCTCTTTCACTGACCGTAAATGTATCATCCAAAGACAAAGAGCCGTCTTTCAACTTTTCAAAAATCATATTAACGGTCATCAACTTACTCATGGATGCCGGTGCGACCATCTTTTCGTGCTCTTTCACATACAAATACTGTCCCGTATCATAATCCATCAAAATAGCATTACGCGCTTTAGTCTCAATCGCCCAAGCATTTCCGATACCAAGCAATATAACGCCTGTTGTCAAAACCGATGCATATAATTTTTTTCTGCCAAACATTTTGCTATCCTTTACTCCAAAACTTTAATCCTGAACTATTTTTGCATTATAAATACCAAAATTCTTAATCTTTGCTAAAGTAACCTCTGCCTCCTCGGCATAATTAAACGGTCCGACACGCACACGATAAAAACTGTTACCATCGACGTCGGCCTTAGCCACATTAGATTTTCCAAACTTGCTCAACTTAGAACTCAGTTCCTTAGCAGCATCATGTTTTATAAAAGAACCGGCCTGAACAAAATAATTTTTTTCATCCGTTACCCCGCCTGCTGCATTATAAGGATTATCCAAGCGCAAAGGTTCAAACTCAGAAAACTCCATTTTTTTTATTGGCGCTTTTTTTGAGGAAGCCACCTTAACGGGCTCAACCTTTTCTCCGGTCAATGCGGCTTTAAGCTCTTTGCTTTCTTTTTCCATCAGTTCCACTCTGACCTTAGCCGTACCCTTAGTTTGGAATCCGAGCAATTGTGCTCCTCTTTTGGATATATCGATAATACGGTTTTTAGCATAGGGTCCGCGATCATTCACACGCAAAACAAGAGAGCGACCGTTTTCAAGATTCGTAACTTTTACAATAGAAGGCAGCGGAAGTGTTCTGTGAGCCGCGGTTAAAGTATTCATATCATATCTTTCACCATTGGCGGTTTTTTTATTATGAAAATCAGACCCATACCAAGAAGCAATTCCCACTTCTGAATAATCATAATCTTCAGCAGGATAATAAGTTTTGCCCATAATCTTATAGGGTTTGCCAACTTTATAAACACCACCCTTACCGCTTATTGCCGCAGCTTGAGAATATGCATCAGTTCCGGAAGTGGACGCACATCCGGACAACAACATCAACATTCCCAAAACGGTTATACTACTTTTTAACTTCATAAAATTCCCTAAAATTCAAAATTGTTCGCTATAATTTACCTTCTTTTTTCCATAACGTAAAGCACGATATTTCACTTGTGTAATTTTCTTTCCGGCACAGGCACTGCAAAGCCGATTTTAGGATTATAACGGTTAATTTTTTGCAAAAGCTGATAATCGGGATAACCGTCTTGCGGCATATTCGCTTTTTTCTGCACTTTTTTAATGGCATTTCGGGTTTTTGAACCGAGCATTCCGTCTTCATCAAGCTTAAACCATCCCAATTTATTAATAAAAGCCTGAATTTTCAAAACATCATCCGTCTTCACCCGCACGGCAGGGTTCATTTTGGCTGGCGTCCATTTGTCGTCTGACTTAATATAATCAGCCAACATACCAATTGCCAAAGCATAATTTTCAGAGCGATTCCAATTCATAATTTTTCTGAAATTTTCTCTGATTAAATAAGCCGCACCCTTACGTCCTTCCGGCAAAATAATGGAGACTATTTCATCATCGGGCAACTCAAGCTTCTTGTTGTTTTTAGTTTTTACACCGATTTTGCGCCATTCTTTGACTGTTTTTTTCACATCTCTGCCACTCATGGCATAATCAAAATTCCAAGGCAAGCTAACTTTCATTCCCCAATCTTGTCCGGGCTTCCACCCCATTGATGACAAATAATTTGCCGCAGATGCAATAGCATCTTCAAAAGAGTGCCAAATATCAATTTTTCCATCACCGTTATAATCTACGGCATATGCGTTAAAAGTTGATGGCATAAATTGAAAATGTCCCATGGCTCCGGCCCAAGAACCCTCCATCTGCTTAGGCTCAACCTGCCACTTATCAATAATCTTTAAAGCTTGAAACAACTCCTCTTTAAAAAACTTCGGTCTTCTTTTGTCATAACTAAGCGTTGTTAAGGCATCAATCACCTCATAATTACCGAAATTCTGCCCAAAATTTGTTTCCATTCCCCAAAAAGCAATCAGATAATTAATCTGCACGCCGTATTTTTCTTCCATATCCTTAAACAAAGGATAGAGCTGTTTATATTTTTCACGAGCTTTTGCAACCCTTTGAGCATTAACCACTCGGTTCAGATACTCGGTTGAGGTCAAAACAAACTCAATTTGCTTGCGGTCAATCTTAACCACCTCTGGGTCTGGATGATAATAGTCGTTTTCACCATAAGCCAAATCAATTGTTTTTTCAGAAATTCCGCGCTCAATCATTTCTTCTTTCAGCGCATTCAACCATTTTGTATAAACCTCCGGTGTTTCCGCTTTTTCGGCAGCACCGACCAAAGCAGGCACACACAAAGACGACGCAAGCAGCAAAATTCCGAATCTTGTTCTCATTTTCATCCCGAAATATCAATTATTTATAATAAAGATACAACCATAGCCTTTTAAAAACAGTTAATGTCCGACAATTTTTTATAGATAATTTGAAACTCTTTTCTATAATGAATATATAAAAGCAAAAACAACAAAAGAGAGGTTATTATGGTTGCAACACGGTCCCGCTTTCAACGCCACTTTTGGCTCTATGTCATAGCTGCCGTGGCGTCTCTGGGCGGTCTATTAGCCGGTTTTGACATGGGTGTTATCTCCGGCGCACTCTTGTTTATCAACGATACATGGAATATGTCAGACTTTACAAAAGGTTGGGTTGTGAGCTCTGCCATCGTCGGAGCTGTTATCGGCGCGGCAGGCAATGGTTTTCTGGCCGACATCTATGGTCGTAAAAAAGTAATTATTGCCACGGCTCTCATTTTTGCCGTTGGCTCAATTCTTTGTGCCTTTGCTCCCAGCATCGGCTGGCTGATTGCCGGACGTATGATTCTGGGTCTCGCTGTCGGTATGGTCAACTTTGTTATTCCGCTTTACTTGTCTGAGATTTCACCGCAAAAAGTTCGCGGAATGTTAGTTTCGCTCTACCAACTTGCCATTACGGCGGGAATTCTGTTCTCTTACCTCATCAATCGCATTTTTGCTTTAAGCGAAAACAACTGGCGTTGGATGCTAGGCTCCGGACTTTTCCCTGCCATCATTATGTTGGTCGGCATCTGCTTCTTGGGTGACACGCCTCGCTGGCTGATTAGCAAAAAACGTGATGACGAAGCACGACAAATATTCAAAGATATTGATCCCGATTGCAATCCTGAGGAACAAATCAAGGAAATCCGTCAAACCATCAAACGCGCCCAAAAAGACGACGGACACGCCGCTTTCCAACGTTGGATGCTTATGCCCGTGTTTGTCGGTGTCGGTATGATGTTTATGCAAATCTGCACCGGTATCAATACCATCATCTATTACACCACCACCATTTTTAAGGTTGCGGGCTTTTCTTCCGCCATTGGCGCGATTTATGCCACCATCGGCATTGGTTTCGTAAACTTCTTAATGACCTTTGTTGCCATCATCTTTGCTGACCGCATCGGTCGTAAACCTTTGCTCTATGCCGGCTTAAGCGGTGTAACCGTTAGCTTGTTTGCTTTGGGAGCTTCCTTCTGGTTTGCTGATGCTTTGGGCGACAATCTTAAATGGATGGCTGTCGGCAGCGTTGTTGTCTATATTGCTTCTTTTGCCTTCTCGCTCGGACCGATTGGTTGGATTGTCGTCTCAGAAATCTTACCGCTCAAGATTCGCGGCTTGGCAATGAGCATTTGCACGGTTGCCAATATGGCCTTCAACTTCATTGTTGTCTTAACCTTCTTGCCGCTCATCAACAGCATCGGCGAAGCTTGGACTTTCTGGATTTACGGCGTTATCGGCATTTTCTGCCTGTTCTTCACTTATTATCTGTTACCCGAAACCAAAGGCCGTTCTTTGGAACAGATTGAAAAGAACTGGGCGGAAGGCGTCCCTGCCAGAAAATTCTAGCCTCTTCTTAAAAAGGTTCCTCTCCGGAACCTTTTCTTTTTTCTTAGTCATTGACTTAGACGCACCATTGTGATGCGATAGAAACGTTTTATGAATTATTCTGTTGACTTTTCTTATTATCATAAAATCTCAACAGATGATTCCATGTCTAACTCAAAACATTTATTTATGAAAAATCTAGAAAATGTAAAAAAGATGATGCTCCAATGCGTTGTCATCAACTGGGACGGAACATTGGTTTCTTCTAGCCACATGATTCACGAAGCTTATCTCAGAACCATGCGTGCATTGCAGTTTCAGAAAAAATGGTCTTTTGAAAACACGTTGAGACAAAGCGGCAGCCCCCCTGTCGAAATTTTCAGTGATCCGTCCATTTTGGGAAAAAAACAGATCGGAGCAATCGCAAAAGAATTCTTCTACAAAAGGCTGGAAGATATCCGCAAGGAAAATCCCGAATTGTTACAACTCAAAAAAGGAGCCATTGAACTAATCGACTGGTTGCTCAGCACCCGAGTCATCCGCGAATCGTAATCTGCGGCAACAAAACGCAGGCTATTCTGGAAAAAGAAGTAAAAACCTTCAAGCTTGACAAAGTTCATTCCGTTGTCGGCAGCAGCTTTGACAGCGTAGCAAACAAACCTCATCGGGAAATGTTTAGCCGAGCCGTAGCAGGATTGAACATTAAAGATCGCAAAGAAGAAGTTATTCACATCGGAGACAACCCGTTGGTTGATCCGCCCTTTGCCGGAATATATGGAGCTTCTTCAATATTAATCGCCGAAATCCGGGCAGCAGACGCCGCCTCAATTCCGGAACTTCTGGAGAAGCTGAACTCTTGAGATTTTAACTTACAAAAAAGCGTTCCTTAACGGAGCGCTTTTTTTACATAATAACGTTTCTTGGCCTTCTCTCCGTTTTTCAAGCGCCAATATTTGCGAAACTCGCACAAACTGTTCTGAATATCATGCAAAGCCAGATACCGGCCGCCGCAATAATCCGGATTCTGCCAGCGCACGGCATCCCAATTTTTACCCGTTCTGTTTTGAAGTTTTTCCATTTCCTCTGCCTGAACCGAATACAAATAGCGGCATTTTTCTTCAGCTTCTCTTTTATTCAGCTTTCTGCCGAAAATTATATTCAGTCCCCAATGCGCTCCGGGACCTACGACCAAAAAGTCATTTGCCGTATAACCGACAATATTTCCGGCATAAGTTGCATCAAGCAATATCTGCCCGGAAAGAAACGGCCCTGCCATTGCCACATATTTCTCCACCACGGATAACCCGCACGCAGCCGGAGCCTCAGACAGCTCCCGGCAAAAATCACTCATTTTCCCGGCCAGATCAGCCAGCATCAACAAAATCTGAATATGCTTGTCTTTCGGCCGGTATGACGCATTATACGGATGCGACGAAATCAGATAAGCGTTTGAAAACAAACTGCCCTCGCGTTTGCAGGCATCAAACCGCTTTTCATAAAAACCAAAATCAAAACTTTTCGGCTCAAGTAAACCGCCGAACAATTTTTCAATCGTATCTCGACGATTGAAAAAACGATATGCCGCAATATTGAAAAGCTTCTTCTCTGCACTCACTGTTTTATCGGACAAATATTTGGTCAAAGCAAGCGTTCCACCGTCGAGTTCACGATAAACATTGCAAAACCTATAATTTTGCAACACTTCGTCCGCACTCCACGGCGCCGGAGTTTTCAACACGTTCCGCCGATGCCAAACTTCCTGCCTGTCATATACAAATTCAAAAAATTCAGCAATTCTGGTCAACTGACAAATCCCTTTCAAGTTTAACAATAAAAATTTTTGCCGCACGTTTAACAAAAGTAAAATGAAACAAGTTATTTTTACACAAAAATTCTAAACTTTAAAAAGGAGAGGCAGTGTATTTCTGCACTGCCTTTTATATGAAAAAAACTTTTACTGCTTAAAAGGTTTTACTTCACCTGAGTAAAACCGGTAATCGTTCCTTTATATCCCTCAACCTTCGCATTCAACTCTTTATAAACGAAAAAGTCGTTTGTAACAGAGGTCTTATAGGTCGGAGCAATAATTACATCGGCACCGGACGATTCAATGGCCTTATAGGCTGCAGCAGACTTAACATCTTCCATGCCGCCCTGAATTGCGGGAACCGGCAGCGGCAAAGCACTGGAAGAACCGGCATAGCTCATACCGTCAACAAATTCGTTATCACCGCCGATTTTAATAAAGCCGAAAAGAATTTTAGCCGAAGATTCACCCGAGATTTTCTCTCCTACCTTTACATTCGCTATATGATCGGCAGTAACACGCTCTTGCAAAGCGGCAGAAGGTACACCCATATGCACAGACGAACATCCGGCCAATCCGAACATTGCAACGGTTGCCAGTAAGATACTCTTTTTCATAAGACTTTTCCTTTTATAAAAGTTAAAACAGTTCCTAAATGCACGATTTTGAAAAAAACATTGCCAAAAACCGAACATTTAAATACAATCTACATCTAATAAAATAAAAGTCAATTTATTTTACAAATTTTTGTTCATTTTTCTGAAGTTATGCTTTTTTTTTGCGTAAGACGAAAGAAATTGGATTCTAAGGTTCCTTTATTTTCAATCTATTGGCTAAAGTCTAGAATATAATCCTTTAAGATTTTTCACTTTAAAGGATTAGCTATGATTTACGCTTACATTCGTACAAGTACGGAAAAACAAAATAATGAAAATCAACATTTTGAAATAGAAAATTTCGCCGCGGAAAATAATATCCGCATCGATAAATGGATTGAAGAAACCATATCTTCCCGAAAAGACCTCAAAGAAAGAAAACTCGGCAAGCTGCTTAAAAGCCTGAAACATGATGATATCGTCATCGCCTCGGAACTTTCGCGCCTGGGCAGAAACCTACTGCAGGTAATGAGTATTCTGCATGACTGCATGAACATAGGCTGTAAGGTCTGGACCATAAAGGACAATTACCGGCTCGGTTCGGATATACAAAGCAAAGTTCTGGCTTTTGCTTTCGGACTTTCGGCCGAAATAGAAAGAAACCTGATTTCGCAAAGAACCAAAAACAGCCTTGACAAATTACGGGCAGCAGGAAAACACATCGGCAGAAAAAAAGGCAGCAAAAACAAGTCTACCAAACTTTCCGGCAAAGAAGAACTAATCCGGAAATTATTATCGCAAAACATAAAAAAGACCAGAATTGCCAAAATGTTGAACGTTGACTATTCAACCTTTTACAAATACCTAAAACAGCAAAAAAACAACTCTTATAAAGAAGCTCTGCCCCGCGAAAACAAGCTCCGCGACGTTTGAGCGGTCTCCGCCTATAAAAAAAGCCCGTCATTCCAACGGGCTTCTGACAACTGGCGGAGAGAGTTGCTAAGCAAAAATGACCTTAAATGTCATTTTTGTCTGCAAAACCAATGATGTC
>CALXVR010000032.1 GCA_944392155.1 uncultured Alphaproteobacteria bacterium | reverse complement strand
AAAAGAGTCAACTATTAATGAGACTACATTTATTTTTGTCTACCATTAATGAGCCTACATTTTATTTTGGATAATTTTTTCAAATAAAAAAATTCACACTAAAATCTTGAAATTTAATTTTAAAGCGGTATTGTAGGGCGAATTTTATAAATAACATCATTTTAGATACACATCTTCTTTTAAGAGCTCTTCACATGCAAATGAGCTAAGCATAATGTGTACAATAAAACCCTTAAACGGGCTGAGTTTTAGGAAAAAAAATATGAAAAGAAGAAACATTGCCATCATTGCCCACGTTGACCACGGCAAAACCACTCTGGTAGACGGTCTTCTGAAGCAAAGCGGAACCTTCCGTGAAAATCAAAAAGTTGAAACTTGCGTTATGGACAGCAACGATCTGGAAAGAGAACGCGGCATCACCATCTTGTCAAAATGCACCTCTGTCCAGTGGAAAGATACACACATTAATATTGTAGACACCCCCGGACACGCAGACTTCGGCGGCGAAGTTGAGCGTATTATGTCTATGGTTGACGGCGTTGTCTTGCTGGTTGACTCTTCCGAAGGTCCTATGCCTCAAACCAAATTCGTTTTAGGAAAAGCCTTAAAAGTCGGCTTAAAACCGATTGTTGTTATCAACAAAGCCGACAAAGCTGACGCACGCGTTGATGAGGTCTTAAACGAGGTCTTTGACCTTTTCGTCAGTCTTAATGCTTCTGACGAACAATTAGACTTTCCGGTGCTTTACGCATCTGGGCGCAACGGTTGGGCAGTTAAGGATATGAATGATGAGAAAAAAGACCTCACACCCTTGTTTGAGCTGATTTTGTCTTATGTTCCGGAGCCAATTTGCGAACCGGATAAACCTTTCTCCATGCTTGCCACCACCTTGGAAGCAGACAAATTCATCGGACGTATCTTAACCGGAAAAATCCACTCCGGTAGCCTTAAAGTGAATGATTCCGTTAAAGTAATCAACCAACAAGGTGAAGTAGAACGCACCCGTATTACCAAAATTTTGGCTTATGAAGGTCTCAATCGCGTTAGCAAAGATGAAGCTCACGCCGGAGATATTGTTGCTGTTGCTGGTATTGTCAAAGGCACTGTTGCCGACACCATCTGCGCTCCCGAAGTAACCGAAGCTATTCACGCTCAACCGATTGACCCGCCGACTTTGGCTATGACCTTCTCCGTTAACGATTCTCCTTTAGCCGGACGCGAAGGCGACAAAGTAACTTCTCGTATGATCTGGGACCGCCTATGCAAAGAAGCCGAAGGTAACATTGCTCTGCGCATTTCCAAAACAGATTCCACGGATTCTTTTGAAGTTGCCGGTCGTGGCGAACTCCAACTCGGCGTTTTGATTGAAACCATGCGCCGCGAAGGATTTGAGCTCTCTATCTCTCGTCCGCGCGTTTTGATGAAAAAAGATGAGAACGGTCAACTTTTGGAACCTGTTGAGGAAGTTGTCGTTGATGTTGACGAAGAATTTTCAGGTGTTGTCGTTGAAAAATTAGGTCAGAAACGTGCTGAGCTCATTGAGATGATTCCTTCTCAAGTCGGTAACAAAGTCCGCCTTATTTTCCATGCGCCTTCACGCGGTTTGATTGGTTATCACTCTGAGTTCCTGACCGACACCCGTGGCACAGGCGTAATGAACCGCATTTTCTATGCTTATGAACCCTACAAAGGAGACATTGACACCCGTCGCAACGGCGTGCTCATCTCCAGCGAAGACGGTACGGCAATCGCTTATTCCCTGTGGAAACTGCAAGACCGTGGCCCGATGTTTATTGATGCTGGCGTTCCGGTTTATGTTGGTATGATTATCGGCGAACACACCAAATCCAACGACTTGGAAGTAAACCCGACAAAAGCTAAACAATTAACCAACATCCGCGCCGCCGGTAAGGATGAAGCTATTGATTTGGTTCCGCCGCGTAAACTGTCTTTGGAGCAAGGTTTGTCTTACATTCAAGCTGACGAACTCTTGGAAGTAACCCCAAAGACAATTCGTCTGCGCAAGCGAATTTTAGATCCGATTGCTCGCAAACGCGCCAAACCGGAAATAGCTTCTTAAATTAAACAAAAACAGCCTGATTTTATCAGGCTGTTTTTTAAAGCGACGGAAGAATCCTCTCAATAAAACGACGATTTCGCGCTATTCTTTTTTGCTCTCTTTCTCTCTCTTTCTTCTCCCGTTTTTTCCGTTCCACACGAGCCTTGTCTTCACGTTCTTTGTCCGTTAAAATACTGAAGTAATTCAAGAGCTTTTTCATCTCTTCACTTTTGACACAATCAAGAGGATATATCTTCTTCTCAATCGTACAAATACCGTCGGGATCCTCAGGGTCAGACCATCTGCTTGTATGAAAATCATACACATTGGCACCGGCTTTAAGTACAACATATGCAGTTTCCAGATCATCACTTTTCACCGCATCCCATAACATCTGGTTTAATTTTCTTGATTTCAGAAAGAAGAAAAGAACTGACTTTCCAAGTAAAAATAATTTTTTCATAATTAAGGTAATTTATAATTAAATACGATTTACAATATCATATCTCAGATATACTGTCAACATTTTTTGGATATATTTTGTCAAGCCGCTATTTCATTTTACACATAATAAAAAGACCTGCTTTTCAGCAGGTCGAATCATATATCAAAGAAGATGAGTCTGACAGTGGTTAACCTCTCTGCGCCTTCGCTTCTTTGCCGAATGACATTTCTTTAACTTTACGTCTGTCATGCTCGGCCATTTTGTCAATATCTCCGGCCTCCAGACCTTTGACAATTCTCAGGCTCTCCGGAACCGGCGACTTGCTCTTCTCGTCATTATAAGGGCTGTTGCTTCCGGCAGGAAATCTGTCCATAACATTTCCCCATACTTTATTAACCCGAGCAATATAGTATTCTCCAAGCTCAGCCTTTTTGCCGACAGCCTTGCCATCTTCTTGCAACACAGTTGTTCCGACGTGTTCTACCATTTTAGAGATAAAACGTTTTCTATAAACCTTCTCTTTTGCCTTTTCGGCTTTTTCTTTTAGTTCAGACATGAATCTTCTCCTGATATCTTTCCCTTTTTGTCTATTATCGCAATATAATCCCATTTTGTCAACAATAAACTTGTCGGAAACTGTATAATATAAATAGATTATTAGCTATTTATACAATATACTACCGTCAAATCAATAAAATAATCTTAACAAATAACAATTTTTAGAAAAAATCGACGGAAAAATATGTCTCTTTTTAAATCCATAGCCACTTTCGGCGGTTTCACACTCATCAGCCGCATTACCGGATTCTTGCGCGATGTCGTGCTCGCCAACGTTTTGGGCGCCGGCGTTATTTCTGATGCTTTTTTTGTAGCTTTCAAACTTCCCAACTTTTTCCGCAGCCTTTTCGGAGAGGGTGCTTTTACCACGGCTTTTGTTCCAATGTTCTCACAAAAACTTGCCGTTGGAGAAAAACAAAATAGCTTAAGCTTCGCCGCCAAAGCCATTTCTGTTCTAGTCTTTTTCTTGGTTTTATTCATTATCCTGATGGAAATTTTTATGCCTGCGGTTGTCATCGCCTTAGCTCCGGGCTTTGCCGAAAATGGAGGGAAAGTTGCCCTCGCGGTTGATTTATCACGCATAACTTTTCCGTTTTTATTGTTTGTTTCCATCGTTTCTTTTCAGTCAGGTATCCTAAACTCTTTCGGTCGTTTTGCCGCACCGGCATCATCTCCGATAATTTTAAACTTAATAATGGCGGCTTCTGCATTTATGTTTGCGCCTTTCGGAATCACGCCGGCTTATGGTATTGCCATCGGCGTTACGGTAGCCGGCTTTCTTGAGGTTTTGTGGCTGGCATATTTCTTACGCCGCGAAGGTGTTTTCATTCGCCCTCAATTAAGTATCTCACAAAACATCAAAGACCCCGAGATAAAAACCTTATTCCGCCGCATCGTTCCGGGAATGGTCGGCGCCGGCGTCTACCAAATCAACATGTTTGTTGATACGGTCTTGGTTTCTCTGGTCGGCACAGGCGCAATCTCATGGCTCTATTACGCCAACCGCCTGCAACAACTTCCGCTGGGCGTCGTCGGTGCCGCCATCGGTGTAGCTTTACTCCCCATTCTTTCCAAACAGCTAAAAACCAATAACCTTGAGGAAGCTCGCCACACACAAGACAAAGCCGTAGAATATGGCGTTTTGTTGTCTCTTCCCGCTGCTGTCATGTTGGTCAGTTTGGCAGAACCTATTATCAATGTCTTATTTCAACATGGAAAATTCGGCATTCAGGACACAGATATGACGGCAAAAGCTTTGATTGCCTATGCCGCAGGTCTGCCTCTTTATGTTATTGTTAAGGCTCTTGCGCCAAACTTTTTTGCCCGTGGAGATACAAAGACTCCGGTCAAATACGCCATAGTCGTACTTATCGCCAACATCATATTTTCTCTCGCTTTGCTCAAACCTTTCGGACACGTCGGCATAGCTACGGCCACAACCTTGGCAGCGGTCATCTCGTTAGGACAATATATTCACGGACTAAAAAAACGCAACTACTGGAAATTTTCAAAAGAACTTACAAAAAAAATCCTATTGATAGCCTTGTCATCATTGCTAATGGGCATTATAATGTTGGTCGCGGAAAGATGCCTTAACCTGTGGCTTGAAAACTGGCTTAATATGGGAATCATTCTAAAATTTTGTTTATTAGGCGGTTTAGGATTTTTGGGTTTAACAAGCTTTCTGCTCTTTGCCAAACTAACCAAAGTGCTGGATATCTGCACTGTTTTAAGGAACATTAAAAGGAACGACAATGCCCAAACTTCAGTTTAGAGATTTATTGAACCGCCTTAAAACCTTTTACCAAACATTCCTTGGACCGAAGCTGTCGCGCTTACCGGACTATCTGGTTTTATTCATAAGCTCTTGGTGGCACCTGATTTTGGTTGCTTTTGCCGCTCTTATTTTTCTGTACTATCCGATTGGCGGAATGATTGTTGAGGATATTGATCGAGACACTTCTTACGAAATAAAAGACACGCCAAACAACCAATCAGCAACCGTTGACATGATATCTTTCATCATCAATCGTGAGATTAATGAAAAAATGTGGACTCCTAACCTCCCGTTTTTCTTCCCCTCTTACTTTTTAGATAACATGCCTAATTTTCAATTAGGAATATTCGATTCTCTGGCCAAATTTTCCCAAACATTGTCAAAGGTTGCATCAGGAAAAATCATTGATGAAAACAACCCCCACCATCTTACCCAAGCTGCCGAGTTGCTAAAATATCCGGGAACGGTTTGGATGTTTTCACCCACAAATAAACTTTTGCTGGCGCCATCTGCTAACACCCAATACCGCAAAGCTCGCAAACACCTGATAAAATACAACACGGCTCTGACCAATGGCGGTGAGATATGGTACAAGAACCAACAAGATCTATCTCTGTTTTTAAAACGCGCTCAAATAGACTTATGGAAAAACGCCATCCAAAATTTAGAGCGAACAATTCGCGAAGACAGCAGTGATTATATTGACACACAAGCGGATAATACTTTTTATTATTGCCAAGGCAAAGTTTATGCATACTATCTTCTGTTCAAAGCTCTCGGGCAAGACTACAAAGACATAATTGTCAAACACAATGCCTATGCTGACTGGACCTCTATGCTCAAGGCCTTGGAACAAGCCTCGCAAATCGCCCCCGGCATCATCCGGAATGGCGAGCTGGATAGTCTTAGCGCGCCTAACCATTTAGCCACGCTGGGATTTTATACCTTAAAAGCACAAACGATCATGAACAAAATAAACCTCAAATTATCTCAAGCACCGAAATCAAAGGAATAATAATATGCTTATTGAGACTCAAAACACTCCCGATTCTAACGTAATTAACTTTTTTCCTGAAGAAAAAGTTATGCGTGCAGGCTCTGCCGAATTTATAGATGCAAAATCTCTGCGCAAATCTCCGCTGGCGGAAGCTATCTTTGACCTGGGTGGAATAAAATCTGTCTTTTTAACCGCAGATATGATTTCCGTCACAAAAGAAGACAACGCAACTTGGGACGATTTAAAACCCCAAATTTTAGCAGAAATCATGGACTTCTTTGCAACAGGAGAACAAGCCGTTGTTGAAAAATCGACCAATCGCAGTCAGGAAGAAATTATCAAAGAAATTACAAGCCTGATAAATGCAAGGATTCGTCCCGCCATTAAACAAGACGGAGGCGACATAGAATTTAAGTCCTTTGAAAATGGAGTTGTTTATGTGGAGCTGCAAGGAAATTGCAAAGGCTGCCCTTATGCTCTGGTAACACTTAAAGAAGGCGTAGAAAAAATACTAAAAACCTACATCCCTGAAGTAAAATCTGTCGAAAAATTTGCATAAGATTATAAATGAAAAAACTCATAACTCTAACCATCTTTTTTACCTGTCTGTTTTGTTGGCAAAGCTGTAATGCCAAGCCGCAAATAGACCTCCGAGCAGATGGTCTCTACTTAACGGATATTACTGTAGCCCAACTAGAAAAACTTTATGCCGATTATCGATACAAAGACTACATCTACATGCCGGATTGGGTTTATCCGCCGATTTATTTGACGAATCTACCGACCGACTTTAATAAAATTAGCGATTCCAACAAGCGTAATAAATTATTTTTACAAATTCTCGGACCTTTGGCGCTAAAACTTTCTGAGGAGCAAAAAGAGGAGCGTTTACAGATTCTTGAACTACGAGAAAACTTTCTCAAAGGTCAAGATTTAACCCCTGAACAAGAAAAATTTATTGAAGAAAAAGCAGTCAAATACGATATTTTTACCCGCATGAAGGGAAGACGCAAATACGACATCATACTCAAACGTCTGGCTCTCAAAGCCGATGTTGTTCCTCCGTCAATCTTAATGGCTGCGGCAGCTATTGAAAGCGATTGGGGAACAAACCGAATAGCGCAGGAAGGGAACTCCCTTTACAAAGAACTGGATTGGTACACTGATAAAGGCTTAAAGCCCAGAGATGACAACGAAGACAACTCTTATCGATACAAAACTTTCCCGAGCCTCTATGAATCTATGAAATCATATGCTTTACGAATAAACAGCAACGTAAATTTTGAGCAAATGCACCTCTACCGTGCCGCAATTACATACAGAGAAAAACCGGTATTGGGACGGGCTTTGGCTCACACAATGCTTTTTAACTCAAATTTGAAAAATTTTGCCGGATTACTGGATTATACCATAACATTTTACGAACTAACCAATTTTGATGAGGCCAAACTGGGTTATGTCAAAATTCCCCAAGCGACAGACAAAAAAATTGACTAAACGCACAAATTGCGTATTATATGCATAGATTTGTAACAAAAAATTAATGAAAATTTTGTACAATAATCAATTATCATAGAAATATGATACATACATACACAGGTCGCAACATGGATAAGAACGTCTTAACAAAAAATGACATAAAACTTTTATCCCAAAACCCTTCCGTAGAAAATAAAGGTAATACGGCTCGCAAAGTTACGGTCTATTACAATGGCGGAAAAATCACCGAAAAAGGTTTGCGCTTGGCTGAAGACATCTTCCGCATAATGGTTGAAGACATAGAAATAAAAGTCAGAGAAATTTTATCTGACAGTCTAAAAAACTGCAAAGAAATTCCAAGAGACATTGCATTCAAACTCATCAACGACAAAACCAGTGTAGCCGTGCCTTTTATCAAACATTATGCTAATCTAACCAAAGAAGACCTTATCAGCATCCTTGAGATGCAAAATATTGATAAACAAAAGGCTGTCGCCGAACGGCAAAACCTTTCCGAAGACATATCTCAATACATTGTAGACAAATGCCCGGAAGAAGTTGTTGGGACCCTAATATCCAACGATTCTGCAAAAATTTTGGAAAGCACCTACAACAGCATTGTTCAAAAATATTCCGAAAGCGAAAACATCAAAAAACGTTTAGTATACCGAGCCAAGCTTCCGGTTACGGTTATTGAAAAGATTCTTAACTCTTTATCCGAAGAGCTGCAAAAGCACCTCATCGTTTCACACAACTTGCCCAACAACATAGCAACAGACATCATTGAGCAAGTTAAAGAAAAAGCAACGCTCAAAATCTCGGAAGAATATAGTTCTGACAAACAAATAGAAGAATTGGTTCATCAATTATATGCCTCCAATCGCCTAACACCGACACTAGTCATTAGAGCTATTTGCATGGGAGATTTAAAGTTTTTTGAATATGCTTTGGTCTATCTATCCAACACCCCGATAACCGAAGTCCGCAAAATACTATACAACACACAACTAGACTTTATGATTCGCAACCTATTGCGCAAAGCATTCATTCCCAAAAGCATGTTTCCGGCTGTTTTCAGTGCGCTAAATGTCATCAAAGACATTCGTTTTGACTGCCGCCGCTCAGACAGAAGCTCCTTTATCCATAAGGTCATTGAACGCATCCTCACCTTCGGAAGCGCCGGAGAAGATTTGAGCGAAGAAGATGTTAATTACCTAATCTCTCGCATCAGTTAACTTTACCTACCAAGATGTGCACGCTTTGCAAAACTTCTTGATTCTATCGAGTCCCTGTTTATATAATAAAAAAAACTCAAACAGAGGGACACAACATTGGCTTCAAACGCAGATATTCTTTCTGACTTATTAAAACTAAACAATCTCCTCCTAAGTGAGAAAGACTTTGGTTTGGTTATCGAAAATATTATGGATACGGCTGCAAATATTTGCAATGCCGATTGCGGTTTTTTTTATACATTAAATGACGACAATTTTTTGAGCCTAGACTACAGTTTTAATAAATCTCAAAGACAAAATCTGCGTGGTTCAGACAACCTTCAGTTTTTTCAAACGGTTTATCTCCCCGAACTAAAGAACAAAACCCCAAAATCCGTAGTTGAACTATGCTATTTTAATAACGAGATTATTAATATGCAAAATCTTTACGGAACAGCAGATTTAGACAATTCGTTTTTTATTTCTTACGATGAAGCAACAGATTACCGCACAATATCCGTATTAACCCTCCCGATTATCAGTCGCAAAGGAAACATTGTCGGTATTGCACAATTAGTAAACCCACAGGACTACAACGGCAAAACAGTTGCTTTTACTTCCGAAATTCAAAAGACCATACAATCCATCTTATCTCTGGCCGGATTAATACTTGAAAACAGAAGAATGAACGAAGCCTACGGTCAATTATTAGAATCATTCATCGAAGTTTTGGCCCGAGCCATTGATGCTAAATCGCCTTATACCGGAGCCCATTGCCAACGCGTGCCTGTCATTGCCAGAATGCTCGCAACAGCAGCGGTCCAGGAAGAAAGCGGTCCATTGCGCAACTTTGAAATGAGTCCGGAAGATTGGTATACGCTCCATATTGCTTCTTGGTTACATGACTGTGGTAAAGTAACCACACCGGAGTATATTGTAGACAAAGCCACCAAACTTGAAACAATTTATAATCGCATTCACGAAATCCGAGATCGTTTTGAAATTCTGCGCCGCGATGCTCACATCGAATATCTAAAAAAACGCCTAAACAATATTGATAACCAAGAAAATCTACAGGCAGAATTTGTCGGAAAAGTAAAACAACTTGAGGATGATTTTGCCTTCATTGCTGACTGCAATATTGGTGACTCTCCCTTAACGGATGACGACATTCAACGTCTGGAACAATTATCAAAAATCAAATTCATACGCTACTTCAACCGTATGTTAGGGCTCTCTTGGGCTGAAAGAGACAATATCAGATGGCCTGAACTTTATGAACGCCCCAGTTGGGAAAACTTGCTTCAAAACAGAGAAGACCACATATTTGGACAATACAATCGCGGCGAACTGTACAATTTGGAAATCCGTCAGGGAACCATAAACAAAGAAGAAAGAGAAAAGATTAATGAACATATTGTCGTAACCATAGACATGTTAAAAGCGCTTCCTTTCCCAAAAGAACTGTCCAAAGTTGTCGAATATGCCGGAGCTCACCACGAACGCATTGACGGCAAGGGTTATCCCAATGGCCTAACTGGCGACGAAATGTCCGTCCCTGCCAAAATTATGGCGATTGCCGATATTTTTGAAGCCCTAACCGCCAATGACAGACCATATAAAGAACCCAAAAAATTATCCGAAGTCCTACGCATTATGCAAGAGATGAAAAACACAGGTCATATTGACCCTGACCTATACAAAGTGTTCATAACCGGAAAAGTTTATCAGGACTACGCAGAGCAATATATTTCGCCTCAACAAATTGATGAAATTAATCCTGATGACTATCTTTAAGAAAAGCGAGGTCGCATGAGTTTAAATATAGAAACCATCCTTTGCCGCGCCGGCGCAATGGATAATTATTCTTATCTTTTAACCGACAAAGAAACAGGTATCTCAGCCATTATAGACCCGTCGGAAGCAACCCCGATAATTAAGCGCTGTGATGAGCTCGGAAACAAACCATCATATATTCTGAACACTCATCATCATTTCGACCACACGGATGCCAATCTCGAAATTAAAAATTATTTCCAAGCCAAAGTTATTGGTGCCGAAACAGACAAAAGACGCATCCCCGGCATTGATGAAACTGTAAGAGACGGTGAGACTTGGTTTTTAGGAAAAACCAAAGCCGAAATAATTAGGGTTGATGGACATACTATCGGTCATATTTTATGGTACTTTTCTGAAGATAAAGCCCTCTTTACCGGAGATACTTTGTTTAACCTCTGCATCGGCGGTCTTTTTGAGGGAACAAGCAAAGATATGTTTGCCTCTTTAAACAAAATCAAAAATCTTCCTGATGATACCTTATTTTATCCCGGGCACGAATATACAATACACGGCATCCCTTTTGCCCTGAATTATAGTCCGAATAATCCTGAACTCCAAAACTACATTCAGCTCACGCAACAAAGATTAAATCAAGGTTTGCCGGTAGGACCTGTTAGTTTAGGCTTTGAAAAGCAATGCAACCCCTATCTTAAAGTACAAAGTTTAAGCGAATTTGAGCATTTGCTTGGACAATAATAAAAAAATAGACAAAATTTCCATTTTGTGCTATAAATAATTAAAACAATCTTTTGGGAGACTATACTATGCCGGAGATTCAAGAAAAATGGGAAGAAGCCTTTGAAGAATATTGTGGAACTCTTACCTCTCTCGGAGCTACAATAAAAAATAAAAAAGCATTAAAATTGGCTTATAAAATTTACCGCGAGAATATTCCTGAAAGAATTTATAAAAACTGCATTGACGAAAGCCAAGCACAACAACAAGAAAAGAAAAGCGAAGTTTCTGCGCCCAAAAAAGAAGAAAAAAAATCTGAAAAGAAAGAAAAAACCAAATCTCTTAACAGCTTGGATGCTTTAGGCTCACTTAAAGACAATATTTTAAGTGAAGAAAACGCCGAGACAAAAAAGAACAAAGAAAGCAAAGGGCAAAAAACAGATAAAGAAAATACAGAAACAAAACCAACAGAAACAAAGAAAGAGCCCGTCCCCTCGCCTGCTCCACAAGTAAAAAAAACCGAGAATACAGAGACTAAAAAAAGACCGACCCAAAAAGAACGCTTTGCCGAATATAAAGCACGATTAGAAGCCAAAGGCATCATCATAAAGGACGAACAAGGTCTTTGGGAAACTTTTCGAACCATTCGCGGAAGACTAGACTACAAACAAATTTCTGAGTTCGTTATTTTCCCTGAACGGAAAAAAGAAAATAAGAAAACAGAAAACGATAATCAGAAGCCAGAAACAAAGACCGAAGAAAAAAATAAAGACCTTACCTCTTCGGCTCCTAAAAATAAAGACAACAAAAAAGATAACAAAGACAAAGAAACAAAGGGCAACAACAAATCGGCTCAAAAATCCTTTGACGAATATCGTGAAAGCTTAATTGCCAAAGGTTATGAAATCTCCGATGTTGGGACCTTGGCAAGATTATTTGTTGCCGGAAAAGGCTTTGTTGAACCGGAAAAATTAGCCAAACTGGTCCGTAAAGTTCCGGAGAAAGACACAGTCCAAGCAAACATAAGCAACACGCTTGTCTTAAACGAAAAAGACAAAACCATGCCGGTCGTCATTGACCGTTCTTTTGCCGACAAATGGCTCAAACCGATTCAAGAACATTGTCAAAAAGATGTTGATAAAGATGGTCAACCCAAACGCAATGTTCATCTTGTTCAGGCAGACAAAAACTCAGCCGTTATTGATGTTGTTCCCACTGCCAAACATACGGAACAAAATCCCAAAGATGAGGGCGTACGTTACAGCTTCAAAAAAGTAGATAACAAAGGCAATGTTGATATCAATATAGGCTCTAAAAACGGCCAACCCTTAGACTATGAATATTTCCGCATGATGATGGAAGCCAACCGCAAAAACGGCATTAAAGTTATAGCTTTTAATGACATCAAAACGGAAGAATTTCGCGACAAACTACTCGCCGCAGCTGTTGAGTTTGATATGAAAGTCACGGGAGCTCCGCAAAAAATCAATATAAATGCCCCACACCTCAAAAATTTGCCAAACAAAGTAAAAATCAAACTCGGAATTTATAACGGAGATATCAAACCGACTAAAACTGCCGAAGAAATAAAGGAAACTCTACACAAAGAAAAAGGAGCAGAAAAGTCCGAAAAGAAATATCATACTCCAAAACAACCTTTGGCTCTTCCGGCACATCTTCATTCAAAGGAAATGGAATAAAACACACAAGGACACTTTTGACCTGAAATTTCTGTGCTAGATGACCATTATACAAATATCACAAACCTCGGAGAATGAGGTAAAAAATTTTATCCCGCTGTTTCTGCATTAGTTACCCATTATACGAGGTTTAATCTTTTCCGAGCGGAACATTCCTATTAATATGCACGCACAGGATTATGCCGAAAGAAGCCATAACCGAGAGCATAACCGTTCCGCCATAAGAAATAAGCGGCAAAGGAATACCAACAACCGGCAACAAACCCAAAACCATTGCAATATTAATAAAGACATACATAAAATAGTTTGTCGCCAAACCGATAGCTAACAGTTTTCCAAAGTAGCTGGTACTCCTGAGAGCAAAAGAATAACTGTAAGCCAAAATCAACATATTCAAAACCACAACGCATATGGCTCCAATCATACCAAATTCTTCAGATAACATTGTAAAAATAAAGTCGGTATGCTTTTCCGGCAAAAAATTCAAATGGCTTTGAGAGCCGTTTAAAAAGCCTTTGCCAAATACACCGCCGGAACCCAACGCAATTTTAGACTGAATAATGTGATAACCGGCACCAAGAGGATCTCTTTCCGGATTCAAAAAAGTTAAAACACGATTTTGTTGATAATCATGTAGGAAATGCCACGCAAAAGGAATCATTATCACGCCACCGACAAAAACCGCCACAAATTTCCAAATCTGCACTCCGACCACAAAGAAGATTGCCCCTGTTGTAAACAACAGCATCAAAGCCGTACCCAAATCCGGCTGCAGAATAATCAACGCCGCGGGGAACAAAGCCATAAGCAACGGAGGCAAAATTCCACGCACACTTTCAATACTTTGCAAAGAAGAAGTATGAAAATATCTGGCCAAAACCAAAACCATTGCAATTTTCATAAATTCTGACGGCTGCAACTTAATAAAACCGAGATTAATCCATCGAGTTGCACCCATTCCCGTATGTCCGGCCACTTCAACCACTATCAACAAAATAAGCGTTGCAAAATAAAACACATAGGCATAGCGCAGCAAAATCTTAATATCAATCAGCGCTAAAATAATCATAGCCGCAAATCCTATTCCGAAACGAATAAGATGATTAATCGCCCACGGGCTCCAATTTCCGTTTGCCGCGGAATAAAGCATAATCACACCGATTGTAGCCAACATTACAATAAACAACACATAAGAAAAACTGATATTAAACAGCTTTTCCCTGATTGTCATATTTTGATTTCTAAAGGTTGTTTCATACGGTTTATACATATCAATACCCAATCTAATGAACTTTTTCTCTTGTCGGATCAAGCATCACGGCTTCTTTAAGGATTTTTCCTGCCAATGGAGCAGCCACGGACGAACCGCCACCACCATGTTCCACCAATACGGCTACGGCATATTTGGGATTATCATGAGGAGCATAACCGACAAACAAAGCGTGATTTCTCAACCTCCAAGGAAGTTCGCTTTCTTTTTTTATACCTTCACGACGCTCTTTCATTGTAATACGTCTTACTTGCGTTGTACCGGTTTTTCCACCCATTTTTTCACCATGATAATTAAACTGGGACATAAAAGCCGTTCCTCCGGGCTTGTTTACGACCGCATACATTCCTTCTTTCATCAATTCCAAATTTGCCTGAGAAACATCCATCTTTTTAATTTTGCTTTTATCGCCATTAGAAATTTTAAGAAATGTAGGCTTAACCTCATACCCGCCATTAACCAAGCGAGCCGTCATTGTTGCCAATTGTAACGGTGTCGTCAAAATATATCCTTGCCCGATTCCGGAAATCAAACTTTCACCTTGCTGCCAAGGCTCACCAAAGCGACGAAGTTTCCATTCCTTATCCGGTATTAAACCTGCTTTCTCATTTTCTAAACCAATATCAATTTTAGAACCCAGACCAAAACGTCTCGCCATCTCGGCAATTTTTTCAATACCCAATTTCTGAGCCGTTTCATAAAAAAAGATATCGCAAGAATGCTGCAAAGCCTCAACAACATTCAAATGCCCGTGTCCTTGCTTCTTCCAACAATGGAAAGTATGATTTCCCAAAGACATCTTTCCTGCACAATAACTTTTTGTCTCGGGTTTGATAACACCGGCTTCCAATGCTGCCATTGCCACAATCATTTTAAATGTTGATCCCGGAGAATATTGTCCCGAAATTGCTTTATTCGTTAGTGGATTTCTCTCATTTTTAAGCAAAGCATTCCAGTCTTCTTGGCTCAAACCTTGGGTCATCATGTTTGGATCAAAAGACGGAGCCGAAACAAAAGCTAAAATCTCTCCGGTATGAACATCTAATAAAACAGCTGCCCCACTTTCCTCTCCAAACAAGTCGAAAGCTTTTTGTTGTAGTCTGGCATCAATAGTCAGTTGAACATCCCTGCCGGGGGTCCCGTCAACTCGCTCAATCTCCTTCATAATCCGCCCATAAGCATTAACTTCTAACTTTAAGTTTCCGCTTTCTCCGCGCAAATCTTTTTCAAAGTATTTCTCGATTCCCGATTTTCCTATTTTAAAACCGGGAACCTCCAACAGCGGATCATCCTTAACATCTTTATCCGAAACAGACGAAACATACCCCAAAAAATGAGCCATACTCGCACCATAGGGATAATATCGGCTCAATCCCTCATCAATCACAATTCCCGGTAAATCAGGAGCATTTAACTGAATTTTTGAAACTTCCTCCCAGGTCAGATTGTCTTTAATTTTAATCGGCACAAAACTTCTGTTTCTTTTTAAATCTTTTTTGACCTTTTCCTCTTCAGCTTCGCTCAACGGCATAATCTTTTTAAAAGCATCCAATGTTTCTTGAACATTAGGAGCTTGTTCTGCAACAATCAGAGCCTGAAAATTTTGTTGATTACTGGCAATAACCATTCCGTTTCGATCATAAATAATTCCCCGAGGAGGAACAAGCAAGCGCGTCGAAATTCTATTTTCATCTGCCAAAGTTTTATATCTATCAGCCTGATAAACTTGTAAATAATATAATCGTGCTATAATGGCAAGCAACAACAAAAACTTGATTAATGCCATAATCAAGGAGCGACGAATAAGAACTTTTCCTTTATCGTTATCTCTGTTCATTTTATTCCTCGTCAGTCATTAATCGATTTTGCACAAAAACATTAATTACGCTTAAGATTGGATAAACGGCGGTCGTCAACAAATAACTAAACATTACAGAGGGCAAGGGCAGAAAATGACTATAATAAACAGAAACCAACAACCACTTGCTTAAAAATGTAACTAAAGAAAACAATGCAAATCCGTACCAAATGATTACAAACGGCTTTGCATTAAAAAATCGAGATAAATTTATAACCAACAAATACATGATCAGCAACGTAAAAATATTAGTTCCCATCGGAACAGATGAAATAATATCTTCCACTAACCCTAAAATATAAACAGACAACAAATTAAAAACATCCGGGCGATGCAAAAGCCAAAAATATGCACAAATAACACCAACGGAAGGTCTTATATGATTCGATATTGGCAAATCAAGCGGAATATATGAAAAAAACAACATCACCAGCGAACACAACAAAGGCAGCATACGCTGAAAATATGAAGCCAGATTCTCACTCCATTCCTCATTCATTTGCTGCGTCCTTCTGCTGTAAAGCATTATCTTCCTGAAGTGTCAGTACATCCTGATTCAGACCATAATCAATAATTTTCACATATTCCAATCGGTCTAAGTTTCCAAAAGTCTTAACCTTTACATTATTTTTTTCAATAGAGCTTACTTTACCAATCGGCAACCCCGGAGGGAACACCCCTGCCACTCCCGAAGTAATAATTCTATCTCCGACAGACAATTTAGCAGACAGCGGAATAAAAATCATTTTAGGGACAGATGTATTATCTCCGGACAATATTCCTCTTATTCTTGTCCTTTCCACCATAACCGGAATTTTAGAGTTAATATCGGTAATTAAAATAATTTTGGCATATCTTTTTCCGGGCTTATCTACACGACCGATAACACCATTATCACTCATAACGACTTGCCCTTTTTTTACATTTCCTTCTCCACCGGTATATGCAATAATAGAATGAGAAAAAGCGTCACCCTCTTCTGCAATAACACGAGCCGTAATAAATGTTGCCTTAGGAGGCGGAGTATAGTTTAACAGTTTCGAAAGCAGTTTATTTTCAATTTCCAGAGCCCTGGATTTATCACTAATAATCTGCAATCTCTTATTCTCTTCCCGAAGCTTTTGATTGTCGCTGTAAATATGTCCTAAATCACGAAAATAATCAAATACTCCGGCCATAGCTCTTGCCGGAGCCACCAAAACATCTATCAGAGGGCTGACAATATCTGTCGCGACAGAAGAGGTTTTCTCAATAACAACCGTATCGGTCTTATTAATCAGCATTAAAACAAACGCGGAAAGAAACAAAATAACAATGGCAAACTTCTTTGCCAGAAGCCTGAGCTGACTAAACTGTATAAATAAAACCTTACGACGCTTCATCTTCAAAACTTCAAAAACTATCAGAAATAACAAAAGGGCTTACGACCATATCTCCCATCTAAAAACAAGAGACACAAGCCGAAGCCCTTTTGCATATTTAGACTTAGTACATAGTAGAAAGGATACCCTTTAATTTCCTAATCTCATCCAAAGCTCTACCTGTACCCTTAACAACGCATGCCAAAGGATTTTCGGCAATTGAAACAGGCAAGCCTGTTGCATTACGCAAAACCTGATCCAAATTAGAAAGCAGCGCACCGCCACCTGTTAAGACAATACCTTTGTCAACAATATCGGCAGCCAATTCGGGAGCCGTGTTTTCCAAAGCAACCTTAACAGCCTCAACAATCTGAGAAACCGGCTCTGCCAAGCTTTCAGCGACCTGACGCTCCGTAATTACAATCTCTTTCGGCACGCCGTTCATCAAATCGCGTCCCTTAATTTCAACCGTACGACCTTCACCTTTTTCCGGCGGGCAAGCAGAACCGATTTCTTTTTTGATTTTCTCAGCACTGCCTTCACCAACCAACAAGTTGTGGTTACGACGAATATAAGAAATGATGGCGCTGTCCATCTTGTCTCCACCGACACGAACCGAACGTGCATAAACAATACCGCCCAAAGACAATACGGCAACTTCGGTTGTACCGCCGCCAATATCAACAACCATGCTACCTGTCGGCTCCGTAACCGGCAAATCAGCACCGATTGCGGCAGCCATAGGCTCCTCAATCAGCCATACTTTACGAGCTCCGGCCGCTTCGGCGGATTCCTGAATAGCTCTTCTTTCAACGGCCGTAGAACCGGACGGCACACAAACAATAATCATCGGAGAAGCAAATGTCCGACGATTATGAACCTTGCGGATAAAATACTTAATCATTTCTTCAGCAATTTCAAAATCGGCAATAACACCGTCCCGCAACGGACGAATAGCATGAATATTACCCGGCGTACGTCCGAGCATTTGTTTTGCTTCATTACCAACGGCCAAGACCTGCTTTTTGCCGCGATATTCCTCAATTGCCACCACTGACGGCTCGTTTAAAACGATACCTTTGCCCTTAACATAGACCAGAGTATTTGCCGTACCCAAGTCCATAGCCATATCAGCGGACAGCCAGCCCATTAATTTTGAAATCATTTTTAAGTTTCTCCGCGTTTATTTAGAATTTAGTATTATCTTGTTTTTTATAACCTTATTGTTTTTTGTGCAATAGCTATAATCGTTTTTTAACATCAAAAATTATATTTTCATCTCCCTTATAGCAAGCCTCACAAACCACATCGGCATTCAACTTATTTTTAAACCATGTTCTTTGCCTTTTGGCATACTGGCGTGTATGTTGCTTAGCCAAAGAAACAGCCTCATCCAAAGAAATCCTTTCGGCTAAATAGTCTGAGAGTTCCGGCACCCCGAGAGCCTTCATCGCCGGCAGATTCGGTGCCAAATTTTGCGCCGTAAGATTTCGGACTTCTTCCAAAGCTCCTTCTGTCATCATTTTATCAAAACGCAAAGCGCAACGTTCATCAAGCTCCGCCATGGATGGCAAAATCTTAAGCGTAACAAAGCTTGCCTCGGGAAGCTTTTGCACCATCGGCTTTTGATGCCAAACAGAGATAGGAACACCTGTTTGATAAAAAACCTCCAAAGCACGCCGAACGCGCGTACTATCATTAGGGCTCAGTTTTTCAGCGGCCTCGGCATCTACTTGTCTTAGTTTGGCATACAAGGCAGGTATACCCTCTGCCGAAGCAGCTTCGGCAACTTGTTTTCTAACATCGGCATCTGCCTCAGGAATAGGAGTTGTCCCATTGATAAGATTATCAATATAATATCCTGTTCCACCGCAAATAATCGGAACTTTTCCCTTTTCCCAGGCGCGCCTGATTTCATCTGCCGCCAAAACCAGCCACTCTACCACCGTTCCGTTTTTAGAGCTCGGAAAAACCCCGTAAAGACGATGCTCTACCCCCTCTTGCTCCTCTTTTGTCGGGATGGCAGACAAAATAGGTGTATCGGGATAAACCTGCATTGAATCCGCATTAATCACAATACCGTTTACGGCTTTTGCCACATCGACAGCTAACTTTGATTTTCCCGAAGCCGTCGGTCCGGCAATAACAATAACTTTTCGAGCCTCCATAATCACCTCTTATATTTCCGAGCCTGCAGCCAAAGTGCTTTATAAAACCATCTTCCGCATCTCCTTAGAAAAATTGGAGAATGGATTTTATAAAGTGCTTTGCAAAGTGAGGAAAATTTT
>CALXVR010000031.1 GCA_944392155.1 uncultured Alphaproteobacteria bacterium | reverse complement strand
GTTCTTAAACTGCAAGGAATGTATTGAAGAATGTGATTCCGGAGAAATTGATTTGAACAATTATTGGTGCAACGGCGACCTGAAATGTATTTTCGGCGGGCGCTAGGAACAAAGACTAAGATATAAGGAGAAAGACAATGAAGAAGTCAAATATAATATCACAAATAGCGTTTGCTTGGGGATTGGGCTTGATGAGTGTTGCACCGGTTTGGGCGCAGACTTGTATCAAGACACCTTCTTGCGCTGACCTTGGTTATACAAAAACAACGGCAGATTGCGCGGGTAAAACCATTCTTAAATGCCCGTTGGACAATACACAAGTTTATTGTCCGAGTTATGAAGAAGCATCTAAGGTGTATAAGGTTGGCGATACTTATATTGGAAAAGACGGTGTAGGTATTGGAACGGTGGTCCAAGTCGATTCAACTGGAAAGCATGGGGTAGTGGTAACATCAGGTGGAACTGGAGATGCTAATACGGCAACAACGACTTGTGCTGCAAAAACAGCAGGAGGGTTAAACTGGGGGATTGCCTCTGGAGATCATACAGCGGCCGTTGCATCTTGTTATCCTAGCCATAGATATTCTGGCTGTACATTAATCTCTAATGATGGAATTGCTTGGTGTTATTATAATGATTATACTAATGTATGGTATAATTATTCACCAGATTGTTCTACAGATAAAGCGTATGGCTTTTATTGTGAAGCGTCTTTTTAACTATTCTAAAAAAATCCCCTCGGTGGAGGGGATTTTTTTATTTATTTTATAACAAAGCTCCCTCATCGGAGAGGGCTTTAGTTTTTTTAAGCTAGTTTTTGCAGAGCTTCGGAAATGCGTTTTAAGGTTTCTTCCTTGCCCAAAATTACGGCCAGCTCGGTTGCGCCGCCGGGGGTGGTTTCCCTGCCCGACAAAGCTATTCTGACCGGATAGAGAATCTGGCCGTTCTTTAAGCCTTCTTTCTCTGCCAGTGCTTTTAAGGCGGCAAACAAAGTATCATTATCCCAAGAGCTTTGCTCCTTCAATGCCTCATAAGCCAGAGCCAAGGTCTTCTTAGCTACTTCGGGGTCGGTTTTCATCTTCTTGTTATTATAAAGTTCAACCGAATAATCAGCCACATTTTCCAAAAACTTGATTTCCTCCGGAATTTGACCTAAGACCTCGGTACGGGGTTGCAAGACCTCGCTCAAAACCTTAAAGTTGAGCTCTCTGGTTATGACCTGCTTATAATAAGGCAAAGCCATCTCATGGAAAGCCTCACTGCTCAAAGCACGGATATAGCAACCATTCATCCAAGTTAGTTTGGTGATGTCAAAGATGGCCGGAGATTTGTTAATCCGCTCCATCTTAAAGACTTTCTTCAAGTCCTCAAGCGAGAAGATTTCTTCATCCGTTCCGGGGTTCCAACCCAGCAAGCAAATGTAGTTCAAAACAGCTTCCGGCAAAAAGCCTTTGGCTACCAAGTCCTGAAAAGAGGCATCGCCGTTGCGCTTGCTGAGCTTGTGCTGTGCGTCTTTCATAACTTGCGGCACATGGACATAAACCGGCGGAGTCCAGCCGAAATCTTCATAAATCAGGTTATATTTCGGGGTTGATGAAATATATTCATTACCGCGGACAACGTGGGTTATCTCCATTAAATGGTCATCTACCACATTGGCAAAGTTATAAGTCGGGAAGCCGTCTGACTTGAGCAAAACACCCTCATCCAACTCGTCATAATCAATCTCAATATCGCCATATACAACATCATGGAAAACAGATGTTCCGGTTTTGTGAACCGTTTGGCGAATGACATAGGGCTCGCCTGCGGCAATGCGGGCGCGAGCTTCTTCCAAGCTCAGATGTTTGCAAGGGTCTTTGAACTTGATGTTTTGTTCGTCATCCTTTTGTTCATCTGCCTCTTTGGCAGAGCAAAAGCAATAATGCGCACCGCCTAATTCTACTAATTTATGTGCATATTCGGCATAAAGCGGTTTGCGCTCGGACTGAACATAAGGACCATAGTTTCCGCCGATATCCGGACCTTCATCCCAGTTCATGCCGACTCTTTTGAGCGTGTTATAAATAATCTCTTCCGCGCCTTCAACAAAGCGTTTTTGGTCGGTGTCTTCAATACGGAGGATGAAGTCTCCGCCGTTGGTTTTGGCTATCAGATACTCATAAAGAGCGGTTCTTAAGTTGCCGATGTGCATATAGCCGGTCGGGCTGGGCGCAAATCTGGTTCTTACTTTCATATCCTATCTACCTAAAAGTTAATGTTTTTGTTTCTTAACATAGAACAAATATTGCGGAATGCAAGAATTTTATGTTCTATTTTACCCCTCTATTAAATCCAATGCAGCGCTTATGAGATTATGCGCACCCGTGGCCACTTGCGAAATGCTTTTGCTCAGCATATAAGCCGGAACGGTTACAATTTTGTTTTCCTCATCTACGCAAACTTCGGTTGCGCCACATTCCTGATGAATGGCTCCCATTTTTTCGATGCCTGTGGCAATCGCCTTATCATTACCGATGGTTACCTTAACCTTATGCTTGCCCAAAACGCGAGCAACAACAGTCGGAGCAATACACATCGCACCAATTACAATACCTTCCTTAAAGCTCTCGTTTAAGGCACGCTCAACTTCCTCATTGACCTCGCAAGCCGGACCTTTGGTGGCAAAATTGCTCCAGTTTAAAGCAGCTCCGAATCCGCCGGGGAAAATGACGGCATCAAAATCTTTGGGGTCAAACTCGCTTAAGTCCAAAATTTGACCTCTGGCAATGCGGGCGGATTCCGCCAAAACATTACGATTGTCTGCATCTCCGGCAATGGCTGATGCTTCACCCGTGAAGTGATCTACCGTTTTGGCTTGCCATGTGTTGGGCGCAAAGCACTGATAAGCGCAACCGGCCTCATCTATGGCCAACAAGGCACTAACCGCTTCATGAATTTCGCTGCCGTCAAAAACGCCGCAGCCTGATAGTACAACCGCAAATCTGGGGCTTTCCATAATTTTTGTCTCCTTTGTTTTGAACTATTGCATTAAGACTTTGCTCAATATATACTACGCGATGTCAGATGTAAATTAAATTTCAAATTTAAGGACTTTTTTATGCAAACACAACAAACTACCCTTGAAAACGGCTTGCGCATCGTTACCTGCGACAGACCAAACACCGAAACGGTTTCTCTCGGCGCGTGGATTAAGACCGGCTCGGCTTATGAAAAAGAAGAGGTTAACGGAATCTCGCATTTTTTGGAACATATGGTTTTTAAGGGCACCAAAAACCGCACGGCGCTCCAGATTTCGGAAGATATTGAAGATGTGGGCGGGCAAAGCAACGCTTATACCTCGCGCGAATGCACTGCTTTTTATGCTAAAATGCTTAAAGAAGACACCGAACTTGCCTTAGATGTTATTGCCGATTTTATCCTTTGCCCAACCTTCCCCGAAGAAGAGTTGGTCAAAGAACGCGAAGTGGTTGTGCAAGAAATTAAGCAAACTTTTGACGCGCCTGATGATATTATTTTTGACTATCTGCAAGAAAAAGCCTTTCCGAATCAGCCTTTGGGCAGAGCAATCTTAGGTCCGGCCGAAAAAGTGCGTTCTTTTACATCCGACACGCTCAACACTTATCTTAAATCTAACTATGCGGCCGAAAATATCGTCCTTTGCGCCACGGGTAATATTCGGCACGAAAAATTTGCCGAGATGTGCCGCCAGCGCTTTCAAAATTTTAGAAAAAGCACGGATTTTCAAATTCTGCCGCAAAAATATGTCGGCGGTTTTTATGCCGAAAAAAGAGAGATTGAGCAAACACATTTAGCTTTAGGCTTTGAAGGTGTTGATTATTACAGCGACAAATATTATCCGACCATGATTTTTTCCACCTTGTTCGGCGGCGGAATGTCCTCCAGATTGTTCCAAGAAATCAGAGAAAAGCGTGGCTTGGTTTATACGGTCTATAGTTTTGTGAATGCGCATACACAAAGCGGAAGTTTCGGTATCTATGCCGGAACAACGCCAGATGAGCTGCAACAACTTATTCCCGCCGTTACCGATGAGATTAAGAAAGTTTGCCAAGACAAGGTCAGCCCGAAAGAACTTGAACGCGCCAAAGCGCAAATTAAGGCCAGCTTGCTGATGGCTTTGGAAAGTTCTTCCGCGACATCTGAGGCTATGGCACGGCAGACGCTGTTGTTCAACCGTGTTTTGCCGGTGGAAGAAATCGTAGAAAAAATTGAGAAAGTCTCCTTAGAGGATATTCGTGAGACCGCCTGCCGTATTTTTGGCTCAAAGCCGACTTATACCCTGCTCGGCGCTCTCAAAAAATATCCGACTGCCGATGAACTTGAGAAGATGATTAAATGAGCGAAAATAACTTAGACATATATTTGGCCGAGCCCAGAGGATTTTGCGCCGGTGTGCGCAGAGCCATCAGCATTGTGGAAGATGCACTTGAGAAATTCGGTGCGCCGGTTTATGTGCGCCACGAGATTGTGCATAACAAGGTTGTTTTGGAATATCTGCGCTCTAAAGGGGTCATTTTTATTGATGATTTGGACGAAGCGCATCCTGAACGGCCGGTGATTTTTTCGGCGCATGGGGTCGGGCTTGAGATTATTGAAGAGGCCAATCGCCGCAAGCTGAACGTCTTGGATGCGACTTGCCCTTTGGTTGCCAAAGTGCATAAGCAAATCTCCCGTTTGGAAGAATGCGGTGCGGAAATCATCGTTATCGGTAAAAAAAATCATCCCGAGATTATCGGGACTATCGGGCAGCTCAAAAACCCCGAAAAAGCCATTGTTATCTGCTCTGTGGAAGAAGCGAAAAATATAAACCTGCCCAAAGACACCAAAATCGGTTTTGTTACGCAGACGACACTTTCAGTTGACGATACAGCCGAAATTATCAAAGTTTTGAAACAAAAATTTGATAACCTAATGTCTATGAGCCAAAGCGATATTTGTTTTGCCACAACCAACCGTCAAGGCGCGGTTAAAGCTTTGGCGCAAAAGACACCAAACATTGTCATTATCGGTTCGGCAAACTCATCAAACTCTAAGCAACTGAAGGAAACAGCGCTTAAAAACGGGGCGCAAAAGGCTTTCTTGATAGACAGAGCCAACGAGCTTGATTTTGATGAAATTAAAGGAAGTGTCGGCATCAGCGCCGGAGCCTCCGCCCCTGAAGAGCTGGTTCAAGACCTGTTGCAGGAACTGCAAAAACATTATGACAAAATTAATATTCATCCTGTATGCTTTGTTAAAGAGAATGCAAATTTTAAGATTTAGGGAGAAAAGTTAATGTCCCGCGCCGAAGATATTTTTCAGAAACTGATTTATTTCGGGGAAGACGCCGTTGATGACTTTATTGTCAATCTGCAAACCGAAGAGCTGTTCTTAGACTTCAAACAAGCCGTATCTACAGGCAAAAACGGCACGAGCCTGCATAAAGACGACCGCAAAAATCTGGCCAAGGGAATCTCCGGTTTCGGAAACTCCGAAGGCGGGGTTATCGTTTGGGGTGTGGAATGCAGCCGTGACTATGAAATCGGCGATGTGGCGAAAGCCAAAGTTAAGGTCAAAAATGTGCACCGCTTTTTAAGCTGGTTGGAAAATGCTATTTCCGGCTGCACTATTCCGAGCCATAATCGGGTTCGCAACCACATCATCAGTGTTGATGAAAACGGCGACGGCTTTGTGGCAACTTATATTCCCAAATCTGATTTGGCTCCTTTGATGACCACGATGGGCAATAATATCTATATTCGTTCCGGCTCAAATAATGTTCCGGCGCCCTATTCGGTTATTGCCGGAATGTTCGGAAAACGTCCACAGCCAAACATTGAATTAATCGTGGCAGATAGAAGCTTAGAGATTTTGGATAATGCCGATGAGGATATGGTTTATCCCTCCTCGCTTAATAATCCGCCGGAAAAGTATATGCGCCTGAGTTTTACGATTTGCGGACAAAACGAAAGCAATGTTATTGCTCGGGAAATGTATCTTTCCTGTTCCTGCGGCAGCAAAGGGGGAGATTATAACAAAGTTCGTTTCTCAAACTATAATCAAATGGATTCAATCCCCGGAATTGAAGGTCAGCTTAACCTGATTACACGTCCGGATTTGCGCTTGCCACCGCGCGGAATTATTCGCTTTGCCAAAATTACCATCATCTTCTCTCCTTACAGCGAAGAAGATTTTATTATGGATGGGGTTATCGGTGCCGACCATGCCGCGCCGAAAGATTTTCGTATTTATCTGCCGAAAAACAAGCTTCGCTCTTTTGTCGCCAAAGCCATGCGTGATGGCGAAGATGCCAACTTGCTGGAGCAAGAGTTCTTTACCGAATATTTCAGGAGCGAATAAGAATGATACGCGTGGAGATTTTTACGGATGGGGCTTGTTCGGGAAATCCGGGTGCCGGCGGCTGGGGGGCTTTGCTTCGTCATAAAGACACGGAAAAAGAGCTTAGCGGCGCAGAAGCCGAAACAACAAACAACCGTATGGAGTTGACCGCAGTTATTGAGGCCTTAAAAGCGCTTAAAAAAGCTTGCAATATCACACTTTATACGGATAGCCGCTATGTGATGGATGGTATTACAAAATGGTTGCCCAACTGGAAGCAAAATAACTGGAAAACCAGCAACAAAAAATCGGCCGTGAAAAATGTTGACCTCTGGCAAGAGTTGGGCGCGCTGACCCAAGGACATGAAATTCGGTGGGTTTGGGTTAAAGGGCACAACGGACATCCCGAAAATGAGCGCGTAGACCAACTGGCGCGCGATGCCATTTTGTCCCTTAAAAAGCAAGAAAATTCAAAAGACTAAGTACCTCCCCTATCGTTTTTTTACAAAAAAGTTGACAATTAGACACAAGCGTGGTATTGTTTGTCCAAACTGGTAGTAAATAAATGGCAGTCAATGGATATGAGCAAGAAATGTGAAAGTGTCCGTGAATATTTTGACTTCCTTATCAAAAACGGACAGCTTTTGGAAAGCCAAAAGAAATATGACGAAAAAAGCCATATAAAATATATTAACGGTCGAGTTACGGCAAACGGCAAAAATGTTGTCTCCGGTCTGGACTGGAGCTTGGTTCACGCCAGACAGTTTTGCTTCAATAATGACCCTTCTTCTCCGGAACCTCTTGTTTCCTCTTATGACAAACTCCCGACAACAAGTTTTGGTATCAGCGGTGACTTGCCCATGCCTAACAATATTGTTCAATTTCTCAGACATAATGCTTTCGGATATTTTCAGATTAGAAAAGATAAAATTACGGTTAGAAAAAATCTGACTATTGTTCCGATGAAAGATATGGATTTGAGTTGTCTTGAAGTCGAGGGTAATGTTATGTGGCATGGCGGTAAGATAAAACTCACGCAGTTGCCCAAAGTTACCGGTAGGATATTTGGTCTGAAAAAAGAAAATATCCTTAAGGAAAAAGGTTGTGACCTATCCCCAGAAACTCTCAGACGGCTCCATCTTCAGCCGTCTGATTTTTTAGATGCCTCTTCAAAAGGTTTTGTCAGAGGATTTTTTCAGCGTTATTTCTAATCTGTAATGCCTTGAAGCGTTTTGTTTAAGCCTCTTTCGCTCAAAACCTCAGGCAGCACCATTCCATCCGGAACCATCGGAGAAAAAACAACGTAAAAAGGCAATCCTTGTCGACCGAATCTCTTCATAAACTCTAAAACTTCTTTATTATAAGAAGTCCAATCTACTTCTATTAATTCAGTGTTACTATTTTTAAGCATATTTTCGACTATGGCATTATTGAATACGACTGCTTCATTATATTTACAAGTCAGACACCAATCTGCGCCCACCGCAACAATAACATTTTTTCCGGCTCTTACTTTTGAGGATATTATATCATAGTCGATGATTTTTTCTTTGCCTGAAACTCTCTCTTCCTGAACCTTGTTAAATGTATGCGTTGCATCAAATAATGCTATGACGCCAATCAAAATCAATACGGAAAGGATGCTTCGTTTATACCAACAAGAAACTCTCTCTTTTATTTCGTCGGCAAAATCTGTTTCTTCCAGAGCATCAAGCATTATACGGCGATAATATAGTATAAACAAAAATAATATTACATATATTCCCATACGCAAGGATACCCCTAAACCGGCTTGCGCATATAATATGCTCAACAACCAAACCATGGTTAAAAACAGCATAAATCCCATGATAAGGTTTAGTCTCTCCATCCAAACTCCGGGTTTGGGTAAAAAGTCAACAATGCTCGGATAGGCATAAACCAAAATGTATGGCAAAGCTAAGCCCAGAGCAACGGCATTTAGCACAAGCCAAATATCAGATATTGATCCGGCTAAAGCAAAACCAACCGCTGTTCCCAGATAAGGAGCCGTACAAGGCGTGGACATTAAAACAGCTAAAGTTCCTATAAAAAAGTGGGTTATACCTGCTTGGTCTGTTTTTGGGGTGAGCTTTTTTTCTAACCATTGGGGCGTCCTAATACCTATCCACCCCCAAACAGCAGCCATAAAAGTTGTTATTGCAAATAACATAACCGTTAAAAAAATCGGATTTTGAAATTGCATTCCCCAACCAATGCTCTGACCACCTAATTTTAAGAGGCTCAAACATAAAGCTATCAACTCAAAAGAAGCAAATATTCCGCCTATTGTAAAAGCAAAATTATGTCTTAATCTCTCCGGCTGGGTTGCTCCAAATCTTGTCAAAGACATAACTTTTATTGACAGCACCGGAAATACACAAGGCATGAAATTAAGTAAGAAGCCGCCTAACACAGCCATCAATAATAAAACAGCAGATATTGAGTTGATTTGATAATCAAACGGAGAGGCTTTTTGAACCGTTACCTTCTTTCTCAAAAAAGTTTTATCATTTAGTCTGGCTGTGATGACAAAAGTTTCACCAATAAGTTTTTGGCTTTTATCGAGCGGATAAAGTCTCGCCGTAATTATGCCGTCTCCCACGGATATCTTAGGTCGTTCAAATAAGATATTTTTATCATTTTCCAAATAGACATCAAAATTGTTGAGATTATCACTCATTTTAAATTCTAAACGCATTACTTGTTCGGAATTTTCACCTTCATCAACCACTGCCTTTTTCAATTCAAAATTTGGTGTTTTTTCTTGTGGAATGCGATTAAAACTTTGGATGATAAAATTATTTACGGACGAATAAAAACCTTCACCGGGCGCCAGAATGAGTTCTGCATTAATTTGTTCCGGTTTGCATTCTAATTCTTGTGAACACACCGTAAAATCTGCCAAAATTTTTACTTCAGCCGGTTGTGAGGTATCTTTTACTTTTAGACTTAGAGGGAACATGAAATTTCCCTTCCATACCGCTGCAGTTTTTCCATCTTCTGCAGAGAGTCTTAAGGGAACAGGATCATCATAAGTTATGGAGGAAAGATTTTTTGAACCCTCAAAAGAAAATTTTGGTTTTGCATTCTCTTGAAAATTTTGTGCTAAAATAAAAAATCCTCGGGATAGGTTAAAGTGTATGCCTCCTCTGATATTTTGTTTGTCGTTCATCGTGCTATCTTCAGCAATTAATCGCATTTCAACATTGTCTGCGTTTACCCATTTTCCGGTTCCTTGCTTTCCGATAAACGGATCTTCATAGATGACGCCATAGTAAGGGAGTTTTTTCCATTCTAATTTTTTTAGCATTCTGCCAAGTTTTTGAAAGTCAGCCCTTTCTTCATTTTTTTCTTGTTCGTATCTTGCTTTATAGGCTTTAAAATCTCTGGCATTAGAGCCGTAAGATAATACTTTTTTAAAGTCTTGTTCCACGACCAGATCATCAGATGCGATATATTCTCTTTCTTTAGGGAGGTCATATTCTTCTTTTGAAACAATCAACGGGGGCTCTTCCGGCAGAAGAAATTTTGCCTTGAGGCTCTCGTATGTTTCTTTACCATAGCGATATAATCTAATCAGAACTCGAATCGTTTCCTCTCTATCGTAAACTTCTTGCTTGGACAGATGGGGAAATTTTTGTGAAACATCTTCAGAAAAATCTTTTTCAATTTCCATTCCGGGGTATGTCTCGTTAAAATATTTGCCGATTTCCAGAAAATTATTGACCGTATCTGAGAGCGTCAATGCCTCGTCTCGCTCTTCTATATCTGCAGATGTATCTAATATTACGTTGCCTTCAGCCAAACATATTTGAGCACAAAATACCCACGCGAAAAATATTATGCCTTGGAAAAAATTTTTCATAAATATCACTTTCAGCATTAAAAAATATTTTTAAGTTGCTTAATTATATGATATACTAGCACTGTTGGGTAAATAAAAAGTAATTATGTTGGTGATTAAATTATGGAAAACAAACGTGATTTATATCTTACAGGAAAATGTCTTGTTTCCATGCCTCATATGGAAGATGAGCGGTTTTCCGATACATTGATTTATATTTGCTCACACTCCAAAGAAGGTGCAATGGGTTTTGTGGTGAACAAAAAAATCAAAGAATTCTCCTTTGCTGATTTGGCCAACCAACTTCCGATAAGCACAATACACCCCGTTGAACCCATTGACCTTCATCAAGGAGGTCCTCTTGAAAGAGTTCGTGGTTTTGTTTTGCATTCAACAGACTACATTAAGCCGGATACTGTCGTTATAGATGACAAAATGGCAATATCGTCGTCTATTGATATCATAACAGATATTGCTTTTGGTCTCGGTCCAAAAGAAAACTTGATTGCTCTGGGCTATGCAAGTTGGGCACCAGAACAACTTGAAAGAGAAATAAGAAATAATACTTGGCTGGTTGCAAATCCAACACCTGAGCTCGTTTTTAGAACAAAAGATGAGGAAAAATGGCAAAAAGCCATAGAATCATTAGGAATAGATATCAATCGCCTTAGTTTTTCTGCCGGTCATGCTTAAAAAAAAGACCTCTTTCGAGGTCTTTTTTTTATTTTTCAACAGCGGCTAATTTATTTTTATCTGCCGACGCAAACATATTTTTATGCGTCTCCTTCAGAAGGGCTACTTTTTTCTTAAAGCTAGCCAAATCTTGACCTTTCAGATTCTCGCCTGCGGCTGCTTTAATCTTAAGAGGGTTAACTCGTTTACCGTTCTGCAGAACTTCATAATGCAAGTGAGGTCCTGTTGAACGTCCTGTTGAGCCCACATAGCCGATAACTTGTCCTTGTTTTACTCTTACTCCGGGGCGAATGCCTTTGGCAAATTTCCACATATGTCCATATGCCGTGGAATATTCGGAGTTATGGCGAATCTTAACATAGTTACCGTATGCGCCATTGTACTTAGCCATCTGAACGACACCATCGCCACCCGCATAAATTTTAGTTCCTTTCGGAGCAGCATAGTCCACGCCCCAATGGACTCGGTATTGTTTCAGTATCGGATGGTATCTGCGACCAAAGGGAGAGGATATTCGGGCTTGTTTGAAAGACATTGGCTTGCGATCCAAGGTCTTCTTCATGGCATAACCTTTTTCGTTGTAGTAATCCGCGTTTCCTTTTTTGTCCTCAAAACGGTAAAGGGCTATTTTGTCCTTACGTAACTGCAATGCCGCATACAAAATATTTCCTGATTTGACCGCTTCACCATTCGGAGTTATCTGATTTTCATAAATAATCTCAAATTTATCACCTTTTCTCAGGTCTCTTCTAAAGTCGACACTATAGGAAAAAATATTGATAAAATTTGCTACGACTCGGCTTGGCACGCCTTGCTTTTGCATTGACCCAGACAAAGTTCCGCTAATAATTCCGGATGCTGAATTAATTTCTTCCAAGAGTTCATCTTGTTCGGTTCTAACCTCATATCCTTCTGTTTCATTTTTTTCCAGAATGAACCGTTTACCTAAGCTTGGTGAAATTGTGATGCTATTTAAAGAGATAAGTGTATTTTCTTTAGAATCAACTGTTGTGTTTACATTAATCTTTTGCCCTACACGCAAATTACGCGGATCATAGACTTTTTTTAGCGTCAGATAAATATTGTGCGCTTCATTATATTCCAGACCTAAATCCGATAAAATACTGATTAACGTATCACCTTTTGATATTTCGATTTCATTCTCAACATCTTTTTCTCGAGGACCGTAATTAACCATATCATACAGAGATTTGATATTTTCTACAGAACTCTCCGGATATATTGTTTCGGAAGGTGTAACCTCATTGCTTAGCGTATTTTCCAACATCTGATAATCAAATTTATCAGATCGGGAAACCGATGCTTTAACTCCGCTGTTGTTTGTCAACGACAACACAAAAGCAAAAGTAACCGCTGTGGCATACCCCAAAGCCAACAAACGATGTTTGTTGCGAGGATTGCTACCTATATTTTTAAGCTGTTGTAAATCCATGTATTTCCACACTTATTTAATTTAAACACTCAAGTAAGTTGCCCTACATTTAAAAACTTTTCAAGCATATTATGCTGTTTAGGCAAAAAAACCAAGTAAACTAAAGATACTTTTGTGTATAAGTTGGATTGTATCATAAATTTTGTTAATATTTTTATAATTTTAAAAAAAGTGCTTGCATTTATTTTTTTTGTTATGTATAAGGATATTCGTCATCAGATGGGGGCGTAGTTCAGTTGGTTAGAATACATGCCTGTCACGCATGGGGTCGCGAGTTCGAGCCTCGTCGCTCCCGCCATCTAAAACCCGGCTTTCTTAAGCTGGGTTTTTTGTTTATCTTACATATTTTTTGCTAATTCTCTTATTTTCTCATACAAATCATAGGCGGAATAACATCTATAAATGTTTTTTCCTTCGCATTCCGAATTATAATGTGCATTGATGCACATACATGGCATATATTGAGAAAGCTCTGAGATATGCATCGGTGTGTCTTCAATCATTATATCTATTTTATTATCTAAGCAGGCTTGTAATTTGCTTCCGTTATTAAAAATCTGCTCATCATAATGAAATTGTTCTTTTTCCAGCCACTCTGCGACCCATTGTTGCATTGTAGCTTGAGGGATTTTGCTATCTGAACGATTAGTGATAATATAGATTTTATGCTTTTGGCGGAGCTTATCCATTACGTCTGCCATTCCCAAGCGAGAAGGATATTCTCGGCTGTAATATTCCAGATATTCTTCCCAAAACCTGTCTTCTTCCTCAACCGAGCAAGCAAACATTCCCGAAATATCTCTTGTTTCAATATTACCGACGTTTATGTTTTTTATGGTTGTTTGCAAAAATTTGCTGCCATAAGTGGCTATAAAAGTTTCAAAATCTGTTAAAACGCCATCAATATCAAAACCTATGTTCATTTCTTAATCCTTTTGTTTTTTCTCAGTATAAGGATTTAAAATGAAAAAGACAGCCTTTTTTATAGACTGCCTTTATTCATATTTACCCCTAATCTATTATTCGTAAATCAGGTTCAAATTTACCGCTCTTTCAGAGGTTTTGATGCCATCTTTACCCCAAGTTAATATTTTCTCTCCTTTTGGAAAGAAGATATTATAAATTCGCTGATAATCATTGAAAACAACCTGCACGCAACGGCTGTCTTCCGACAAGACCGTCATGTCTGTTATTTTCTCACCTTTTTTGATGTAAACATCAAGGGTTTGAATGTCTTTATCCAGAACTATGCCTTGGTATTTGATACTTTCGACATAGGTTTGGTGAATGTCGTCAAACAATGCCTCTTGAGCGTTTTTTTTCTTGTTCTGTGAGCATGCGCACATGGCAACACACATCACAATTAATAATACTTTTTTCATAATGTTTAAAATTTTTCCATATTATTTATAGCATATTTTTATCCACAAAACAACAATTTATTGCGCTCCGCTATTTTCCGGCAAAATCGGCGTGCTATAATGTCAGAAATTAAGGAGAAAATTTATGGCAGAGAATACAAATACTGAAAAGAAAATCGGATTCGGACGCAAACTTTTGGGTTTGGTTTTAACCTCGCCGGTCAACACGCTTTTGGGCTTAGCTTTGGCTTATTTTGCTTTTCAGGCTTATGTTTTGGATAATTCGCCGCTTTTGAACCAAACGGCAGCTTTAGGCGTGATTTGCTTATGGGTTTTGTGGTTTGTTGCCAAAAACATCATCAAGCTGCTGTTCATTCTGCTTTTGGGCGGCTTTGCCGTATTCTCTTATTATAATTACATTAACCGTGACGCCAGACTCTGTGAAGAAAACGGCGGTGTTTGGAATGATGCATCACAAACTTGCGAAGAAAAAACCGGTTGGATGCATAGTCTGCAAGAGATGATTGCAAAATATCTTAAGAATTAGCCTTAGAATCGGCTATTGCCTGCAATAATCCCAATATGATTTTTCCCGTGCTTTTTCTAAAACGCTGTTTGAGTTTATAGCGGCGTTTATATTCTTGCGTTTTGGGATTGTTTTTGGCCTTTTGCGCAATGATTTCCTTGTTTTTCATATAGTAGTTATGGCTGCTTTCCTTACGATTGCCGCTTTGATTATAGCGTTTATACATTTCTTTGAGCAGTTCAGGATTTTCTTCCCTAAGCTTGCGTAGTTTTTCATTGCGTTTACGATAAATTTCTTCCTTATTGGCCTCCCGATATTTTTTGCCACGACCGCGACTGGCAATACGATAAAACTCTTTTTTATCTTCGGGCATTTGCTCCCAATATTTTTTAGAATCCGCTTTAGCCTTCTCCGGATTTTCAGCGCGCAGACGTTGCATCCGCAAGCGGCTTTTCTCTCGGATTTCGGCCTTTTTCTCCTCTGAAAGAGAAGCTCGGTATTGTCTATATTTTTCCGGAGAATATGCCTTGCTTTTGGCTTTTTTGTTTTCTTTACGCAAAGTTTCTTTCTGCTCCACCAAATATTTATATTTTGCAGGATAATGCTCGTCCAGGACTTTGGCGGCGCTTGAAAAATCTATATTTACAGGGCGGGCCCCTTTTATGCCTGATGCCTTATTATTAAGCTTATTGAACTCCTGAGGAAAGATGGCAAACTCTTTTTTTCCGGCCTTAAGTTTAACCGGAACCAAAGCATAAACCGCCAGCATTGTTTCTTCCGAGAAATATGCTTCATCGTTCATAACCTCGGTTAAGTCTTTTTCTGAAATGAGTTGCTCTAAACCAGATGTCTGCAAAAATTTTTTTATATCTGCCTGCTCTGACGGGAAACCTCCCATCCATGCATAAAAAATGTCAGACAAGCAATCTATGCTTTCTTTATTATAAGCCTTCACAATGCTCTCCCTATTTTGGTGATTTGTGGTGATTGTATGTTTTTTTGTCTTTTTGTCAAGCAATTTGCTTCTTCTTGATTATTTTGCTGGATTTTTGGCTTTAGTTTGTTTATGCTTATGCTTTAGAAAGTGAGGATTTGTCATGAACCAGCTTGCACAACAATTTAATCTCATTCATAAAATTAAATCTCTGGTCAAGAAAACCAGTTCTTCTTTTTTCAAAAAGCACAATGATTTCGGTATATCTGAAGCCATCGCCAAAAAGATTCAGGTTTCGGCCTATGATTTGAGTCATGCTAAAACCAAGCATGAGATTACCCCGCCTTATTTGGATATTGCCGAGCAGTTGCATGTGGAAGATGACCAAATTTTTCGCGCCGCCGTTTATAATCTAACCAATATTGCCATCAATGAGGCTCGATACGCTCAGCCGATTCTGGAGGCTCTGGAAAATGCAGCCAAACAAACTTATCGCACCAAAGAACAAGTCGATTATCTTAAAGCTAAAATGAATAACATCACAAAAACCCATCATTTTTAGCTGGCATATTGCAATAAAAAAAAAGCCCTTTTCTAAGGGCTTTATTTTTTATATCTTTCCGTGGCAATGTTTATATTTCTTGCCGCTGCCGCAAGGGCATAAGTCATTACGAGCTACCTTACCCCAAGTGCTTGGATCCTTGGGATTAAATTCCGCCCGAGAATACTGGAAAGTCTCGACTTTATGTTCTTGTTCATAGTTGTTATTCTCACTTGCTTTGCCGACCAGACTTTCCGGGGTTTCGTGTATCTCGCGCATATTTTGCGGGCGGTTTTCCTGAACCATGAGAGAATCAACGGCATCTGTTTGGATAACTGTCCGGCAAATAAGAAATGTTACTTTCTCGCGCAAAATATCCAGCATGTTTGAAAACATATTGAAAGCTTCTTTTTTATATTCATTTAATGGATCTTTTTGACCATAAGCTCTCAAAACAATCGTATGGCGCATTAAATCCAAAGCGGCAATGTGCTCTTTCCACAATTGATCCAAGACCTGCATTAAAATATTTTTTTCAACCATCCGAACGATATTTTCCGGAACATTAACGTTCTTTTCGGCAATGCGGGCTTCAATCTCGGTCAAGATTTTTTCCTGCATTTTGTCGGCATCCATTTCCGGCTCATTTGCCCAGTTGGTGATTGGCAACATAAAGCCGGTAATGCGATAAAGCTCCTGTTTAAGCTCTTCCTTCGGCCATTCATTCGGGGCTGCACCATGCGGAATGTATGAGCTGATGACTTCAGATAAATATTCCTGACGCATATCCGTAATTGTTTCCGAAACGTCTTCCGTTGCCATCAATTCCTTACGCTGCTCATAAATAACCTTGCGTTGATCATTCATGACATTGTCATATTTGAGCAGGTTTTTACGAATATCAAAGTTACGCTCTTCAACCTTTTGCTGTGCTTTTTCCAAAGCTTTGGATATCCACGGATGAACCAGAGCCTCACCTTCCGGCAAACCTAAACGCTCCAGCATAACAGACATTCTTTCTGAGCCGAAAATGCGCATCAAATCATCTTCTAAGGACAAGAAGAATTTAGAACGCCCGGGGTCGCCCTGACGACCGGAACGACCACGCAATTGGTTATCGATACGGCGGCTTTCATGGCGCTCCGTGCCAATGATATACAAGCCACCGGCTGCCAAAACTTTTTCTTTATCTTCTTTGACCTTTTCTTTAAGTTTGTTCTTTATTTCCTCAATTTGTTCGGGAGTTTCGTCGCCTTTTAAGACTTCTTTTAACTTCATCTCAACGTTACCACCGAGCTGAATATCCGTACCGCGACCTGCCATATTGGTGGCAATCGTAATAGCTCCCGGAACACCGGCTTGTGCAACAATTGCAGCTTCTCTTTCATGGTGGCGTGCATTCAAAACCTCGAAAGGAACTTTTGTTCTGGCTCGCAAAAGCTCTGCTACAAGTTCCGATTTTTCAATTGATGTCGTACCGACCAAGACCGGCTGCCCTTTTTCATGTGCAGCTAAAATCTCATCAATAATTGCCTTATATTTTTCTTTTTCAGTACGATAGATTACATCATGCTCATCCACACGCAAAACCGGTTTATTGGTCGGAATCTCAACACAATTTAATGCATAAATATCTCCAAACTCTGCTTCTTCGGTCATTGCCGTACCGGTCATACCTGCCAATTTTGGATACAAACGGAAATAGTTTTGGAAAGTGATTGAGGCAAGAGTTTGATTCTCAGACTGAATCTCTACATGCTCTTTGGCCTCAATTGCCTGATGCAGACCATCCGAATAGCGACGACCTTCCATCATACGTCCCGTAAACTCATCAATAATCATGACTTTGCCGTCTTTGACGATGTAGTCTACGTCTCTAATATGCATTTTGTGTGCACGCAAAGCTTGATTAACGTGGTGTACCAAAGAAACATTGGCGACATCATACAAACCGCCTTCTTTGATGAGGCCAACCTCTTTTAATAACTGCTCAACATGCTCCATTCCCGCTTCAGTCAGAGTTACGGTGCGCTGTTTTTCATCCTTTTCATAATCTGCTTCAGTCAGGTGCGGAATAATTTTGTTAACACTGATGTATTTTTCAGACGAATCTTCCGCGGCTCCTGAAATAATCAGCGGTGTACGGGCTTCATCAATCAAAATGGAGTCAACCTCGTCCACAATGGCAAAGTTAAAATCGCGTTGAACCATTTCCTCGCGCGAAAATTTCATATTGTCACGCAGATAGTCAAAGCCCAACTCGTTGTTGGTACCGTAAATAATGTCCGAATTATATGCAGCACGGCGTTCATCATCATTTTTGCCATGAACGATATAATCTACAGTCAATCCGAGGAAGCGATAAACCTGTCCCATCCACTCGGCATCACGCTTTGCCAAATAATCGTTTACGGTTACGATATGAACACCTTTGCCCTCAATCGCATTCAAATATGCTGCCAAAGTTGCAACCAAGGTTTTACCTTCACCGGTTTTCATCTCGGCAATCATACCTTTGTGCAAAACAATACCGCCAATGAGCTGAACATCATAATGACGCTGCCCCAAAGTTCTCTTTGCCGCCTCACGGACAACGGCAAAAGCCTCAGGCAAAATATCATCCAAAGTTTCGCCTTCTTTTAAGCGTTTGCGAAATTCCTCAGTTTTGCCGCGGAGTTCGCTATCGCTTAACTTTTCTATTTCCGGTTCCAGAGAGTTTATTTGTTGAACAATTTTAAGTTGTTTTTTGACGAATCTGTCATTGGCGCTGCCAAAAATTGCGCGGGCGAGATTACTTAACATTCCATTCTACCTTACTTTAATTCAAATTTTATTTACATTTAGTGTTTTAATTGAATAAAGTCAATAGCTTGAACTTAAGTTATAAACCTCTCATAAAAAATACTTGGAATAATTTTCGGATTTATTATATAACTATGGAAGTTATAATTTATTTGGAGGTTTTAGAATGCGAAACAAATATGTGGCTGCAGCTGCGCTCTCTTTATTAATGATGAACCCGCTTAATGCAAATGCTGCCGGTAAAAACGGCGTTGCCGCTGTCGTTAACGGTGAAAAAATTACTGTTGCAGAAATGAAGCAAGGTTATGAAGATAATCGTCAAATCAATGAAAAAGTTTCGTTTGACGACTTCTATGAAAAAGCTTTGGAAATATATGTTAATGGTAAGCTTCTTTATCAGGCTGCCGTTGCTGCTGATGTTTTGGAAACTCCGGAATATAAACGCGCAGTTGATCAGGCTAAAGAAGAAATCGCCCGCAAGGTTTATTTGGAACAAAAAGTTGATAAGAAAGTTACAGATAAAGCCGTTAAGGATTTGTACAACAAATATAAATCTGAATTTAAAAGCCAGAAAGAGATTCGCGCTAAGCATATTTTGGTTGAAGATGAAGCCACGGCCAAAAAAGTTATTTCAGAACTCGGAAAAGGTAAAAAGTTTGATGACTTAGCAAAAAAATATTCTAAAGACAATGCTGTTGATCTCGGATATTTTGTTAAGGAACAAATGGTTCCTGAATTCGGAAATGCCGCTTTTGCCATGAAAAAGGGTCAGGTTTCAAAGAAGCCGGTTAAAACAAAGTTCGGTTATCATGTTATCGAAGTTTTGGATGTCAGAGATTCTAAGCCTGTTTCTTTAGAACAAGCAACTCCTGAGCTCAAAGCAATGCTTACACAACAGACCATTGCTGAAGTATTTACTTCTTTGAACAAAGGAGCCAAAATCGAACGTTTTGATTTGGATGGCAAACCAATCGAAAATCCGGTGCCAGCCGAATAATCTTATTTACCAGCCCTTCTTCGGAAGGGCTTTTTTTTTATACTTTAGCCAAAAAAAATTTATGTAGGCTCATTAATGGTAGACAAAAAAAATTGTAGTCTCATTAATAGTTGACTCTTTTGCCAAATCAGAGTATCCT
>CALXVR010000030.1 GCA_944392155.1 uncultured Alphaproteobacteria bacterium | reverse complement strand
TTTTTCCTTATTCTTTGTTAATTTTAGATACAAAAAAACCGTTGATTTTCATCAACGGTTTTTAGACGCACTTTTCCCAAGTGACATTTTATCTTTTATAATATTTTCTATTTAAAGTAAAGGAAAAAATTCCTATATTGTGGGTAATTATGTTTTATGTTATTTAAGATGTTCCAAAGAGCTTGCATTTTTGCTTAGCGCTCCCTTTCAGGTTCGAACCCCTGTTGGGATTATTACCAATACAAAAAAGGCCTCCATGAAAGAGGCCTTTTTTGTATTGGTGATCCCAACGAGATTGTCCGCGACATTGCTTCGCAATGCTTGTTCCTCTGCGCTCATTCGCGATTGCTCACCGGCGTTCTCCCGCCCACCTTTCGCTTGTAGTCAAACTCGTCTTTACGAGTTCAAATTTCGGGGATAATCGCAATACAAAAACACCCTCCGCAGGGGAGGGTGTTTTTGTATTGGTGATCCCAACGAGATTCGAACTCGTATCGCCACCGTGAAAGGGTGGTGTCCTAACCATTAGACGATGGGACCGTTAGGACATTTTTGCGTGCTTTTGCAAAAACTATCGTTTGTATATATGTAAATATCGTTTAGGTCAAGAGATATTTTTAAAAATTTTAAACTTTTTTTTATTCTGCTGAATTTTCTTCAAATGAAGCTCTCAATTGCGGGTTTAAAACCTTAACTATCTCGCTCATATGCACCAATTTGATATTCTTCTCTTTTAAGCTTGGCAACCACTCTTTTAATGCCTTAAAAGTAGCGCTTTTCGGATGTCCTATCGCCACAGCATAGCCATTTTTGCGAGCTATTCTTTCCGCTGCTCTTAACTGTCTGTTGATATAATCAACCTTATTTTCATTGTCCAAAAAGACATGGCGGTGTGCATAAGCAACCCTTTTGTCCTTAGCTACACTTCTTCCGACAGATTTTGCTGATGTCTTAGAATCTACAAAAAACATATTATGCTCTTTCAAGACATCCATAACATAATTCATTCTTTGCTTGTCTTCCGTAAACTCTGAGCCCATGTGATTATTGATACCTCGGACATTCTTAAACTTACTCAGCATTTTACCCAATTCGCTCTTAATGTCCGCTTCACTCATTTGAGTGGTTAAGGTATCCGGCGCTAAATTGGCTTTGCTTTTGGGTTCCATCGGAACGTGAATCATTATCTCATGACCGGCTTGGCTCGCTTTTTTTACCTGTTTTGCCAAACCTGTTCCATAGGTTAAAAAAGATGAGGTCAACGGTGCATTCAAACTGCTGATATCTGCCGTGCGGCGATGATTGATGCCCATATCATCAATGATAACGGCAATTACGGGCTTATCCCCGAAATAGTAGGGCTTGCGGCTCAAATCAACATGCATATTCTTTATGCTTTTACGATGATGTTTGACCGCCGGGACCGAGAACTCGTCTTTTACCTCATTTTCAGGTAATTCTTCTTCATAAAGCTCATAGGATTTATGTTCGGGAATATCTTCCTTTTCTACATGGTGCAATTCATCCCATAGATTATTGGGAGCTTGGACGCCGGTCGACACATTATCATCAACCATTCCGGCTATTTGGTAGGAAATATCCGTTGTTTCCTCATCCATAAACAAAACCTGCGACAGATACTCGGTATCAACTTCTTCCGCTGTTGTGATATTTACGTTGTCCGGAGAATCGTTATACAAAAAATCATCATTTCTTTGCTGAGATAAACTTTGTTGCAAGCTTGGTCTGTAACACAGAGCTTGCTCTGCCATTTTATCTATCGGCGTAGCTTCTTCCAAAACCAAAATTGCTTCCGGCGCATAACCAGTTAAATTTTTGTTCCGATATCTGCTGTAAAAATAAATCTCCGCCGCAAAAACAGCTGCCAACAGGACGGCAAAAACAAAAAAAACTCTCGCCGTCGGCCATTTTAACCGACGGGGAGAATTTTTCTTTCTACGCTTTATTTTTTTTGCGGCTTTGGTCAAGTTTTAGTCTTTCTTTCGCAAGGTCGGGAAAGCAATTACATCGCGAATGGTATCTGCTCCGGTCAGCAAGATTGCCAGACGGTCGATACCCATACCCATTCCGCCCGTCGGTGGCAAGCCGTTTTCCAAAGCGATGACATAATCTTCATCCAGCATCTGAGCTTCATCGTCTCCAGCCTCGCGCGCAGCACACTGAGCGTCAAAACGCTCCTTTTGCTCCAGAGGGTTAGACAGCTCAGAATAAGCGCAACCGATTTCCATTCCGGCAATATAGGCATCAAAATGCTCTACCAAGCGCGGGTTAGAGCGATGTGTCTTGGCCAAAGGCGAAACATCTCGAGGCATATCCATTACCAGAATCGGCTGAATTAAATTATGTTCAACTTTTTCATCAAAAACTTCCTGAACAACTTTGCCCCAACATGTGCAATCGGAAGCATCTACGCCTGCCGATTTTGCCATAGCTTTGGCTTCTTCCAAGGTTTCGGCCTGCATTAAATCAATGCCGGCATATTCCTTAACCAAATCCACAATAGATTTGCGGGCAAAACCTTTGGACAAGTCAATCTCATGCTCTCCAAACTTGATAACTTTTGTACCGAGAACTTTCTCCGCAACATAAGGAATCAAGTCTGCAAACAAATCAGCCATATCATTATAATCCGCATAGGCCTGATAAGCTTCCAAGCCCGTAAACTCCGGATTATGGCTTTTATCAATGCCTTCGTTGCGGAAGTTGCGGCCGATTTCAAACACGCGGTCAAAGCCACCGACAACCAAGCGCTTCAAATACAACTCCGGCGCAATACGCAGATATAAATCCATATCCAATGTATTGTGGTGCGTGATGAACGGCTTAGCATTTGCACCGCCCATAATCGGGTGGAGCATCGGAGTTTCAACCTCAAGAAAGTTATTTTCCTCAAACCAACGGCGGATGGCTGAAGTTATCTGGCAACGTTTTTTATAAATCTCTTTACTATCGTCATTCATAATGAAGTCGACATAGCGTTGGCGATAACGTGCATCAATATCCGTTAAGCCATGGAACTTCTCCGGCAAGGTTTGCAGAGATTTTGAGATGATATCAAACTTTTCTGCGGCGATAGAGAGCTCTCCGCGCGGCGTGCGGCGGACATAGCCCGAAATGCCGACCATATCACCAACATCCAAACATTTGAGAAGCTCAAGGTCTTCCTCGCTCAAATGATTTTTGTGACAAAAGGCCTGAATTTTGCCACTCATGTCCTTAACATCAATAAACATTCCGTTGTTGCGCACGGCCATTGCTCGACCTGCAATGGTAACTCTGTCTTCCGTGTCTGCGCCTGCTTCCAAGTCCTTATATTTTTCCTGCAAATCTGCGGCAAAAGCGTTGGGACGAAAACGGTAAGGATACGGGTTGTACCCTTTTTCCTGCAAGGTCTTCAATTTAGCCAAGCGGGACTCACGATGAATATTGGTTTCAATTGTCATTTTTGTTCCTATTTTTTGATTTTTATTTACGTTTTGTGCAAACTATAAACTTTAGCGAATATTTTTTCAAGATAATTTGCAAAAGATGCTGGACGAGGGCAAAGAAAAATACTATATTATAATGGAATAAACGGAGAAAATGATGAAAAAAGATGTTAGACATGATGTCCAAGAGGCATCTTTGGGACTGTGGAATAAATTTGTTAAAACAGTTAAAAAAATTCCGGCAAAATATAAAGCTTTTATCGGAGCCGGTCTCTTTACGCTCTCTTCTGCCGCTGAAACTCCGGCCGTTCCGCATGTGGACAAAGAAGACACAGCAAAAGAATTACATGTAGACGCAACAGCTTCTATTAGCGCAGATAATACGCTGACTTTTGCCGATGCAGCAAAATCCCTAAATGTTAAAGCCGGAGATAAATATAAGGGCGTAAACATGAAATTTGCCGAAATGGAAGCCCCTGATTTAGGACATTTGTTTGAATCCGGCATGGACCCTTATATTATGGGCAAAAACAGTAAAGGTGTTCGCCAATATTTGGGCTTATACCAAATGGACATCGGCGGCACAATGCAGACTTTTCTATTTGGCTTGAAAGATAAAGATAAGGTCGTTTGGAAAGGTATTGCCAAAGATTATCCTAAGCTTGCGTCTTTAGGTAAAACAGAAGCTGCTCGCCGGAGCTCCGCCTTTACCAAGATGTTTGGAGATCTTTCTAAAACAAAAGACTTCCGCCATAAAATGGACGAATATATGCGGATTGTTAAGTATGAACCCGTTTATGCTGCTTTACGCCAAATTGATGGTTTGGATTTTGATAAGCGGGGTAAGGTCTTTTTAAGTACGGTTATGTCTGCGGCGAACCAAAACCCGTCGCCTAAAGTTATCAGCACCATCTACAAGCAAGCTTTAATCAGAGCAAAAGCCGATGCTTCTAAGCACAAACGTAAGGTTACGACAGCAGATATCATCCGGCAGTCTTATGAGGTAAGAAAAGAAAGATGGGGATTGAAATCTCGTTATACCGAAGAATGTCGTCTTGCGCTTGATTGGCAAAAATTTGAAGACGTTATGAGCAAAATTCATAGAGAGCGTGAAAAGCACCTGAAAAAAACAGCAGAACTTCGCAACTCTCTTAAAGAAATGACACCCTTTTCACCCGTCAGCACTCTTGTTGTCCATAAACCTGAGAAAATTAAGATTGCTAAAATTCCTCCTCAGGTGATTAAAAATGTTAAAGAGAAAAAAGGGCGAGGATAAAAATTGCTTGACAGCAAAAAAGAACTAAAGTAGAACATTTTGTAGGGTGTTCTACTTTTTTTATAAGGGGTTTGCCATATGCTTACTCAAAAACAATATCAGCTTTTGATGTTCATTAATAAGGTGTTGAAAGAAACCGGATGTTCTCCGTCTTTTGAGGAGATGAAAGCTGCTGTCGGCTTAAAGTCTAAGTCAGGTATCCATGCTTTGATTGAAGCCTTAGTCGAGCGTGAGTTTATCCGTAAACTTCCGCATAAAGCCCGAGCCCTTGAAGTTATCCGCCTGCCTAAATTTAAGCCCAAAGCGATTATTGAAGAAGAGAAAAAGCGCGAAATCGCTTTGCAAAACAGCGCCGCACAAATCCCACTTTACGGCAAAATTGCCGCCGGTACCCCGATTGAGGCCATTGCCAACGAAAATGAGCAAATCTCCGTACCTTTTGAAATGGTTAATCGCGGACAGTTTTATGCCCTGACCATCGAAGGCGACTCTATGGTTGAGGCCGGAATTTTGGATGGAGATACCGTCATCATCAAAAAAGCAGATACTGCCAATAATGGGGAAATTGTTGTCGCTTTGGTCGATGAAAGTGAGGCAACACTCAAAATTCTGCGCAAAGAAGGAAATGAGGTTGTGCTCATTCCCTGCAACAGCGCTTATCAACCTCGTCGTCTTCCTGCCCAACGTGTTCGGGTACAGGGTGTTTTAGCCGGATTAATGCGCACCTATCACTAACGCAAACATAGCCAGCTTGACCGCCTCACTGGCTGCGGCACGAACCATTGTTATATCGCGTTGCTTCAAGCTGTTGCCAGCTTGACAAGGGGACGCCCTTGAGCGCTCACTGGCTGCTTTGGCAACCATTGTTGAATCGCGTTGCTTCAAGCTGTTGCCAGCTTGACCGCGGCACTGACTGTGGCGAGAACCATTGTTATATCGCGATGCTTCCTAAGTGCATATCTATCTTTCGTGCCTTATGTTTTAGCCAAAAAAATTTTATGTAGGCTCATTAATGGTAGACAAAAATAAATGTAGTCTCATTAATAGTTGACTCTTTTGCCAAATCAGAGTATCCTAATATTCAATAGGTGTGTTGTTTAAGGTGCGAAGTCTTTCGGCTTCCCCTGTCTTTGACGCATACCTTATTTTAATCGCAGGCTTTGTTTTTTTGATTATTGTTTGAGGTGTGCCATGTCTGATACTCGTTATCTCTTTATCGCGGCTCTATTGAGCGCTGTTTCGCTCTCTTGGAGCGCTAATGCTTTAACCGTTTCAGATAAGCTTATCTCAAACTTTATCTATACACATACATACACATCCACACCATCAACAAAGCCTGCGGCCTCTTTCGCTCAACTCGATAAAGCTTACAAAATCGCCGGCGTGTGCTTCTTGGGGTTCGGCGGTTGTGGCGAAGGCAATTTTAGCAAGGATGATGATTATACTATTGATACGGAAAAACAATGCCTGAATGAGGGATATATTAAATTAAATTGTAATTCTGTTCAGGAAATTGATGAGCCTTGTCCTTATAATGCTGCTTACGGAAAAAAATGTAAGTGCGCTTCTAATTTAATAACTTGTCCTAATGGACAAGTTGGTGTCGGAGATAGTTGTGAGGGAAAATATATTTCTTGTAAATGTGATACTAGCTTAATCTCTTGTCCGAGTAACAAAATCGGTTCCGGTGCCAGTTGTGGCGGTAAATATCAATCTTGTATTTGTAAATCCGAGTATTTATATACGCTATCAAACTGCACATCACCTCGTTCTCTTTCCGGTTTATCTTGTGATGGAAAATATACGGGATGTTCTTGTCCTGTAGGGGTCAGTACAAATTCTTTCGGTTGCGAGGAATATTATCCTTCTCCTTGTTCTTCCGTATGTAAAATAGCAAAAACAGATAATTGTGATAATCGGACCGCCGTCTCTACACCTTATGGATGTGCTGAATATTGGTCTGATTGTCCTTCTAAATGTAAAACCGCTTATAATGATAATTGTCGAAATAGAACTGCTGTTACCTGCCAGTTCGGTTGTGCCTCTTATTTTGGTGATTGTAAATCAAAGTGTCAAACCTGTTCAAGTGATAATTGCGCTAACAGAACCGCAGTTATTGCCAGCTGCCCTTCCAATGCTACTTGCTTAAACTTTAGTGATTGTACATCAAAGATACAAAGTTGGAGTTGTAACAGCGGCTATATAAATGTGGATGAATATTGGTGCGATGGCGACCTGAAATGTATCTTCGGCGGGCGCTAGGAATAAAATAAAGATATAAGGAGAAAGACGATGAAAAAGTCAAATATAATATCACAAATAGCGTTTGTTTGGAGCTTAGGATTGATGAGTGTTGCACCGGTTGGGGCGCAGACTTGTATCAAGACACCTTCTTGCGCTGACCTAGGTTATACTAAATCAACAACAGACTGCTCCGGCAAGACTATCCTTAAATGCCCCTTGGACACAACAAAAGTTTATTGTCCTGGGGCTGAAGAAACATTGCGTACTTATAAAGTCGGTGATGCTTATGTGGATGAAAACGGTGTGGGCATAGGAATCGTAGCTCAAGTAGATTCTACAGGAAAACATGGTGTAGTGATTTTTTCTGCAGGAAGAGGAGATGCTTCTACCGCAACAACAATATGCTCTTCAAAAACTGCAGGAAATTTAAATTGGGGGCTGGCAAGTGGTCAAAATATTTGTGGGGTTTATAGTGGAGGGATGGGAGGTGGTTGTGTCTTACTTACATCAAGTGGAAACGGATATTGCTATTCAGGTAGATGGAATGTTTATGATACATATTGTCAAACGACAACAGATCCTTTAAGTTTTTATTGTCAGGCTTCATTTTAGAAAAGAGCCCTCTCATTTGAGAGGGCTCTTTTTATTTTTTGCTTAGTTTTTCAATGTCGCTGACAAAGGTTACATCCCATAGGGTTTCGGCGGAGGGGGCTTCTACCAAAGTAGTGTAATCCTCGTGTTCCATAAAGACCGGGCGAAGATCGGCGTTTTCCGGGACTAAATCGGCAACGCCGTAAAGCGCTTTGCTCCAGATTATCGGATTATGTTTTACACCTTTCCACGAGGCTATACAAAGTTGCTTCTCCTGCCCTTTCTTGAAGGCGGCTATCAGCTTGTCTATAAACTTGGCATCAATATTGGGCATATCTGCCGGCAAAATCAATGCGCCGTCACAAAAAGCCGGAACAGATTTTAAGCCCAAGTTCAACGAGGTCTTAACCCCTGAACGATATGCCGGATTATACAAGATGTTGACATCTATATCTTCCAAAAATTCTTCTACAACCGCAGACTGATTGCCGGTTACGACAAAGACGGGATTGGCTTTGGATTTGATGGCGGCTTCAACTGCTTTTAAAAACAGCGGTTTGCCATTAGCATCTTCTACCAGTAATTTGTTTCGTCCGGCACGGCTACCGACGCCTGCCGCCAAAACAACCGCAGCTATGCCTGCTTTGCCTCTGGAACCGCCTTGTCCTGCCGCAACTAAATTTTCCTTCTCTTGCTCGCTTAATTCGCCGCCTTTATCCAGCAAAACATTTTGCGGGCGCGCAAAGTCATATTCATTGAGCTTGTCATTGACAATCGCCAGTTTGATATAATGTTCAGCCAAAGGCGAATCTACACTGTCAAAATGGAACGGCAGATTGATAATTTTTTGTCCGCGTTTATGCGCAATAATCAAATCTGAAACTCTGACTTGCGGTATGCTCAAATTGACGATTTCGTCTGCAAAACTCTTAATGGCAGTCGGGATAACATCATCTTTATAATTGCTCTTTTGTCCGGCTAAAATAAAGATAACATCATTCTTGTCCGCAATGGCTTTTTCAATGGCATCAGCCACGGATTCCGCCGTATGTACGGCGTTATATTCCGACACATAGTCCAGCTCGAGAGGCGAGAATTTTTCGACTAATTTGCGCACAACATTTGTAAAATGAGCAGTTTCTGCCGAATCGTTATAAAAATTAGTATAAATCAGCGCAGTGCGGCGGGTTTTTTGTTCGGCAACTTGCAATAAATCTATATTTCCCGACAAGCTGAACAAAATGTCATCCACGGATTTTTGCTCGGCCAAAGGCGTCGTAAGCTCCAGCTCGGCGATTATCTCTCCGGCCTTGACAAAGCTATAAGGCTGAACCGTATTTAGGATGAGATTATGTGATTGGCGGTTGAACTTGGCAACCCTGTCATCCGCACATAAGAAGACGCCATCCGTGGCGGCGGTGATTTTGCATATTCCCTGTTCGCCAACCGCATAGGCGGTGTTTTTGCCACAGAGTTTGGCGGCGACAATGCCTAAGGCTGCTTCCAATGTCAGGTCGCTTTCATCCATAACGGCGCCATAGACCGTGGCTATGCCGCTGAGCTTGAGTTGGATTATGTCTTCCTCGTTTAAGGTGCGTCCTTTTTCCAAGACCATTCCGTCTAAGCGGATTTCTTCAAAAATCTTGACCCCGAGGGCGTGGTTTAAATCAAATTCCTGACATTTCATCGGTTTTGTTCCTTATCTTTATTTTTTTAATATATGCCGATAAATCTTAAAATATAGCAAACAAAAAAGGGAGCCGAAGCCCCCCCCTTCTTATCTATCAGAGAATGTATAGCTCTCAAGGGTGCGACCATTGTCGTCCTTGAGGTATACATATCCTTTCTTAGCCAAAACAACCACCACGACATTGTAGTGGTATAAGCTTTGACCGCGAAGGATATAGCAATTATACGTCTTGCTCTGGCTTACGGTGAGAGCATGTCTGCCACGGAGGACAAACTTACCGTCTTCAACACCCCAAACATAGAGGTATGGACCTTGCCGCTCAACTTGCAAACTTGACCAGGTCAAGCTCTTGAGCGGGCGAGCGAAAGGTTGGTGAACAATTGTTCCGTAGTCGCTAACCTTTTTGGGGCGCATACGGTAAACTCTTTTGTACAGCCCTTCGTAGCGTTCATAGATTTGGACAGCTCCGTTCAAATTACCGAAGAACTTGTCCACCTTGTTTTGTGCCAAAGCACAGGATGCCAAAGCGCAAAGCGTCATCAACACCCAAAATTTTTTTGCCTTCATATATGTGTAATTTTATTTGTTTCACAAAAATACATCATCCCAGAATAATCATCATTTACAAGCACTAAGGTAGCATATTTTCGGCAGAGTGTCCAGAATTAAAATTTTGTCTAAAATCGACAATAAAAGAACAGGTTCTCATTTCTGAAAACCTGTTCTTACTTATGAAGAAAACTACTTAATACTAAATAATATTAGAATTTATATTTAGCATTAAACAAGCCGGTATGATCCTCATAGTTATCACGGAACCGACCTTCATAGCCTAATGACAACTCAACATTGTCGTTAACATCGGCTGTTAAACCAACGCCGGCTTCGAAGCCCAGACGATCCAAGGCTTCACCGTTAACGGTATATCCAGCGCCGTTAGCCAAAGTTACGACAGAATTGTTAGCATCATTAAACATATCGTAGGTCATGGCCAAACGAGCTTCCGGACGGAGGTTCATGCCATTTTCCAAAGCAAAGTTTTTCTTTACTTTAGCGCCGATTACACCGGTCAAGATGTCTGAAGTGTTTTCAGATACTCTTTGTCCTGCCGTATCGGTGTAGCTGTCCTGACGAATGTTGACATAACGCAAACCGGCTTCCGGTGTGAATGTTGTGCCGCAAAGGTCAAGATCATAACCTGTCATAGCCTGCAAGCCAATGCTGTTTACATCATAGTCAGCTTTTACGGGCATGCCGGCAACGTTCTTGTCTTCGCTGTAATCAGACCAACCATAGGTTGCGATAGCGTTTACATACCAATCAGATGGTTTGTATTCACCATAAGCAATCGCCGTATGTGTATCAACATCTGTGGTTCTCATAAAGCCATCAATGTCTGATGTGGTGTAAGCATAACCGATACCGAGTTTTGTATCATCATTGATGTATTTTTCGGCACCGAATGCAATACCTTCACTATCAGCATCAAAGCCTTTAGCTCTGTTTGTATCATCAGCCTCGGCATGATTGAACAAGCCCTGAATCCACATAGCACCACGTTTGAAGATGCTGTCGCCAGAGGACATACCTTCACCACCGGTAGACATTGAGCCACCGCTCAAACGTGTTCCAACAGCTGAGAATACCTGATGAGCTGTTTCAGTTGCATTGGCCTGAACCATAGCTGCGGTTTCAGGAGCCAAAGCCTTAGCCGCATTAACCATTGAAGCTTGGTCTGTTTGAGCCAAGGTATGCAAGTGTTCTGCAACAGCACGAGAAGCTCCTGTTAAAGAAGAAGCATCGGCATTGCCGCCAACCCATGCATTAATGGTGTTGGCATCTGATGCCGTACCACCGGCACTGATGACAGAAGAAGCAACCTCTCCGGAATCTTTCTTAGAAACATTCAAGGTATTTTTATCTTCACCAAATGAAACATTGTACAATGCATTGTTTTGAGAGAGTTTCAAGCTATTCTCACCAAATTCTGCCGTGCCTGCCTCAGCCGAAACACCATTAGCAAAAGTATAGGTACCTTCACCAGCATCTATACCGATAACCGGATTGATGGTAGCTGAACCTTCTGAGGTTAAGTTGGTCTTGATTGAGCCTTCAACCTTACCACCTTTAGCTTCCTCAATATTATCTACATTGAAGGCCAAAGTTGAATTATCCCACAATGCGACATCGCCTGTTAAGGTCTTAGAAGCTAAGTCTAAAGTACCACCTTTGCCGACTTTAGCATTAGCCGCATAATCTACGCCCAACTTGGTTGTGCCGTAGGTGGTCAGTTTAGTGGTTTTCAGATTTTCGCTGTCCAAATTCAATGCAGAACCGGCATTGACATAGATTTCACCAGCCTTTGATTCCTCAGAAACCAAAGAAGAAGCTGAAGTGTTGGCGCTGATGTTGAGTTCACCACCTGTGAACTTGGTCATACGCGCGGCAGAATCCAAAACAGTGATGGAACCATTATTGGTGATTTCGCCGTTCAAAGAACCTGCCAAATCAATATAACCATTGTTGGTTACTGTTTTTTCTTCACCCATATTAACGGCGGCGCCTTTATTGACCGTAATAATACCTTTATCATTTGTGATATTGCCGTTAACCGTGCTGTTGCCGTTGAATTCGGCTCTCGGTGCGGCTTTGAGCATAGCGGCGATTTTTTCGGCAGAGTCTTCAGAAGCGGGCGAATTAACTCCTGTTAAAGTCAAATTGCCGTTCAATGTACCATTATTGGAAACATAAACACCACCAGCTGTTTGTCCGGCATAAGCACCGTCTTCTCCGGCTTCTGCTAAAGCAGCACCGGAAACTTCAATATTTGTGACAGCGGTTCCGTCGCCGTTCAGCGTATTAATTGTGCCGTTGTTGACCAGTGAACCGGCAACTTTGAATGTTCCGGCATTACCCGTCGGAGCCTCATCGGCTTCGGCTCCGCGATTCATATCCTGAATCAGGTTCAGCGTGGCATCGCTTGCAACCATAACCGTGCCGCCCTGCTCAACCGTGGTATCGCGCGAGGCAATAATGCCAATGGCATCTTTCAGAACATTGACGATGCCGCTGATGTTAAGGGTCGATTTTTCTGTGCCATCTTTACTGGAAGCTGCACGAATCAGAGCATTTTCTCCGCTCATATTTACCGTTCCGGCAACATTGATTTTTCCACCAGGATAACCGGTAACAATCTGCGCACCATCAGTAATATTAACCGTTGCACCTTCTGCAATATCTACAGAAGACATACCTTGAATCATAGAGCCGCTTTGCCATTTAGGATTGTCAGGATTTGCGACATCCATGTATCCAGAAGCATTTACAGTCGTACCTTCGCCGATGACAACCTCGTTGACAGCAATACCGGCGCCGCCTGTGATATTAACATTTGAATTGTTCAAGGCTACTTTTCCGCTTCCACCATCAGTGCTATTGATGCCATTCATGGCTCCGGCAGGAGCTCCACCCATAGAAACATTGCTGTTTGAAATGGTGAGCTCTTTTCCTGCTTCCAAAGTCAATCTGGCAGAATCTGTTTCGCTGTCTGTGTTGATATTTACATTTGCACCATCTATGGAGGTGTTGACAGCTATATCTACATTACCATTTACATCAATATTACTGCCTTCTCCGCCTGTAATATTGAACTTGGTTTTACCTGCGCCTGTACTTCCGCTGGCGGCAATTTTGTTGTTGCCCTCAAAAGTAACTGTCTTTCCGGCAGCAATTGCCAGATTTGAATTTTCAGCAGAATCAGCTCCTTTATACAAGCTGATGCGCGTTCCGTCTGTGAAAGTAGTGTTGCCGACCTTGAAAGCCGTTGTGTCATTATCAATGACTAATGCTCCGTCAGATTCTACAACAGGGGATTCACCATCAGCTTTCTTTATGCTTAAATTGACATCGCTTAAATCAACATCAGCATTTTTTGTTGATGTCATATAACCTTCAACAGTCATGTTAGCTTTGCCATCGGCAGTGAACTTTGTGTTTCCTTCAAATGTTACAAAGTCGCGCAATGTATTGTCACCGGAAATTGTGATATTTCCGCCATTAACAAAGCCTATACGTTTAGAATCGGCTTCGCCTGTTCCTTCTGCTGTTACGTCAAAAGTAGCATCTTTTATAGTTGAACCTGCTTCAACATAAAAAGCATCACCTTCAGTTATAGTTGTATCTACATCACCGGTATATTCTGCAGCCAAGGCATTAACAGCTGTAAACATTACAGCTAATGATGCTCCGGCTAAGAGTGTTTTTCTCATTACTAAATTCTCCCAACTTAAGTGGTTTAATCGGAATAAAACTTTCAGATGTATTCTAAAAGTAAAACAAATTATACATGTGAAATTTTAAATAGCAATAGATTATACATTTCAATTTTTATGATATATAACGGCTTATATGCGCAAAAAATTAAACCATAGAGAATCTCTAAGGTTTAGAATTTGGATAATAAATTGGATATTTTTTTCAATTAGCGATTTTTTATAAGAGAATCGGCAACCACTTCCATAATATTGAGTTCTTTTTCACTCATATCTCTTATCTTGATTAAAAGTGCTTCTATTCGCAACAACTGGTTAGCAGAAAGAGATGACACATTGCGATTGACAAGCTTAGGGTAGTCATCCTCCTTTTCTGATGGCTCTATAGGCTTTTTTGTTTTGCTTAATGTTTCTGCAAAAAGCTCGTCCATGCTGACGTTTAATATATCGCACAGATTGATAACTTGCTTTAAATCCGGCATTGTTCTGTCGTTTTCAATATTGCCAATTGTCTTGAAGTTACAATTCATTTTGTCGGCAAGTTCTTCTTGCGTCAGCTTATTGGCTTTTCTGAATGCCTTAATCTTATAACCAATCTTGAATATATTTTTGTTTGGTAATCCCATATCCCTTTCCCTTTTCTTGTAAAATATATTATACAGCAAGAGAAATTGATTACCCATTCAACTATCCATTAATTTATACACGTATAATAGATTGCCGTTTAATTATTGGCATCGTTTGCAATATTAAGTTTCAAAACCATTTCTTATACAAAAAAAAGAGGTGCAAATTTGCACCCCTTTTGAAAAAATGTTCCGAACGATTAACGTTTAGAGAATTGGTAAGAACGACGAGCTTTCGCGCGACCATATTTCTTACGTTCAACTGTTCTGTCATCACGGGTCAAGAATCCGGCTTTCTTCAATACTGCGCGGAGCTCCGGCTCGTATTCGTTCAAGGCTTTGGCAATACCGTGTTTGATAGCACCGGCCTGACCAGACAAACCACCGCCTTTTACGGTGCAAACTACGTCAAATTCGTTAACGCGGTTAGCAACTTCAAACGGCTGGTTGATGATCATCTTCAAAACCGGACGAGCAAAATATTGATCAATGGATTTGTCATTAATCGTGATGTTGCCTTTTCCGGGTTTTACCCATACACGAGCAACAGCGTCTTTTCTTTTACCTGTTGCATAAGAACGGCCCTGCTTATCACGGTTGGGCTTTCTGGCAGCTTTAACTTCAGCTGTAGCAGCCTTAATTTCGTTCAAAGATTCTAATTTCTCAGCCATTATAATGCGCTCCTTTTGTTCTTTTCATTCCAAGAAGCGATGTCCAAAACCTCAGGGTTCTGAGCGGTATGCGGATGCTCGCTGCCTGCATAAACTTTCAACTTGGTCATCTGCTGACGGCCCATCGGGTTGCGAGAAATCATACGCTCAACGGCTTTCTCAACAACTCTTTCCGGGAAACGACCATCTAACAACTTGCCAGCTGTCGTTTCTTTGATACCGCCAATCCAACCGGTATGCTTAAAATATTTCTTTGCGGTCAATTTCTTGCCGGTTAATTTTACTTTGTCGGCATTGATAACGATAACATAGTCGCCGCAGTCCAGGTTCGGAACATAAGAAGGTTTGTTTTTGCCTTGCAAGATCTTGGCAATCTGAGCTGCCATACGACCCAAGACAACACCTTCAGCGTCAACGACATACCATTTTCTTTCAATGTCAGACGGTTTTGTTGCATAAGTGTTCATATTTATCTCTCTTATAAAGATGGTTGTTAAATTCGTGTTGAATATACAGGATAAAATTCTATTGTCAACAACAAAAAACTCATATTTTTCAAATATTTATTTAGCGGTATTATAATACCGCTTATCAACTTGTTGTTTTTGCACAATTTTCATTATTTACAAGAAAAGCTCCGCGAAAAAATTTCGGGAGCTTTCCTTAAAAACCAGTTTTTCCTTACTCACAAGGCCGGTATAAACCTTGTTCATCCTTGCGGAAACGTTTTTCAACAGCATTTTCGTTTGTTTGTTCGCCTTCATCGCACCAGTCATAGGTTTTGAAGCTGCAAATGAACTCGCCGTTTGGCATTATTCCTTCCAAAACAACCCATTCCTGATGACCCGAGTTGGAGTTATTATACTCTTCGCGACTTTCATCAACTTTTACCAGACAACGCATTTCGCCGTTTGCATATTGATAAAGCCCCGTGCTGCTCAAAATGATTTCATCATACCAAATCTCTTTACACCTGCCGACATAGCTGAGTTTTTGCTCTTTTTGCAAAAACAAGTCGTGTTCTTGGGTTTGAAAAAGATTGGAAGATTTATCTCCTAAGAGCAGCTCCGGCGCCGGTCTTAACCAAACACCCAAAACATATTGGTATAATTCTTTTTCATCTATCAGCGCATAGCGATGCTTAATGAGTTTTACGGCTCCGGCTTCATAGCAAAACAAAATCAGGAATTTTCTTTCCGCTTCATCCCTTGCGGCTGTATCCGAAGTCCAGCAATCCGTATATTCCGGAATCTCAAAGAACTGTGATTTTGCCGTGTCATAGGCAACTTCAAGCAACTCTATATCTTCGCTTTTCGGAAAACTCAAGCCATATTCCGTGCAGATTGCTTCCGCCTCCTTTTGGGTAATTCGTTGGTTGAAACACCGATGAAGAGGGATGTAAACCTTAGGAACGATATAAACACCGTCAACAGTTCTTTCCATGCTTTTATAATGCCATGGTTCTTTAATCTCACTATCCGTTCTGAAACTTTCTGAATAGCGTACGATTTTATTTTTCGTTTCCATACAAAATAAAGTTTAAAATTATACAATAGAATACTTAATCACTCTGAGCGGGAGAGTGGCGCAAATTTTCTCTTTTGTCAATGTTTATCTAAACAAGAGCCTTGAGCTCATAAAGCTTTTCTAAGGCTTCCTTCGGGGTCATCTCGTCGGGATTAAGGGCTTTTAAGGCATCTTCCGCCGCTGAACTATGCTTAACCTCTTCTTCTGCTACTTTTTTCTGCAGGGCAGCAAACAAGGGTAAGTCATCCGCAAGGTCGTTCATCTTTTTGTTCTTTTTATCATGTTCCAAGGCATCCAGAACTTGCTCGGCTCTTTTAATGACCACAGTCGGCAAGCCCGCAAGCTTGGCAACATGAATACCATAAGAACGGTCCGCTGCTCCGGGAATAACCTCATGCAAGAAGACAACTTCATCGTTAAACTCCTTAATCTTCATACAATGCAAAGACATCTTATTCAGCTTTGCCGTCAAAGAAGTCAGCTCATGATAGTGGGTGGCAAACAAAGCTCGACATTTGTTATTCTCATGCAGATGTTCTACCACCGCCCAAGCTATGGACAAGCCGTCAAAGGTGGCTGTTCCGCGCCCGATTTCATCCAAGATGACAAAGGAGCGTTCATCCGCCTGATTCAAAATGCTTGCGGTTTCTACCATCTCGACCATAAAAGTAGAGCGACCGCGAGCTAGGTCATCCGAGGCACCGACACGGGAAAAAATCTTGTCAATCACACCAATCCTTGCGCTCTTACAAGGCACAAAAGAGCCCATTTGCGCCATAACCGCAATAATGGCGTTTTGTCGCAAAAAGGTTGACTTACCGGCCATATTCGGTCCGGTTAAGAGCCAAATCAGTGAAGTATCATCGCTTAAAGAGCAATCATTGCCGACAAAAGCTCCGGCATTCTCCTTTTCAATAGACTGCTCTACAACGGGGTGTCTGCCTTCTTCTACCTCAAAGACCAAAGAATTGTCCAAAACAGGGCGGCAATAGTTCTTCTCTACTGCCAAATCGGACAAGGCGGCGCCGACATCCAGCTCAGCCAAGGCTTTTGCCGTGCGGGAAATGTCTTCTGAGGCTATGGATACATCCTCAACCAGATTGTTGAATATCTCAATTTCCATCGCCAAAGCCTTATCCGCAGCACCGCGAATTTTGTTCTCCAAGTCCGACAACTCAACCGTGGTAAAGCGAGAAGCGTTCAAAACCGACTGGCGATGAATAAACTCTTTGTTTTCCAACATCTCAGTTGCAAACTTGCTTTGCACCTCAATAAAATAGCCAATGACATTGTTATATTTTATCTTCAAATTCGCAATGCCCGTACTTTCGGCATATTTGTTTTGGAGCTCTAATATCAGCTTGTGACTGTCGTCTTTAATCTCCTTGATTTCATCTAAGGGCGGATAATAGCCTTTCTTTACAAAGCCGCCGTCTCTTGCCAACAAAGGCAATTCTTCTTCCAAAGCCTTGTCTAAAGTTGTAACCAAACTTGCATGATACCCCAACTTATCCACGATATTTTTTAGAGCTTCGGGCAGTTTTTCCAGCAGAGCTTCCCCCTCCGTGGCAGACAAAATATTTTTGATTTGCGGAATGGCTGACAAAGTCGTTTTAATATTGGCTAAATCTCTCGGGCCGCCGCGTCCTAAGGTCAGCCTTGAGACCGCGCGCTCTACATCCGGACAAGATTTGAGCAGAGCCCTTAAATCTTCCCGAATCCGCGGATTATCGTTAAAAAACTCAATAACATCCAGACGTTGGTTAATCTCTACTATGTCCAATAAGGGATTGGCAACACGGTTGGCCAGTAGTCTGGCTCCGGCTCCGGTTACAGTGCGGTCAATGACTGATAAAAGCGATGCTCCTTTGTCGCCAATCATAGATTCCAAAAGTTCCAGATTGCGTCTGGTGGCGCCGTCTATCTCCATAACCTTATTAACATAAACTTTAATCGGACGCTCAATCCTCGGGGCTTTGCCTTTTTGCGTGTTCTCCACATAATCCAGCACAATTCCTGCCGCAGTTACTTCCGCACGGCTGAAACTACCGAAGGAATCTAACGTATTGACCTTAAAAACATCCAACAAACGTTTTTCGGCATTAGCCGCGTTAAACCTTGCCTGAGGCAAAACCGTCAGCTTCTCCCGATATTCGTTTAACAAAGAAAAGATATTTTGTTTTTGCAAAAAGGCATCTGATACTATTATCTCAACAGGCATCAGCCTTGCCAGAGACGAACCCAAGAGCATAGCCTCATTCTGCGGGGTAACTGTTTGTTCCTGCGTATAGAAATCTCCGGTAGACAAATCCAACCACGAAAGCCCTAAGCTTTCTCCGTTTTTGACAATGCTTAAAAGATAGTTGTTCTTGCGGGCATCCAGCAAATTATCTTCAGTTAAGGTTCCTGCCGTTACCAGACGAATGACCTCGCGTCTAACACAAGACTTTGAGCCGCGTTTTTTGGCTTCTTTCGGGTCCTCCGTCTGCTCACAAATCGCCACCTTAAACCCTTGACGGATGAGTTTTGACAAATAACTCTCATAGGCATGAAAAGGTACGCCGCACATCGGAACATCTTGGTTATCAAGCTTTCCCCTCTTGGTTAAAGCAATATCCAAAGCCTTAGACGCCACAACCGCATCATCAAAAAAGAGCTCATAAAAATCGCCCATGCGGTAAAATAAAAGATAATCTTTGTGCGCGTTTTTAATCTCAAGATACTGCGCCATCATCGGCGTCAAAGCAGTCGTATTATTTTCAGTCATTTTTCTAAAATTTTAAGCCTATTTAAACCTCTTTGCATTAGCTTCAATATAATAGCTTAATTTCGGCACTCGTCTATCTTTTTTTGCAACTTATGGGATATTATACCATGTTTGGAAAGCACAATAAGATTTTTAATATTGAAAGAAGCACTCAATTTGTTGATCGCGTGTTGTTTTTGTCTCTTCCATCCGCTTTGGTATTTATTATGTTGGTGGCGCTTCGGTTGATAACACCAACTTTGGCAATTATTTCTTATGCTACAATCATATTTTTCAATATTGTCTTTTTGTTTCCGATTACGTTTGAGCTGCAACAACTCAAAAAATATATTACAACACTTTCTCGGGGCGAAGATTTTGATGAAAAACTTATGACCCTCTCTGAAAAAGAAGCAAAAGAAATTGTTGATGCCGTTAATGCCATGCACCAATTTTGGGCGCATAAGACTGATGTGTTGGAAGCGCAAACCATGTCTGATACAGCCGTGCTTGACTCCCTACCCGACCCCATTTTGATGATTGACAGAGCCGGAAATATTCTCGGCGCAAACTTATCTGCCAGAAATGTCTTAGGCAATGACATTACCGAAAAAAATGTTGAAAACCTATTTAACTCAAATAATTTTATTGAGGCGGTTTCAAAAGTTTTGAAAAAGCAAAGCAAATCAGAAAACCTTATTTTTTATGCACCCGGAAGTTCAAAAAAAGAAGAACCGCAAAAGCTTTATGCACATATCAAACAACTTCCTTGGCTTTCTAAGGGACGTGCCGTGGCGGTTATTTCCCTTTATGACATGACCAAAGCCATGAAGATTGAAAAAATGCAATCTGACTTTGTAGCCAATGCAAGCCATGAGCTCAGAACTCCGCTATCAATCATATCCGGATTTATCGAAACCCTGCAAACATCCGCTAAAGATGATGAAGAAGCCAGAGAAAAATTTTTGAAAATTATGAGCGAGCAAGCTGAATATATGTCGGCCTTGATTGAAAATTTGCTCTCTTTGTCAAAAATTGAGATGAGCCAAGACCAAAAGCCTGATGAGCTGACTGATGTAAAAAAACTTATTCAAGAAGTTGCTCAGGCTCTATCTTTTAAAGCAAAAGAACGAGAAATTAATATAAAGACTGAGATTGAAAAGGATTTTCCTAAAGAAATTATTGCCGATAGCAGGCAGGTTAAACAAGTTATACAAAATTTGACCGATAATGCAATTAAATACGGATTAAGCCAAAGTGATGTCACAATAAAAGCTTATGTGGCAGAAAAAATTCCGCCATCAAAAAGTTTTAAGGTAGCAAAAGGAAAAGCTATTGCCATATCCGTAAATAATAAAGGTCCTAAAATAACACCTGAAAATTTAGCTCGCTTAACTGAACGATTTTATCGTTTGCAGGAACATAAAGACCTTAACATAAAAGGAACAGGTCTCGGTCTTTCTATTGCCAAGCACATTATCTTACGCCACAAAGGAAACTTGACCGTTAACTCAACTTCTTATAACGGAACTACTTTTACAATTTATCTTCCCATAGAGCAGAACTAATAAGCTGTTGCCAGCTTGACAGGGGGACGCCCTTGAGCGCTCACTGGTTGCTTTGGCGACCATTGTTATATCGCGTTGCTTCAAGCTGTTGCCAGCTTGACCGCCTCATTGGCTGCGGCACGAACCATTGTTATATCGCGATGCTTCCAATGTGCATATCGTGAGTATGTGCCTTATGTTTTTTTGCGGAAAAAATTTGTAGGCTCATTAATGGTAGACAAAAAAAATTGTAGTCTCATTAATA
>CALXVR010000029.1 GCA_944392155.1 uncultured Alphaproteobacteria bacterium | reverse complement strand
GAAAATAACGTAATTATTGGCAATATTGCCGATGTTGAACGCGTGCGTAAAATTAAAAATTGTATTAAGGATAATATCTTGAAGCAAATTCAAGATTACTTACAACCAGAAGAAATTGATTATTTCACTAAAAATATAGAAACAGATGAAAATGCGAGATTTAATTTATATAAATCCTTATATTTTTGTTCGGAAGATGGTGGTGAACAGGAATGTAAAAATCAATATAAAAATGATACGTCTTTAGGTAAATTAATGCTGGAGCATAGATTAAATGGGGATATGTATAATTTATTGGTTGATGTTTTAGAAGCCAAAAATGGCGGCTTTAATTTTTAAGCCGCCATTAATTTATTATTGTCCTAGATATTTTAAGGCTTCTTTTAATTCATTGGGATAACGTTTATTAACAATGTTATCTTTTTCATTCTGGGTTATTTTTCCATCTCCTGGATGTTGGCTAACAGATAATGAATTTACATAATCTGCACGTTTTTTATACAAAGCCTTAAGTAAAGTTGCATCATCAATCTTAATATTATTGTTTTGTAGTTCTTGCAATGTGTTATTCACAATTTGTGCAGCCTTTCTATGTTGTACACTCATCGAGTATAATGCATCTTTAACAACAGGATGTCTGTTATCAATATCTAAAAATTCTTTATTCCGAACAGAATTAAAAAGAGGTTGCAGGTGTGTATTGACAATGAAATTATATTGTGAATTATTAAAATTATCATTTTTAGATAACTCTTTCCACACTTTAACAAAATTTGGATCTAGCAAGGTAGCGGCTTTATTTCCTCCTGACTTTTCTAAGGCATCATAAAATTCCTTATATTGAGGATTATTCTTGATAAAATTAAGATATTTATTCATTGTTCCTGTATAGGTAGAGTTTTTGTTTTGCTTTTTAAGTTCTTCTTCTGGATCTTCTTGAGCAATATATTGAATTAAATTTGTTATTTTGTGCCCTTTCGTTAACAATTTAAACAAAAAAATCCGAAGAACTTAATCTTCGGATTTTGGGTACACTTATGGCAAGTGATAATTTTCATATAACAAAAACACATACAATTTTTAAGACGCAATAAAACATACCAACAATTTTTAAGATAACAAAATATTGTTTTGTCAAATTTTGTCTTGACTAAAACATTATTTAGAGGCATAGTAAATGAGCAAATAACTCTATTATTAATATTAACACTTTGAAAAAATGGAAACAAAAGAATTTCGTTTTCAAGGCACTTTGCTTGTGCCGGTTAAGAATGTGAAAACTAATATGAATTTTTTCTGGGTTGGTACGCTCCGCTCAGAAAATAATGAAGTCTTTGTGATTGCCTTTAAGGCGGAAAACAAAGACGAATTTGTTCCTCTCTTGGAAAAAGATTTGAAAATTCTCCAAGACATGGAACAGACAACAAGCGTGAAGCAACAAATAGCGTTTATTGAAAAAACGCTCTCTGAAGTAAAAAATCCGGTTTTTGTAAAAGATGCTGACAAACAAATGCTGGATGCTGCTTATAGTGTTGTTTCTCAATATTTAAGAAACAACTGTTCTCTGGCTAAGTTCACCAGAGAAAACGTCATCTACACATCGGGGATTGTGGCAGTCTATTAATCCTCCGGTGGTACCTTAAAGAAAACTCCTTTGTGTTGTTAAACGCAAGGGAGTTTTTTTACAAGACTTTCACTACATATCGTAAAAAACGGCGTTTTTGTCGGCGGTATAAATTCCGCCCTTATCCGCGACATCATAGTAAACATATATGACATTGGCGCGCTGATGTCCCCAAGCGTTAAAATTGCCGATAACTTGTCTGGATAAGCTATGCGTAAAGACGGAACGTATGGTGTTATCCAAATTTATGGCAAAGGCGTTGCTAAAATTCGGGCTGGTTAAAATATTCATAACCACAATGCCGCCTTTTTTCAGGTTATTTTTGACACGGATAAAGTATTCCTTGGTGATTAGGTCCATCGGAATAATGCCCATAGATGAATAAGTATCCAGCACAATCAGGTCATATTTTTGTTCGCTGTCTTTTAAAAACTGGTTAGCATCTTCCACTACAAATTTTTTGTTGGCATCTAATTTGTGCTCTAAAAACTTTTCTTCCGAGATTTTCAAAAGCGACTTATCAATGTCTAAAAAGGTATAATTATGAAAAGTATCCCCCTCGCCCATGGTAAAACCGCCCGCGCCCAAAATCAGAATATCTTTCTTTGCATCTTTGGGCAGGGTTTCAATAAAATTGTCCTGAACATAGCGCACATAGCCAAACCACAGGTCTTTGTCCTCTGATATTTTGGAAGAATTGCCGCCGTTGATGACCATCGCGCGTGCTTTGCCATCATCCGTATCTAAAATGGAGATGGTGGAAACGGCGTTGTTCTCCACAATATCATACACCTCATGCAACAAGCTACTGCGGTTGAGCATATAAGCCAAAATTATTGTCAGCCCCAACCAATACCACGCGGCTCTTTTGGCTAAAATTACCGAAGCAGCGACCGCCGCCGCCACAACGACAATGATTGTATGATTAACCCCGATAAAAGGCATAATTACCAAAGTGGTTAAAATTGACCCCAGCACCGAACCGATGGTGTCTATGGCCATTATTTTGCCGGTGCAGTTGCGATTATAGCGGTTCAAGCAACGGCTGATTAAGGCTGTTATTTTGCCAAATAAATATGGTCCGCCCGACAAAAACGCCAAAGAATAAATAAAGGTTTTAAGTACATTTGACTTTATACCCAAGGCACTCATAAAACCAAAATACATATCCAGCAAAATGTAGCTTGATGCCAAAACAACCATCAAAGCAACCGTGGCAAAATCATGCGCGGTTGTTTGTCGGACGGAATTTTGGCTTAAGGGAAGTTCGGATCCCCGCCAATAACCCCAAGACATAAAAGCCAAAAAGATGCCGATGACGATTGAGGTGGTGATAGCCGTTGAGCCGACAAAACCACTTAATTGGCGCAAGACAATAAGTTCTAACGACAAAGAGGCATAGCCGCCGATAAATATCGCCAGCAACAAGATAAAACGGATACGGCGGGTCATAATTAATCCTTACAGCAAAAAATTTTCAACCGAAAAAAGACATTCTCCGCCGATATCATAAACAACCGCAGAAACAGGCGGAAGCACTAATTTGCCAAAAGGCGCATCCAGTTCAACCGCTGTATTACCGATGTTAACGGCGATGTACAAATTATTGCGGAAAAAGCTTAAAAACTCATTACCGAGGGCTGATTTTTGATAGGGAGCATCCAATAAATGCGGATATTTTTCTCTCAAAGCGGAAAGTTTTTTGATAACCTCCGTCAGCTTATTGTCTTCTCTTAACTCCAAGCAGCGACGCAAGGTTTTGTCCCCATCGTTTTTTCGTCCGCTTACCCCCCATTCGCCGCCATAATAAAGCGATGGGATTCCGGGGATTGTATATAACATAGTATATAGTATCGGCAAGTGGCGACTGTCTTTTAAGGTTGATATAAGACGGCTGACATCGTGGTTTTCGGCAAAATTATAAAGCAAATAACCTTTATATATACCGACTGCGTCTTCACCAAACTGTCTGTCCAAAGAATGGGCTATCTCAAACATATTATGCGTGTTGCATGATGACCACAGACCTTTCCAGCATTCATAATTGGTTACGCTATCAACCAATTTTGGTCTGAGCCAGCGGCGGTAATTACCCTTAATAACCTCGCCCAAAAGCCAAAAATCGGGCTTGAGTTTTAAAGTGAAGTCACGCAGTTCCTGCATAAAATCCATATTCAGACAATAAGCAACATCCAAGCGCAAGCCGTCTATATCAAACTCTTTAATCCAAAACTCAACGGCTTTGAGCAGATATGCCCGAACCTCCGGATTGTTGAGGTTTAAGGTTACCAAATCGTCGCAGCCTTCCCAAGCATGGTAGCTGAAACCATCGTTATGAGCATTATTTGAAGAAAAATCTATGCTGAACCAATCCTTATAAGCCGAATTTTGCTTATTCTCTTTAACATCGCGAAAGGCAAAGAAATCTCGCCCGACATGGTTAAACACGCCGTCCAAAACCAGCAACATTCCGCCCTGATGAACAGAATCGGCAACAGACTTAAAATCAGCATTATTTCCCAAACGTCTATCCAACGTTAAATAATCCGACGTGTCATAGCCATGGGCGGAAGACTCCCATATCGGTCCTAAGAGTAAAGTATTACACCCCAAGGACTTGATATGCGGCAACCACTCTATGATTTTGTTGATGCGTGTAATCGGCTTTGCCTGAAAGTCGTTGTGTTCTTCTACAGCGCAAAAGCCCAGCGGATAAATATGATAAATAATCTTTTGGTCGGTCTGCATGGCACCTCCGGCGTTATAAGATATAACATTAAAGTTTTTAGGCAAGCATTTTTTATTTGACAATATACCCCCATATGGTATAATAGGGACACCTTTTAAGAGGTTTTAATTTTAATTTTTGGAGAATAAACAATGGCTTGTAATAATCCTAAATGTAAAAACCCGAACTGCACCTGCGGCGATAACTGCAAGTGTGATGAAAACCACCAATGCGGCGAAGGCAAAGAATGCTGCAAAGATAATAAAAAAGAGAAAAAATGCGGCGAAAAGAAATGCTGCTGCCACAAAAAGTGAGTCAAACCGATGAGCGATAAGCCACAGCACCCCTGCCATAAGCAGGAGATTCCGCGCCTAAACCGGATTATCGGGCAGCTTGAGGGAATCAAAAAAATGATTGAGGAGCAACGTTATTGCCCCGATATTTTGATTCAACTTCGGGCAACGCGTTCGGCAATCCGCGCGGTGGAAAGCAACGTCTTAAAAACACATTTGCAATCTTGCGTGGCGCAATCTTTTGCCTCGCCCGAAGAGCGAGACCAAAAGCTCAATGAGCTCAAAGAACTTTTCGACCGCTTTGAAAGCTAACACAAAAAAAAGAACCTCTTTACGGAGGTTCTTTTTTTGTTTATCTTACAGCATTGGCGTTAGTATTAAAATTTTTGACATTGGCGTCTGTTGCAAAATTGACCGTGTTGGTAATGGTGTGGTCAACAGACTCTTTCAAATAGTTTTCATAAATATACATTCCGCCATAACCTAAGGCTGCCAAAAGAATGATGTAAAAAATCGCTTTCATTTTTCTCTCCTTTGCAATGTTTTTTTGTCAGCTTAGAATATTTATGAAAGGAATGCAAGCAAAAGAAAACGCCCGACGGAGGTTATCCGCGGGGCGTTTTTTAGTTTCCGGCTTCCTTATTGCGCTTTGCGTGAATAGCGCGCATATTCGGCTTCACGCTCGGGCGAAACATCTCGGCCTTTGCCGGTCAGCTTCTTGGTCAGTTCCGCATTGGTTGACCATGTCTGATAAAACATCGGCGTTACTTGCGGCAAAACAGTGCGAACAGCCTTGCTCATATAGTTCTGCCAAGCTAAAGACGGATTTCCCTCAAGGCTCAAAGGCGATGTGCCATGAACCTCACATCCGTGATCTGTCCAAACCTGAATCAGAGATGTCATTAACCCACAATGTGAACGGAATGCTTTTAAAATTTCGGCGACTTGCTCCACCGAAATATTACCCTCAAGCAACAAAGACTTGGTTACAAGCCCCGTACCACCGGAAGCAACATTATTCAAAGGCACGGTATAAACCGTATCACTCAACGATATATTGCCGGTTAGACGACAAATATCTTCAAGGGAGGATTTATACGACATTTGGTTGGGATGAAGGGGCAGATAAAACAGTCCAAACACCATCTTGTTGTCTTCACATCCCTGCTCGCAAGCATAGTACAAATCGCCACGTTGCAAAAAATAACTCTGCAAAATGTTTTTGGTTTTGCCCAACAGATGTTTAATTTCACTCTCGGCATCCAGCATAAAATCTGCCGAAAAATAAGGAATAAAGATTCCCGGAATCAATTTTCTTTCCATATACTTAGAGATTTAATTATAAAAAAAACTTGTGTTTCAAGTTAATGCGTTTTTGTCTATCTGTCAAACATTAAATGCTTGCCAAGCGCATTTTCTTTGCATATCTTGCTAAAAAACAATGGAGATGAGATGGAAGAGTTTGTTAACTATGGTTATTTTGGCTTGTTTGCCGCGGCTTTTTTGGCGGCGACAATTTTGCCCGTGGGCTCGGAGCCTTTGTTTGCGATGATGATTGCCATGGATTTTGACGTGTGGCTTTGTTTGCTGTTTGCCTCAATCGGAAACTGGCTCGGCGGAATGACAAATTATTGGCTCGGGCGGTTGGGCAAAATTGAATGGGCAAAAAAATATCTTAAAATGAGCCCCGAGAAATTTGATAAGCTCCGACTTAATTTGGCGCAATATGGTGCGGGGATGGCTTTTTTCAGCTTTTTACCGCTTATCGGAGACTTAATTGCTTTTGGCTTGGGATATGTGCGCGCCAAGCAAAGTATTGTCGCCTTCTCTATGCTTTTGGGCAAGGTCTTTCGCTATGCGCTCATTGTTTATGCCGTTCTCTTTAGCAAAGAAGCGTTGTTATAAAATTTTAAACTTTTGCAGCTATATTAAACGCCGAATCATTAATTATGCAGGAGGTTGTTATGGCTAAACGTTTTATCTTGAATGAAACAAGTTATCACGGACATGGCGCAGTAAACGAGCTTGTACCTGAGGTTAAAAGCAGAGGTTTTAAGAAAGCCTTGATTGTTACCGATGCCGACTTGGTTAAGTTTAAGGTGGTTAAGAAAGTTACGGATATTTTGGACAAGAACAAAATGTCTTATGAGATTTTTGACAAGGTTAAGGCCAACCCGAGTGTGGAGATTGTGCAAGAGGGCGTTAAGGCTTTCAAGAAAGCCAAAGCCGACTATATGATTGCCATTGGCGGCGGCTCTCCGCAAGACACAGCTAAAGGTATTGGTATTATCATCAACAACCCCGAATTTGCCGATGTGGTTTCTTTGGAAGGTGTGGCTCCGACCAAAAATAAAAGCGTGCCGGTTATCGCGATTGCCACAACAGCCGGAACAGCTGCCGAAACAACCATCAATTATGTGATTACGGACGAAAAGAAACGCCGCAAGTTTGTTTGCGTTGACCCGCATGATATTCCGGTTGTGGCTATTGTTGACCCGGATATGATGTCCAGTATGCCTAAAGGCCTGACTGCGGCAACGGGTATGGATGCCCTGACACACGCGATTGAGGGTTATACGACACTCGGTGCTTGGGAGCTGGCGGATACACTCAACCTAAAAGCGATTGAGCTGATTGCAAAAAACTTGCGCAAAGCCGTTGAAAACGACCCAGACGGGCGCGAAGGTATGGCTCTGGGACAATATGTTACCGGTATGGCTTTTTCTAATGTGGGCTTGGGTGTGGTTCATGGAATGGCGCATCCGCTCTCGGCTTTTTATGATACGCCGCATGGCGTGGCAAACGCTGTTTTGCTGCCTTATGTGATGGAATTTAACGCTCCCTACACGGGCACAAAATTCCGCGATATTGCTAAGGCAATGGGTGTGAAGAAAGTTGATGAAATGAAGCAAGCCGAATATCGGGAAGCCGCAATTAAGGCGGTTAAGAAACTTTCCAAAGATGTGGGGATTCCGAAGACACTTAAGGAAATCGGCGTGAAGAAAGAAGACCTGGAAGCTTTGGCCGAGGCGGCAATGGCTGATGTCTGCACCGGCGGCAACCCTCGCCCCTGCAGCAAAGAGCTTGTCTTGGAAGTTTATAAAAAAGCCTTTAACGGCAAATAAAGCATAACAGAAGAGAGGCTCTGAAACGGGGTCCCTCTTCTTATTTGGACAAAAATTTGACTTAAAGTGTAAAATATTCTTGCCATAAGGGTGAAAATGAGCTATATTGGGCGCTACAAATAACCCTATTATTAACTTAAACTTTAAACTTATGGCTCTTATTTTTTGGGAGAATGCCCTGATTAAGAAAAGTGAAAAACCCGTTGTTGCCTTACTTCTTGGTACTGAAAACGGATTATACGAGACAAACGACAGTTACAACAAAGCAATAGAAGATGCCGGAGGTATCCCCGTGCAGTTTGGCTTTGATGATGTATATCATAAGCTGTCTATTTTGAAGCCGGATGCAATTTTGCTCCCCGGCGGCGCGTTCAAAACTCCAGACTGTTGGTACGGACAGTTTGAAGGAGATGACACAATCAACGCCCGTACGCAGGCATATATTGATATGATTAAATATGCCGAAGAGAACAAACTTCCATTGTTGGGGATTTGCGCCGGAATGCAGCTTTTGGCGGTGAAATATTGTTCTCTGCTGCTTGCAAAAATAAACGGACACAAGCTTCCGGGGAATGATGAGGCTCACTCCGTCCGCATTCAAGCAGGTTCTCTGCTCGCGGATATTGTGGGACCAAGAGAGTTGATGGTCAACTCGCGTCACAATGAAGCGGTCAACCCTAATATTCTTGGCGATGAACTGACAGTATCGGCAATAGCAGAGGATGGCACCGTAGAGGCTATTGAACCGAAGGAGCCATGGTGCGACTTCGTTTTAGGCGTACAATTCCACCCCGAAAATCTGGCGAATAAGGGAAATGCCAGATGTAAAAGAATTTTTGAAGCATTTGTCGCGGCTGCCGCCCGACATATGCAGAAATAAAAAAAAATTTTCCCTTAAACAAAAACAGCGCCCTTTCGGAGCGCTGTTTTTTTTGTGCCGCAAAGGCTTATTTGCGGTTGATGGTAATTTTTTTCTTGCGGCTTTTTTCTTCCTGAGATTTCGGAATAAAGACTTTCAATACACCGTTTTCAAAGTCGGCTTTGGCATCATCAAACTTCAAATCCCAAGGCAGAGGAATGGTTCTTTTGAATGAGCCGTAAGAAATCTCTGAAAAATAGCTGCCTTTTGAATGTTCTTTTTTCTCTTGGTGTTTTTCACCGGACAAGGTTAAGTAGCCATCAGAAGAGATTTCCAAGTCAACATCTTTTTCTGAGATGCCCGGAAGCTCGGCGCAGACGGTTACGTCATTTTCATTTTCTGAGACCTCAATTTTTGGTTCCATATTCTTGAATGCAGCGTTTTCGGTCGGAAGCTCAAGCCAGCCGTTGAAAAAGCTGTTGACCAAATCATTCAAATCTTTGCGATAACCATAATGCATCGGAGTATTGTGGCTGTGTTCTTTGCGTGTAATTAGTGAATCAGACATTTTTTCCTCCATTAAAAATTTATCACTTTCTAAGTTTTAGGTAAGAAACAAAAATGACGAAATCAAGAGGATATGCAAAAATTTTTATTGTCGGCTAGATTAGACAAAAATTTTTAAAACGCCCTTATTTATTGTTGTCTTCTGTCTAAAAATGTGATAGTATGAACTTCGATATTATAAGCTGTTGTTTATTATTAGAGATTTGTTTTCATGGTTTTTGTTGTTATACCATTGAATTCCGCTCAGATAATAAACTTTTTTTATGCTTATAATTTGGGAGTATTTTCTGTATAACTAATAAAAAACAAAAAAAATGAAAACAATTCAAATTAAGCCGTTTGACGGCAAGTGGTATCGTGGAGAATTAATAATTCGCTACAATCTCTTAACTGTAGCGAAAGTGTTAATTTTGGCAGCTGCGCTTGCGTTGGTTGCCGCCGTGCTTTATCTGCTCTTTCAGGGAGCATGCTGGCTTTGGGACGCTGTCCTTCTGCCAATGTTCTCTTGGATTGGTGAAAACTGGCTGTGGCTGCTACTCAGCTTGCTGGGTATTGCAGCTGTGGTTTGGGCTTATTTGAAGGGATTGTTCCGCAATCTCTTTAGACGCAGATCCGAAAACCAGCAGAGCAAGCGTAATTGGTGGTGGATGCTTTTGGCTCTTTTGGCATTGCTGCTCGGCCTCCTTTGCTGGAGAAGCTGTAGTGGTGATGAGAGAGAGAAAGCTGAAGAAACCGTGTACACCGTATATGACTTGTCATTTGATAAGGTCATCATCGCCAGAGCATATCTGGACGGTGTGCAAGAAAAAGTAAATGAAAACTGCCCACGCGCATTGGTGGGTTTCAAATTTATTAACGACAAGTCCGTCAAGGATTACAATTTTGCAGGCCTCACTTATGAGGAATCTGTAAAAATTGTATCCAGCGACTGGAAACCCTTAGTCGTTGAAAATTTGAATCCTGAATTGCAGCTTTCTGAACAGCAGATGGCTGTACTTACCCTTGCGGCGATGCGTATGGGTAAAAATGGATTTGTACGCTCAACTTTCTTACAGAAGGTCAACGAAGGAAACTTCGCTGAAGCCACAAACTGGCTCCTTCTGCAGAAGGCAAACGGAGAGATTAGAGAAACCCGTGACGAGCCGAAGCAGTATTTCTTTATGCTGCGCGCTCTGTGGGAGAACAAAATCTCCATTGAGGAGCTTTTAGATATGCCTATGTTCTCATACAAGGCTATCCCTGTACAGACAATGTACAACAAGGATGGCTCGTTTGTATGGAACGAGGCTATCAAGGAAGCTCTAAAGAGTGGTAACTTTGCCACTCCGCGGACGGCGTTGGAACTTGAATAAAGTCCTCTAAAATAAAAGGAAACCTCTTTGCTTGTGAAAAGCAGAGAGGTTTTCTTTTATGCGCAAAAGGTAATTATATACTTCCTTTGCTTTATGTCTTGGGGGATATGTTTGAAGTTAAGGTTGATTTTGAGACAAACATATCAATAATAGTAGTGTAAGAGTTTATTTTAAGGAGTGGGTGTATGCTATCTGATATTGAAATTTCGCAACAAAATCAACCTGAACCGATTTTGAATATTGCGCAAAAAGCCAACTTATCTGAAAATGATGTGGAGCTTTACGGCAAATATAAGGCAAAAATAAGCTTTGAAAAACTTAAAGAACTTTCTAAAGCTCCGCTTAAAGGTAAGCTTATTTTGGTTACCGCTATTACCCCTACTCCCGCCGGAGAAGGAAAATCTACGATATCCATCGGCTTGGCTGATGCTTTGCAACGCAGCCGCAAAAATGTTATGCTTGCTTTGCGAGAGCCTTCGCTCGGTCCGTGTTTTGGTCTTAAAGGCGGCGCAACCGGCGGCGGTTATGCCCAAATTGTGCCGATGGAAGAAATCAATTTGCATTTCACGGGCGATATTCACGCCATTACGGCCGCAAACAACCTCTTAGCCGCTATGATTGATAACCATATCAAACAAGGCAACGAGCTTCATATCAATCCGCAAAGTATTTGTTGGCGGCGTTGTCTGGACCTTAATGACCGCGCCTTACGCGCTGTGGAAATTGCTATGGGCGGTGCGGCTGACGGAATGCCGCGTCGGGACGGTTTTGACATCAGCGTTGCCTCCGAGATTATGGCTATCTTATGCTTGGCGGAAGATATAACCGACCTTAAAAAACGCTTATCAAACATCGTTATCGGCAAAACCTATGACGGGCGCTATGTTACCGCCAAGGAGATTAAGGCTGTCGGGGCTATGGCGGCTTTGCTCAGAGATGCTATTCGCCCTAACATCGTGCAGACTTTGGAAAAAACTCCGGCTCTGGTTCATGGCGGACCTTTTGCGAATATTGCACATGGTTGCAACAGTATTGTCGCAACAAAAACAGCCTTACGCTTGGCTGACTATGTGGTTACGGAAGCAGGCTTCGGCGCAGACTTGGGCGCGGAAAAGTTTTTTGACATTAAATGCCAAATCGGTAATCTTAAGCCCGATGCCGTGGTTGTGGTCGCCACCATCCGCGCGCTCAAAATGCACGGCGGTGTTGAAAAAGACAAACTCGGCGAAGAAAACTTGGAGGCTTTGCGCAAAGGTTTTGCCAACCTTCGTGTCCATTTGGAAAATGTGGCAAAATTCGGCGTGCCAGCTATCGTGGCCGTCAACCGCTTTGTTACCGACAGCGCCTCCGAACTAAACCTGCTCCAAGAATTATGCTCCGAAATCAGCGTTTCCGCCATTGTTACAAACTGTTGGGAATTGGGCGGTAAAGGCGCTTTGGCTCTGGCCTTTGAAGTGGTCCGCGCCGCTGATGAGCCCGAAAACTTTGGTCCCTTATATGAAACAGACTTGCCGCTGAAAGAAAAAATCTGCCACATTGCTAAAGAAATTTATCGTGCCGGCGAAGTTACTTTCTCCGAAAAAGCTTTGGCAAAACTTGCAGAATATGAAAACAACGGTTATGCCAATCTTCCGGTTTGTATCGCCAAAACGCAAAACTCTATCTCCGATGACCCAAAACTAAAAGGCGCACCGCAAGGCTTTAACTTTACGGTTAATGACGTGCGCCTCTCCGCCGGTGCGGGTTTTGTAGTGGCTTTGGCCGGAAATATCTTAACCATGCCGGGGTTGCCCAAACACCCTGCCGCCGAGCAGATTGATGTTGACGAGGACGGCAAAATCTCCGGTCTTTTCTGATAGCAAAACAAAAAGGCGCACCCAAGTTTTTGAGTACGCCTTTTTTCTTTTTCATCTTCTACCCTAACCTAATCAGCGGATATTTTTCGCTTCGGGCATCAGGAAGTTCGTAATGCCACCATTCATGCAATCTTGGAACCGGCACCAAGCCAATGTCTTCCATAAGTTTTCGCAACTCGTTGCGGTTGTTGATGGCTTCCGGCATATCAGGATTGGTATAGTTATGCGAGGCTTGTTTTAAGTAAGCAAAAAAGCCTTGCAAATTGCCTGCCTGAACCTCCTTGGCAAAATGCTCATCATAAGCATCTACCAAAGTCGGATAAGTGAGCTCTTTGCCGTCTTTTTCCACCAATGCGACATCCACAGCCGTAGCACGACAATGCGGTGAACGCGAAGCATCGGCAATGAAAAAACCATCTTGCGGAATGAGTGCAAATAATTTTTCATGAGCTTCCACCGGACGGCAAGCATCATAAATTTTGAGCTTGCGCCCCGTCTTGTCCAGATAAGGTATCAGTCTTTGCAGAGCTTGCCACAAATTCGGATGAACATAGGCTTGATTGCCTAAACCTAAATCCGCATAAACAGCAACACCTGTCATATTATGCGATGTTGATGCATACATTAAATCTACGATAAAATGCGGGTCGGTAATTTTTACCAAGCCATCCAAATTTTGAGAATTTAGTTTTGTTTCCATAGGCTTATCTTAATTATATTTGATTTGGCTACAATGTATCATCAATTTGAGCTCAAGACAAGCTTATTCTTATCTCTCGGGCTTATAGATTTTGTTGCCTTCTTTAACATAGTCTTCCAAAACCTGACAGCCTTTGGCCGATTCAATATTGCCATAGACCTTAATCCCGCGCTTTTTGAACTCATTGACCCAGTCCGGTTTATAGCCTTCATCAAAACCCGTAATTTGTTCAACATCTTTGGACGGTACGCTGTAAAAAACCGTCTTGACCCCAGACCACATTATTGCGCCGGTACACATAACACAGGGTTCGGCATTGACATAGATGGTCAGATTATGTTTGGACAAGTCATATTCGCCAAACTTTTGGTGTGCCAAGCGAAGCGTGTTGACCTCGGCATGGTACAAAGCGCAATTATCCTCCACCACGCTGTTTGAGGCAGCAACAACCAGATTGCCTTCCGCATCATAAATTTCGGCATAGAACGGGCCTTTACCTTTTTTTATGCTCTCGGCCGTCTTGTCATGAATGTTGAGCAAAATCTGTTCAGCCTTGTGCAAGTCTGCTTCAGACAAAGGACTGTTGGCAATGATGTTTTTTTGTTCAAGCTCGGCAACATTTAGCATTTTATCTTCTTTTGACATATCTCTTCTTCCTTCTTTATAATTCTTTCTTACAAATATTTCCCAATTTATAAAAAAAATCAAATTAAATATTGACTTAGAGTATACTCTAGCAATTACGATATATGCGTTATTAGAATATTTGTTCTTAATATTTGGGAGAAAAATATGAAAATTTTATTGTCTTTATTCGTGATTGCGGCTTGTGCAGGTGTTTGGAAATATTATTCCTGCCATAGTTGGGATAAAACCTTTCCCAAAAGCGACAAAGTTGATGTTAAAAAAGTTTCTTTTGTTAATCGTTACGGAATAGAGTTGGTCGGCGACCTTTATACTCCTAAAAATATGGGTAAAGAAAAGTTACCTGCCATTGCCGTCTCCGGACCTTTCGGCGCGGTTAAAGAACAATCTTCCGGCTTATATGCGCAGACAATGGCTGAAAAAGGTTTTGTTACCTTGGCTTTTGACCCATCTTATACTGGCGAAAGCGGCGGCAAACCGCGTTTGGTCGCCTCGCCGGATATTAATACGGAAGACATGAGTGCCGCCGTTGACTTTTTGAGCAACTTGCCTTTTGTAAATGCGGATAAAATCGGTGTTATCGGAATATGCGGTTTTGGCGGATTTGCGCTTAATGCTGCCGCTATGGATACGAGAATCAAGGCAACGGTTACGGCAACCATGTATGATATGAGCCGCGTGAACGCCAACGGATATTTTGATGCCATGGACGAAAATGCACGCTTTGCTCTCAAAGAAAAACTTAATGCACAGAGAACCTCTGACTTTAAGAACGGAACTTATGCCCCCGAAGCCGGACTACCCGATAAGTTGACTGATGATGAACCGCAGTTTGTTAAGGACTATTATGATTATTATAAAACGCCGCGCGGTTATCATAAACGCTCCAAAAACTCTAATACGGGCTGGAATATGACTTATGCGCTGTCTTTTATTAATATGCCGATTTTGTCTTACAGCAACGAAATCAGGACGCCTGTTTTGATGATTCACGGCGAAAAAGCGCATAGTCGTTATTTTAGTGAAGATGCGTTCAAAAAACTTAAAGGCAAAAATAAGGAACTGATGATTATTCCGGATGCAAACCATGTGGATTTGTACGATAATCTTGAAAAAATTCCTTTTGATAAAATCACACAATTCTTTAAGGAAAATCTGAAATAAGAAAAGTAGGATAAAGCCGAGAGGGAAAAATCTCGGCTTTATTTTTTTAGAAAAAATTTCTTTACAAAGACAAAGAAATCTGCAATATTGCTTCTCAGTGTTAATTTATATTGGTTTAAGATGAACAATTTGAGACAAACATCTCTGCGTTTGCGCAGACTGATAATGCGACGATGACTTTACCTTTTTAGGTTTTGTCTGTCGCAAGGTTTGAGTTTTGCTCAAATCTTTTTTTTGTGAAAAATTTATCAGTTATTCAGAGGTCTCAATGAACAAAAAACATTTAACAGTTAAAAAATTAGATATCAGCAACTTAGCAGATGTTATGAAGCTGCAAGAAAAAATCATCAGCGGATTGCACCCTGACGAGCAGCATTTTATTCTGCACAGAACCGCCGAAGATTATATGAAATCACTTGATGGCAAAAGCTCCAATATGCTCGGTGTTTTTGACGGTGATGTCTTAATTGCGCAAACGGTTTTCAATATGCCGCAAAACGGTGAAGAAAGAGATATGCCCGAGTTTAAGCCCGACTTGGAAAACAAAGATTTGGTTTTGTATGAGGCAATTTTGGTTGATCCGGCTTATCGGGGATCCAGCCTGATGAAAAAGATGTTGGAATATATTGAGGGGCACGCTCTTGATAACGGTCGGACACACGCCATTATCCAAATTGCCGTAGATAATCCGGCAAGCTGGATTAATGCCTTACACCACGGAATGTCCATTACCAAGGTAGACCTTGACCCTGTTGACGCCGCAAAAGTTATTTATTTGGAAAAGGAAATTGCTCATTCCAATACCCCCAATCTGCGGGCTGCCAACAACAATCACCAGACTTACAGTTTGTTTTTGGGTGAAAATATACATGCCAGAATTCCGTCTTTATTTAACAAAATGCAATATCTGATCCAAAACGGCTACAAAGGCGTTAGTCTTAACAAAGAAACCCAAAGTTTGATTTTTGAAAAACAAACAACAAGCCGGACAAAATCTCTTAACTTTGCTTATTTTTCAAATGACAAGGTCAGCTCTTTGTAAAAATCCATCTTGCATCTTTCGGAAAAAAAATATAATATAAAAAAATCTTTTGTATTATATTGAGATTTTATTATTAACCTAAAATATATTGCCTTATGGAAGAAAAAGTACAAGCTATTTTAAGATTGATGGAAGTTATGGGGGTTACCATAAATGATTTGCAGGTTTTTAATCGCAGTATTGAATCAACTAAAAAATTTCCATTAGAAGTTTACTATGATGATAAGACAATGTCTGACGACCTTGAGTATTATAAAAAAGGATTGGAGCGTTGTCCTATCGGAATAGTTATTGGTGATACGGTGTTTGCTCTGCCTTCTCGTATTGATAGCCCTAAATGTGGTGAAGCTTTCAAGTATTGTAAAGAAGCCTTTGGTAGAGGTATAATAGGTTCTTTGCCAATACAAAATCAGTTTGAAATGCTTAAAGAACATCTTACTGATTATGATAAGATATCTTTTTATCTTGAGAAGAAAAGATTGGGTGATGATGACCAGTTATATCTCGCTATTGAACACCCTGGTAATAGAGAGCATTTACAATACTATTATGATTTTAAAAGGGAGATAATTGCTTCAAATAATAGTTGGGTTCCAACACTTCCCGTTATTAATTTGAAAAATTAAATTCTAAAAAACAGACACTCTTAGCTTTTTAAGTTAAGGGTGTTTTTTTATAAATTAAATCACAAAAAAATTTCGCTTTTATTATAAAATATTATATAATTCCTTAACAAATTAAAAATTATGTCAAACTTTTATTATGAAAGATTAAATCTTTATTGTTATGTTGCTTGCGCTGCATACCTTTAATAAAATGCCTTCGGTCTTGTTGGGCTGAAAGCTATGGATTTTATTATTAACCTAAAATATATTGGCTTATGAAAAAAACAATATTCTTACGTTCGCTGGACTATTTATGCAAAGTTCTCGAAAGAATTGGAGACTGGATAGACTTTGATTGGCAGTTTAGGTTTCTTCGCTGCATAAATATCAGTCTTTTTATTGTTGTGCTTTTATCCGATACCTTTAATCTAAACTTTGAGATAACAAGAATACTTTTTGGAATTTTTGGCGCAACATGGACTGCTTCAAGAAGCTATATGTATAAGAAAGCTTTGCTTGTTTCGGAACCGGAACTGAGAAAACTCCTGATTGTTTGTAATATCGGCTGTATCTGTTTCGGATGTTGTATTGTCCTCAATGTAATAGCGTTTTATTTGCCACTTATTCCTGTGCTAGCCTGCATTTTTCTGATGTTTATATGTCTGGTTATAAGTGCTGTAATGGCGGTGTATATGGCTATTTTGATTCTTAAGCCCTAATTTTATAAAAGTCGGAAGATGTTTTTTATCTTCCGGCTTTTGCTTTTTTAATGCCCGAGATAATACCATTCGGTATTGATATCTGCTTGGCTGTTGGGAAGCAGAATAAAACCATCTGCCGGCGCATATAGTTCTTCTCCGTCTGCATAAACGGCGATTTTTTCTCCACGGCTTATCGGGTCCAGATGTTTGTAATTTTTGCAAAGCTTGCCTTCTTTTGTCTTGAGTACGTAGCTATCCATCTGGATATGCTTTTTGGGGTGGGTTTTGAGCTGATTATGCTCTATCAACCCAAATACAGCTAAAGTGCTTTTAATCGCCTTATAAGCTAAATCCACCGCCGCGGGGGACTTGTGGTAACCGCATTCAACCGTTGTGCCCGTATTGCCCAAAATATGTGCGCATTGCTCGGTGGAGAAATCCTGAATGGCACTTTCCCCACTATAGATTTTCGGCCAACCTTCCAAAACAAAATCCACCTCCAGCGCGGAGATGAGCTTTTGATTATCTTCATTCGGATAATCGCAAAAAGCAAAAGGAACATCACCCACACAATGGGTGGAATGCAGGTCTAACATAATCTGATGATTTTGAATCAGGGGGTAAATCTCGTTGGCTAGTTTTTGCTCATAAGTTTTTGGATTGGCGTGGTAAGTTATTACCCTGTTCAAGTTCTCTTCCACGCAGCGCTCATCTTTTTTATAAGCCTCTGGGTTGCATATCGGGACCAAGGTTAAGTGGCCGCTTTTAAGCTTGAGTGCGCCACTGTTTAATTCCTTAATTACCTTAAATGCGGCATTGGTTCCCGCGGTTTCGTTGCCATGAATGGCCGCTAAGACCAAAAGGCTTACGCCCGCCTCTTCACCCTTAAACTCATATTTTTCAATCATCAAAATTCTCCTTGGGCAAAATAATAACCTCATCTTGCAAGTTTACAAGCAAAAAACAAAAAAACCCGCCTTGACGGACGAGGTTTTGTTGTCTTTTTAATCTGTCCTTATTTTTCTTTTTGCTTCATCAGCCACTGAAGTCGGGCGGCATTATTTTCATTCTGCGGGCGGACCTGAAATTTTCCGCTTACAAGATTTACGCGCATATAATCACCTTCCTTAATATGCTCAAATTCTTTGCTGCGTCCAAAGGTTTCCAAAACCGTGAAGTCCAGATTCTCACGCGACATATTGCCCATGTGATTATATTGCGCCGAAAAAGGCGAGTGTTCACGAAAAAAAACCTCAAAAGCAAGATAGACACCAACCGAATCTTTAGTAAAAACATGCACCGCGTCTCCGTCCCTTGACTTCCAAATATTTATATCAAAATCTTTTTGGGCGTACCACGGTTGCGGGTAGCGTACGAAACCAACTCTGCCTTCAATAATCGGTTTTTGCCGCGAAAAAACTGAAGTTGTTTTTAGGTCTATATTTTTTATAAAAAACTCCGGCAAACAATATGGACGTTGCTGCAAGAGATTAATCTGCCCCGTTTGCGAAACAGCAAACTCCATATCCACCGGATAATCCAAGTCTTTTTCCAATGAAGTTATTAGTGCAGCCAAGCTAAACTGTGCCTTATATTTTTGTCTGTCTTCCGGTGTGGCCAATCTGATATCTCGGTACATGGGAGGCCAATAGGTTAGTTTTTTATCATTGTCATTAATTGAATTAAAACTTATGCGCTGAATATTGTTTTCTTCATCCGAATAAAATTTGCCGACCGCAAATAAATATCCTTCATCCCCGCCTTCGGCAACCAGTTTATCCGCAAATTTGTTCTTGGTATAATTTAAGACTACAAAAGGGTCGCCGTACCAACTTTCAGAATAAGCCACACCGGCGATTTTTGGCGTATCAACCATCTTTTGCAAGATGACGGCCATTTTGCTGCCTTCAACATTCTTTGCCGAGGCGTAAACCTCTCTCAGAGCCTGATACATCTGGCTTTTGTTTTTTACGGACAAGACAGAGGCAAATTGGCCTGAATAAGTTTTGCCCATTCCGTCCTCAACATCGGCCGAAGACCGAACCGCCACATTGCCGCCCAGCTTAACGACATATTCCATCGCCTTATTAACCAACTCCTCCGGAACGCCTTTATGCAGAATATCATACCGGTCAAAAACCTCGGATGATATGGCATAAGTTTCCGGAATAGCAATATCTAAGCCAAATTTTTGGTTATATTTATCAACCAGCTTTTTAAGTTTTACCAAACCTTTGAATTTGCCGCCGCTAAAAGGTGCGTAACTAGTCTCGGCATCTTCTAAAGAAAGTATGTCGTATTCTCTTATCATCTTCTTTACTTAATATTTTAGTGAATGTCTTGGTTTTATTCCATTTTCAGCCTTTTGTCAATTTTTTATATCAAAGTCTTTTCCAAGTGCGTTGCTTGTTTTTCTCTTCCTTATCCCGAAAGGCTTGCTCCAAATCAATGTTATGCATATTGGCCAAAGAGCAAAGATAAATAAAGACATCGGCTAATTCTTCCGCCACATTGCCTACGGTTGAGCCGGAGCCGATGCTACCTGTTTTTGAATTTTTACGCACGGCGGAAATTACCTCACCGCATTCTTCCGCAAATAAGCAACATTCATAAAACTTATCTGTCGTATTAAAGCCTCTTTCCTGCTTCATCTTTAGGACATATTCCTGAAAATCTTTAAGGGTCGGCTCTTTTTTTAGCTCCAAGGTCATCTCTTACTCCTTTGCTTGTTTTCTTTTTATTGAATTAGAAAACGGCGACAAAGGCAAGAAAATATTTTACCTTTCTATCTTTCTCTTTCTTCGCAATAAAAAAACCCTCCGCTTTGGGAGGGAACTTTTTTGTTTAATATTGCAAAACCTCGTTATCGTCAGGAACTACAACATTTTTTAACTTTAGTTTTTTGACGTCATCTCTTGTAACTGTCAAATGGCTGACTGTGTCCATATGGCTGGCAACAATAATCGCTGAAGGCGCATAGGCGGCTATGGTCTTGACATCTTCATCATTCATAATGATTCTTTCACCATTAAGCAAAGTTGCACCACAAGCATTAACAACAATCACATCAGGCGTGAACTTATTGATTGCCGCAATCACTTCATCGCACCAAATTGTGTCTCCGGCAAGGTATAGTGTTTTTTCTGTCTTCGCTTTAAAAACCACACCCATAGCATCATAAGGCATATTGATTTGTTCACATAGGGGTTTAATGATTTCTCTTTTTCCGTGTTGTCCACCGGTTTTATAAAGCATGCTACCCTCAAAACTTGTTCCATCTTCAGATATGATGTTTACATTCTTAAAACCTAATGATTTGATTTTATTTAAATCTTCCTCACTTTGCACAAAGAAAGGCAAGTTTTTATCAATATTTTCAACCGCAAAATCATCCCAATGGTCTGGATGAAAATGGGTTAAAATCACGGCATCAACATCAACAATATCTGCAATCGGCAGAGGTAAATCTACTCTGGGTTGACGCACATTGGCATTTACGGCCACGTCAAAGCCCGCCATATAGCCTTTGGGCATAAGCCATGGATCAATCAAAAATCTCGTTTTGTTATAGGTGATTATGAGTGTGGCATTGCGTATTTGATGTATTTGCATATTATTTACTCCAATCAAAATCAGTTAATGTTTTTTTCAGATGTTGGGTATAATCACGAATAAAATTGACGGCAAAAACAACTTCTTTTTCATTATAACGGCTTAAAAATTTTAAGTCTTTTTTATGCCATTTTTGGTGAATATTTTCGTGCGCTTGAAAGACCTCTTTGCCATGTTCCGTCAGTTTGTAATAAATCTCTTTTTTGTTGTTGGGCGTTTGATAAGGTATAATTGCGTTTTTGAAAATAAGTTTTTTTATTAACTTACTAATTCCGCCGCGGGTGATGTTCAAATCCTGTGAGATTTTGGTTACATTTGAATCTTCTATTTTGCCTATATGTTCTATACAATGCAGTTCTGTAATTGTATAATTTTGCAAAACTGATTCAGCTTTATCCTTGAACGAGTTTTGCATAAGCTCAAAGGTATTAAGAAGCACTGAAAGAAGCGTATTTAAATCTTTTTCCATAATTTAGCCTTTAAGGATTATTCTGACATTACAACAAATTTATATAAGATATTTTGTTTCCTTGTCAACAAAATACAGGCTAAAAATTTAGTTTTCTGCATAAAGAGTAGAAACAATCAGGCAAGATGAGACAGAATAAAGCTCTTCCATTCATCAAGCTTTTCTTTCGGGCTTTTGCGCGCGTTGGCAGAACTTGTGGACGGCAAGACATTATTTCCGTTATTGGTTCGTGTTAACAGCCAATTTTTTAAATCTTCGTTTTTTTCTTGCTTGATATATTTGTCAAATAGCTTTTTGGCATTGTGACTATTAAAAACAATATATTTAATTTTCGGGCAATTTTGCTTTATGATAGAAAAATCGTTATATTCCTGCTTGGTTATGGTGTTATCACTGCTTCCTTGAATATGACAAGTTTTTATAACATCCCACAAACCGACACCATTTTTTAATAAACAAGCATAACGCTCCGCGCTGTTACCGTTTATGACTTCCTCCGCATTAAAAATATCAGCAATGATTTTCCAAAACTGGTTTTGCGGATTGTTATAATAACACTTGTTTCTTGATTTTTTACTTGGAAAAGTCCCTAAGATGATTAACTTTGTTTCCTTATCAAAAACATAACCCAGACCTTTTTCCATTTTATACCTCTATGTTTAGCCCTATATATTAAAAAAATTAGTAAAATAGATATATCTTGCCAAATAAACAAGAGCCGGTATGGATAGAATTATATAGGCTTTTTTGAGATTTGTTTTACGCTTTTTCCAAGCATAAACCGTAGGTGCAATTATTATCAACAATATTGTTAATGTCATTATGGTATAGTTAAACCTATTTTCATATGCCCAACCACAACCTTCATATCCCCAATGCATATCATAGCTCATCGTACTAGGATAGTCCGTAGCCACAACAACACTTGCCAAAAAATTTATAATTGACAATAGATAAAA
>CALXVR010000028.1 GCA_944392155.1 uncultured Alphaproteobacteria bacterium | reverse complement strand
TTTGTTTAGGAAAACAAAGAATGGCGCTCTGAAGAAAAAAAAAAAAAAAAAATACAAAAAAAAAAGAAAAAAAAAAAAAAAAAAAAAAAATAAAGACCTTTATCCTGTGTGGTAAAGGTCTTTTTTTATATTTCTTTTCCATTAAAAATTCAACTTGACTATAGAAAACAATCCGTTATGTAGTTTATATAAAATTAATATTGTAAGAAAGACAGATTATGGCTGATATACAAAAATTGCTCCAAGGATTTAAGGATTTTCATAAAAAATATTTTGTAGATAATCCGACTGTTTACCAAGAACTTTCAAGTAAAGGACAATCGCCCAAAACACTTGTGATTTCTTGTAGTGATTCTCGTGTTGACCCTTCTATTCTTCTGGGAACATCTCCGGGAGAGATTTTTGTGATAAGAAATGTTGCCAATTTGGTTCCTGATTTTGACTGCGATATGAGCCATTGTCATGGGACTTCCGCTGCTATTGAATATGCCGTCAAACATTTGAAGGTCGAAAATATAATTATTCTCGGTCACAGCCATTGCGGCGGAATCAGAACTCTGGTAGAAGAACATAATCATCAGCATAATTTTATTGATAGATGGTTGGAAATAGCGGATACTCCGAAAGTGCAAAATATTTGCAAAAATCATTCTATTGATGAGGCTTGCCAGCTCTGCGAAAAAGAAAGCATACTTACCTCCATTGAAAACATTAAAACATTTCCGTTTGTAGCCGAGGCCTTACAGAATAATAGGCTAAAAATCCATGGTTGGTATTTTGACTTGCAACGCGGAAGACTGGATATAGTTTTCTGAGAAAATAAATAAAGCCTATATCGTTAAAAGATATAGGCTTTATTTAAGACAGTAGATTTACCATTCCGGACAATAGATTAATGTTGATTGGCCTGAACGACATATCATATCTAACACTTTTTCATAGCAGATAAAATCAATAGGCTGGCTCGGACGACGATAATCATCTGCCACGATCCAAGCTTTTTTACCATAAGCCAAGCGATGTTTATACTCATTTTCCGAAATTGATGTATAGCTATCGTCCATCGTCCAATAAATCATTGGGATTTTTATACTCTTTTGAATTTCTGCCGGCAGAGAATTGAACATTTCCTCCGCTAACAATATCAAACGAGGGTAATCTTTACTCATGTTGATTAATTGAGGTATTTGTTCTCTCTTTATCGTTTGATCCTGTGATAATACAAATTGTTTAAGACGTTCAAAACAATCAAGTTGTTCATTATCCAACCACCAAGATATCCTACAAAAACATTTGAGCAAATTTTCTATACTTTTACTGTCTTGCTTTGTTTCGTTTAATGTTGCAATAAATTTCTCTTTTATTCGCAACGGGTTTGTTTCTACCATCATAATATTATAAATTATAAGTTATAAATTATAAGTTATTTTATTGAAGATTACTCCTTTGGATTGATTTGTCAACAGCATGGAGACACAAGACTTTCAAATCGGCATGTTTAATGCTTCTTTTTGTTTTTTTAGATTGCCCAAAAGAAATAATTATGCTTGAAAAAAATTTTTATACCTATAAACTTGTAGTAATTACAAACAACAATGGAAATATTTTATGTCAGAATACACAATAACCGAGTTATTATTATTCCAAGCTATCTTAATCCTTTTTAACGCGATTTTTGCCTGTGCGGAGATTGCCGTTATTTCCATCAATGACAATAAGCTCAAAAAAATGGCCGAAGACGGCGACAAACGCGCTATGCGCCTCGCCTCGCTCACTGCTCAGCCTGCCAAGTTTTTGGCAACAATCCAGGTCGGCATCACCTTGGCCGGATTTTTGGGCAGCGCTTTTGCTTCTGATAACTTCTCGGACAGAATTGTGGACTGGCTGGTTTCTTTGGGGGTTACTATTTCGCCTAAGAAACTTGATGTTTTATCGGTTATCGGCATTACGCTTATTCTTTCCTATATTACACTCATCTGGGGCGAACTGGTACCAAAGAGAATTGCAATGCAGCATGCCGAAAAAATCGGCTTGTTTATGTCATCCTTGATTTATATCATCGCCAAAATATTCTCTCCCATTGTTTGGTTCTTAACCGTTTCAACAAACATATCTCTACGCTTAATCGGAATTAATCCTGATGAGAAGAACGAAAATGTGACGGAAGAAGAGATCCGGATTATGATTGATGTCGGCAGCGAAAACGGCACAATTGATGACGACGAAAAGAAAATGATTCATAATGTGTTTGAGTTTGACGACAAAGTTGCTTATGACGTGATGACGCACCGCACGAATGTTCAGCTCTTAAATATTGATGATGACATAAGCGCTTGGGAAAACATTATGATTGAGACAAGATATTCTGTTTATCCCATTTATCAAGATAACTATGACAATATCTTGGGTGTTTTAAATATTAAGGATTATTTCAAATATAAACCGCAAGGAAAATCCGCAATTTTGAATGAGGCCGTTAAGCCTGTACTATTTATTCCTGAGACTATATATATTGACGACCTGTTTCATAACATGCAAAAAAGCCGTATTCATTTTGCCATTGTGGTTGATGAATATGGAGGAATTTCCGGTATTGTTACCATGAATGACTTATTGGAAGAGATTGTCGGTGATTTGGAAGATGATGTAAATGCTCCGCCCACAATACCTAACATTAAGGAAATTAATAAAAACTCGTGGCTTATTCAGGGTTGCACACCTATCGAAGATGTTGAAAAACTTTTGGGCATGAAACTTTCAGAAATTGACTGTGATACTTTTGCCGGTTTTGTGTTGTCTTTGATGAGTGAGATATCCAGCGATAAAAAGAACATACGCCTCACTTATAAAAATCTGCGCATTCGTCTGGTAAAGACAAACGGCCACAGAATAGAGCAAGCCGTTCTGCAAAAAGTGGAAAAATCATAATTTTGCATATACCTAAAAAGGCTGGGTTTGACCAGCCTTTTTTTTTACATTACGTTATTTGCAGAATGCCTTTGTGTTTTGCTCTTTGGGCGTTTTATCGGTAAGTTTTTTGGCAAAGGCTTGTCCGGTTCCTGGATTGTCGGGATTGTATCAGGATGATGTAAATTATCATCAACCCCTACTCTCTTTGAAGCACAACCCACACTCACACATAAAAAAGCGCTCAGGCAAAAAATTGTTGTCCCAAATAAAATACTCTTGTTAAACACCATCTTTTTCTGCAAAAAAGAATTTAATAATAAGTTTTTCATAACCGAATAATTTTAACAAAATTTATAATTTTTAGCGAAAGTTATTATATTTTAACTTAAAATTCAATAAAAAAATTTTTTGACAAGTTGACTTTCCAAAAAAATTATGATATTTTTTTGTCTAAACCTAAACTATTCATTATGTATAAATTAAAAATTTTTGCAGCCATTTTCGGGATGATGATGGTCGTAATGTCTTGTCGTAGCAACAAGGCAGAGGAAAATATTGCTACAACAGAAAACAACAATACAGTTATTGTCATCAAAACAATTACCAGAATGTATGTTGCTCCGCAAACACGCGGAAGAGTTCAGGTATACTTCAAGTTTGATGACGGCACAAATCTTAGAATAAAGCGTGGAAACGGCTATGTGCTTTGCGCAGTCGGGGATAAGATGATATTTAAGAATGGTCAACCTATTCCTTACTTTATCTCTCTACGACAAGGCCAAAAGCTTGACAATGCCGTGGTTATTGACCGTTGTTGGAACGGAAATGACCGAAAGCTTGTCTATTCCAAAGAAGGGCACGATTTTGTCCTTTATCGCTTTGACAAAGCTGCTTCCGTAGAGGATGTGCTCTTGGCTCAGCCCGGAGATACTATTTTCTACCAAAATGCCGAAAATAAAGACGGCGCAATATTTGCGGAAGCCGTGCGAGTCGGTTTTAAATAATTGTTTTATTTCTTTTCAGAGGTCTTGATTTTTTATCAGGGTCTCTTTTTTTTGGACATAATTGTTGACAAAATAGAAAAATTAGTATATAACTTTTTCAACTTTTGTTTGGAGAGAGTGAAAATGTATGTAAGAAAACAAACTTTAGAAATGTATTTAGCTTCTCAACGCGGTGTGAAAGCAAACTATAAAGACGGAAGTTTTTATACCCATGATGGTATTATGGAACAATCTGAAAATCTTTTAAAAGATTTATCAGACGGAGTTACTGAACTTAGCGTTGAGGATATTGATATTGCAGAAGCTTTGGTTTATAGCTATGTAAAATCTGCTTCCGGAAACAGGAAGCAGAGAGCCGTTAAGCTTGCGGAAAAGCTTATTCCAGCTCTCAGACTTCGCAAAGAAAACTTGAAAAAACTTGCCGACATTAACTTTGTTGCCTACACATTAAACAACAAGAAACGTGCTGTTAAACTTACGCCGGAAGAATTGGTTACCGCATATAAAACAATTGAAGCAGATCAAGAAAATTCGGCAAAACTCAAACAACGTCTTAAGCAACAGTTGGAAAGCTATGCTTTGCTCAAATATTCCTCTCTTTCCAAAAACGAAATTAACTCCAGCGACATTAATAAGAACTTTGTCAGCTTTTTCGGCTTAGCACACAAAAAGCCACAACAGGTTAAATCTTCCGCAAAACAACAAACAACAAAAACGCCTGAAGTAAAAGAAACTCCGAAAAAAAATTCTCTTTTGTCCGGATTAAAAAATTTCAAACAGAAGATGTTAAACAAGCTTGATAGGGTTAGGCACAATATCAAAGTCTTTTACTACAGAAATGAGTATAAAATTGCGGCATTATCTTTTGCTTTGGTCGGGTTTGGTACTTATAAAGCCTATAATACAATGGAAAAATCCGAACTAAAATATCAACAAAGCATGTATCAAAATTCGTTTGAAAAAAGCTCGGTTTCACAAAATTCAAATAAAACGGCGGATTTTGCCAAAGAGCAAAAGAAATTGTCAAAAGATGACAACAAAAAAACAACTGTCGGAGATAGTTATTATGATACGGCATTATTTATTCATCTTAAGACAAAATCCGCCATACAGAAATTGTATGATAAAATTGATGCCCTGCATGAGTCCGGTAAAATCAGTTTTGAAAACGGATTGGATACCAAGCGCTATGCACATTCTTTTACAATGTATAATCTTATCCGCCCAAACTCTAAAGAAAACAAAGCTATTCAAAACTTGTTAAACGGCGGAGACGAAAATTCTGAGTATATTAAAAATCTGGTTGAAAAAGCCGGCGCCAAAGGTTCCGGTGTTAAACCAGACAACAATCAAATTACTGTAAGTAATTTTGATGATGCAAGTTATCATTTGCAGCTTATGCATTTGAAAAACCTCAAAAACAATGCAAGAAACTAGCCCGCTTGCATTTGTTTCATCCCTCCGTCAGCTAAAGGCGGAGGGATTTTTTTTATAACCATAATTTTAATTGCATAAAGGCAAAACTTCAGATAAGCTTGAGGCAAAATTAACTTGCAGGAGTAGCAAAAATGAAAATTGTGGTTATTGGCGGAGGTGCCGGCGGCGCAAGTTTTGCCGCCAGAATGAGAAGACTTGATAACAAGGCTGAAATCATCATTTTGGAAAAGACCGACGAGACATCTATTGCCAGTTGCGGCTTACCTTATTATATCGGCGAAGTTATTGAAGACAGGAGCAATATGCAGGTTGCCAGCCCTGCCTTTTTGAAACAACTTTTTGATATCGATGTGGAGCTTAATGCTGAGGTTAGCCTCATTAATCCGCAAGAAAAATTTGTGCAAACGACTGACGGACGGCACTTTGCTTATGACAAACTTATTTTAGCTACCGGAACCAAACCCTTTATTCCGCCTTTGGACGGTTTGGACAAGATGCCGCATTTTACGGTTAAATCTTTGGCGGATGCCGACAAAATCAAAGCTTATATTGCTCAAAACAAACCGCAAAGAGCAACGGTTGTCGGTGGCGGCTTTATCGGTGTTGAGGTTGCAGAAAACCTTTGTCATCTCGGCATTAAAACCTCTCTGGTAGAAATGGCTGACCAAGTTTTGCTCCCGCTTGATACGGATTTGGCGGTACAAGTTCATAAGGAGATGGTAAAAAACGGTATGGAACTTTACCTCAAAGACGGCTTAAAGCAGATTGAAGAAGGCAAACTACTTCTTACCTCGGACAAAGAGATTGCCTCGGATATGCTAATTTTGGCAGCCGGCGTTCGTCCCGAAACAAGCTTGGCAGAAAAAGCCGGAATTAAACTAACCGATAAGGGTTTGATTATTACCAACGCTTATATGCAGACGAATTTTGCCGATATTTATGCTTGCGGCGACAATGTGGCGGTCAAAGATTTTGTTTCCGGAGTGCCAAGTATGATTGCTTTAGCCGGACCGGCCAACAGGCAAGGACGTTTGATTGCCGACCATATTGCCAATAACCATCCCTACCCTTATACGGGTTCGCAAGGCACGGGAATTGTTAAAGTATTCGGTTTGACAGCGGCATTTACGGGGAATAATGAAAAACAGTTGCAACGCAACAATATTCCTTATGAAAAAATGATTATTTTGGCCAACTCTCATGCCGGATATTATCCGGGGGCGGAAAGTATAACACTCAAAGTCCTTTATTCTCATGAGGGTAAAATTTTGGGTGCGCAAGCTGTTGGCAAGGAAGGCATAGACAAGCGTATTGATGTGATTGCAACAATTATGCGTCTGAACGGCACAACGGCAGACCTGCGTGATGCCGAACTTTGCTATGCGCCGCCTTATTCCGGTGCGAAGGATCCGGTCAACCTTATCGGAATGGCAATTGAGAATGCCAGACAAGGCTTGGTTAAGCCCTATTTCGGAACGACTTTTGATGATATGGTTATCCTTGACGTGCGTCCGCCGCAGATTTATGCCAAGGAGCATATTGAAGGCGCCATCAATATCCCCGCCGGACAAATTCGTTCCCGCTTAAACGAGCTTCCCAAAGACAAGACTATTATGGTTCATTGCTTTAAGGGTTATACCAGCTATGTGGTGGCAAGGATTTTGCTGCAAAACGGCTTTGATAAAATTTTAAGCTATGCCGGCGGATGGAATTTTTACAAAAGCCTGACAGACTAAGTAATTTTAAATGTTTTTTTACAAGCCTCCTATAAGATGGTTCTAATTTTATGGGAGGTTTTTTGTATGACAAACACAAATATTGCTGTTTTTGGTTTAGGCACACCCAACAGAGGCGAGTTAAACCAAGTTTACGGTGCTTTTGCGGCTTTGGCAGAGTTGACCGGAAACAGCTATGATTTTGAGCAGATGTTTCTGTTGCCGCTCGGCGTTAGCTCTGTTGCCGAAATGAAAGACGCAATCAGACCTTCCGATTATAAAAATTATAGTCAATTTAAAACAGCTTTGTTTGAAATGCTTGATGCTTTTTTTGCTAAGGCTCAGGCAACTCCCCGTGTGTTTGTTACGGCTTATGTTCAGGCTCAAAATCAGTTTGCCGGAAGCAATGTAGATAGCATCTGCCGTGCGGTTAAAGAATATTACAAAGAACATAATCTCGGTAATGTTTTTACAACGGTTTTGACCAGTCGTTTGCATAACTACAAATATGTTGACCTGATTAATGTGCCCAAGCACCTGATGACTTTTACCTCCCGCATCAGGCTTTTGCAAAACGCAAAGATGCGCAAAAAGACCTTGGTTACCATCGGCACAATCAATAACTTCAGCCAGAAAAATGTTAAAACAAAACACAAAGAGCTGATGAAAAAACTGGCAAGCTTGAAAAATGATGATGAGCTTAAAGATATAATTCAGAAGTTTGAAAAATTTGTGGCAATGCCCAAGAAAGTTGTGGTTTGTCTCGGCGGACGCGTTGAAGGACCTGAAGTTAATTTCGGCTTGCCCTTCGGTAAAAAGATTTTTAATGATGCGCAAACTTTGGCCAAATGCGGCTATGGCGTGGTTATTATCAATGGTCCAAGAACGCCGAATGATGTTACGGATTATTTATATGAGCAAGCCCTAAAAACACCTGACGTTATCTTCCACAACTGCAAAAATATTGCACAATCCGATGAAGACAGAGCTCCTAATAGATGGCGGATTTACTCCGGTCCGCATGAAGAGGAGTTTAAGGTCTTGCAAAAGCTCGGTAATATTTATCCGGGGGTTTTGGGGTTTGATAACTTGTTGGTTGCACATACAATGGACTCTTACTCCAGCTGTGAAACAGCCAGCGCTGCGATAAACACAGCCATTTGCCGCAAGGGCTTATATGTTGACCCCGATTTGCGCGCAGACTGCCACAATCTGGTGCAATTGCTTTGCCCGAAATATGCTATTGATTGGGATGAGTTTGTTTATTTTAGCCTAAATATGAAAATTGAACCCAAAGACCTTAAACCTAAGGTCTTGTCCAACCCGCTCCGTGTGTTTGCCGAAACGGTTCTCAGCAAAATTTCATAGGCTAATTTATCCAAGCGGCAACAAGCTGCATAATGGCACGCACAAGGCTTTTGGCGTCTATTTTTTGTGGTTTGTCGTTGAGGGTAATTTTAACAGTAACCGAGCTTTCTATTTTGGCCAGAGATATGGTCTTTAGAACCGCGGCAAGCACCAAAGCATCAAAAGCATTGTCTACGTCAAACTCTTTGGCGGGAGCTGAGCCTGCTTTGTAAGACAAGGTCATAATGTTGTTGCCGTAGTTGTGCGTAATCTCTAAGCCAAGATAACCTAAATCCGCAAGGTTTCGGTATATTGTTTCCGGCGTATCATCAACCAAGCGCAGGACATATTTGATGGCTATGGTTATGGCCAAATAGGGTTTATAGGCCTCGCGCGCCGCTTCCAAATCAGAAACTTTGAAAACCACATAGTCCAGTTTGCTTGGGGTTAAAACAGATTCAGCAAAAAGAGCGACCGAAAATTTGTTGATGGAAAAATCAGCATCGTTAACGCTGATGATGGCCGCCTCTTCCTTTGCGTGCGCTTTGATGAAATCTGCCGCAAGATGCTGATAATCGGACCAAGAAGTTGCTTTTGTTTTGTTGAGGCGGACAAGCGGAAATTCCTTGCCGCAAAAAGTGTTGCCGGAGTTGGCATCTAAAACAATATCTATCATCTTTGGTCCTCTTTTTTTGGGGTATATGATACAAACAAAAGGTAAGTTTTTGGTTAAATTGATTAAAAAAAAAGGAACACTGCCCAATATTTGGTGCAGTGTCCTTCGTTTTTTTGAGATTATTTGAAGAGTTGGGTAAAGACTTCAGCGACATCCATACTGAATGCCTCTTTGTCTGTTCCGTCTTCAAAACCGCAGCAACGGACTGGATATCCTTGCTTTTGGTATGCGGCCTCAATCTGATCCCATTTTTCCACCCCATTCTTGTTGTAGAGGATGAGGTTTTTCTTTTCCGGGAATAAGGTCAATGCCTCCCACGTATGGGTTCCAGCAATACCTACAAACCCTTTGGCTTTTGCCAGAAGGTTGATGAACTTTTCGTGAGCAACGCCACGAAGTCCAAACAATTCTGGGTATTCATCCTTGCCAGGGACGTAGCACGGGTGCGCCTTAACGAGCTCTTCTACCGCAGCCTTGTTGTTCACCTTGTCAAAGTTCTGGAAGAGAACTTTTTCATTGTCTTCCATAAACCAGAAGAATGAAGGAACAAGGCTCTGCTGCTCTGCAGACACTCCACAGAGACCATCCGTAACAAGTTTCTGCGGCACCCAGATGATGGCATCTGAGGATACAGAAAATTCGCGGTGGTTGGTTCTTGTCGGAGTTAATGTATGGCTGGCGAACTCGTTCCAGTATTCCTGGTCAAATTTGCCGGCACGAAGATCCGCTACCCAATCCTGGCCAATTTCTTCATACATCTCGCGCTCTTCAAAAGCGGGAATGATGAAATTCTGAGCAGGATAGAAGAACGACATAAAATAAAGTATGTCGTAGCAGGCAGCATAATGCTGCTCTGCGTTTTCTGCCTTCGGCAATAGAACAATTTTTGCTCCTCTTCTTGAGGCTTCGTTACAGATTGCCACTTCGTGGCCAAATTTTGATCTCATTATTAAAATCTGTCTCATAGTTTTTTTCCGGTTTGTTTATAGAGGCTGGTGTCCTGTAAGCACCTCCGGTTTCCTCTTTTTGGTTTTGCATAATAGTTTTTTGTGCCTATTAAAAGAGGTAAACAGCGGAAAAAATCCATGTTACAGCTCACAATAATAGACACAATTTAATTTTATGTCTATATTTATAGCATATTTTTGTCAAAGCGTCAACTATTATTTTGAAGCTTTTTTCATTTGTCCTAAAAACGATACTGTAAACCTAAGTTTATCTCCCAAGGAAGCTGAACTTTACTTCCCGGTTGGGTGGAAATGTCTAAATACCCGCTGCCTCGCTCATCCCAGTTGGCGTTGATACCGGCACCTATCTGATAACGCACCGATGACATATCTTCCGTGAAACCGTAGTCGGCAACTGTAATTGTGTTTTTTCCGTCCATGTCGTGAATAATCGCAAAGCGTCCGTAGATATCCATATAATTGCCGTTATTAAAGGTAAAAGTCTTTCCGACAACGAGGTCCGCTCTCAGGCTTAGATAATTTTCGTCATCAGCCTCAACCAAAGTGTTGAAATTCGTACGATAACTTATGCCTTTGATACGCATATAGTTAATGCCGGCAGATGGCTCTATAAACCAGCTTTCTTCAAACTTTAAACGTTTACCCACATTGGCTGAAACCTGCCAGCTATTGGTATTATATTTGCCGTTTACCGGCTCTCCCGCCGGCGTATGGCTTGTTATTTTTTGTGTATGCCAAAAATAACTGCTTACGAAATCTGCAAACCAGTCATCATCCGTGTTTAATACCGAATACAGGCCCACAACCTTTGTATCAGCTTCACCTCTTCCCATTCTGTCATATCTTTGCCGAGATGATGTAAAGCCTCCATACATACCTAAACTCAAATATTTTCCGCCACCACGCCAGATTTCTCTATCATATCCTATCTCACTACCGTAAATTTCTATCTCACTACGACTATTGTCCTCATAATCAAACTTTAGTTTCTGCCCTAAACCTTTTATCCATAATCCGTTGTCTGTCGCTGCGTGATTGCGACGGCTGCGGATGTGGTTATATACCGGCGATAAATGTGTGTAAAATAAAGAAGATAATGATGAATATGTATCTTTAGCAATAACCGAACTGTCAGTTACATTATCTGTTTTTGCCAAATACCAGTCATTGCCGTTTTTTACCAATTTATATTCAAATGCGCCGACATCAACAGCATCACCCACTAAATAAAAATTATCATAGGCTCCGCTCTCGCTTATTATTTTAAAGCTGTTGGGTGTTTCTCCGCTCGGGCTGTAGTCGTTAATAATCAGACCAAAATTACCACTGCCTGAACTGATACTCAAAGTATCTGATAAATCTTCCGATAAGCTACTGCTCATATTAATTGTTCCACTGCCCGATAAATTATCAAAAGCGGCAGATGAATAATCATACGAAGAATTTATGTTTATTTCGCTATTGGCGGCAACCAGCGAGGGTATCTGTATACTTCCGCCAATGTTTATGGTGCTGTCCGTCAGCGTTGTTGTGCCGCTTAGTTTTCCACCATCTCTGACTGATAATATGCCGCCATTTTTAACTTGGGTGTTTATGGCTTCTCCGCCGGAATAAACATTTTGTGTTCCGGCGTTTATTATGCTTCCCGTGGCTGTACCGTATACATTTTCTCGACCAGAATTGATTATGCTGTTTGTGGAGCTGCCTCCGCTGTTTATCTCTAAAGTTCCGCCGTTTATTTGCGTGTTTTCAGCCGAACCGCCGGAATAGACCGTCGTTCTGGCTCCGGAGTTTATTGTATTATTCAGAATTGTTCCGTAAACTTTTTGCCGACCATTACCCGATATGGTTGCGCTTATGCTTTGAGCTCCAGCATCTACCTGCTGTGTGCCTCCGACTATATTCGCTCTGCTTGAACTTCCGCCGCTTAAAATCTCTTGCGTGCCACCGCTTATTGTCGCATTTTCATCCGTACCCGAAACATTATATACACCGCTTTTTTGGATTGTTCCCACTGCCGTTGCACCGTTTGCAACAGTCAAGACACCGCCGTTTATCGTTGTATCTTCCGCATATCCTCCGGCATTAACGCTGATACTTCCCCTGCTTGATACGCTCGAAGAATAAGCTTCTCCACTCACTCGTTGGGTGGCCGAACTTTGGACGTAAGTATTATATGATGTGCCGCCCGTTTCTACAATCTGCTGATTGTAGACCGTGCTATTGTAGCTCTTTCCGCCGGACATAATATCTTGCACACCCGAAACCGTCATATTCCTTGTTGTACCATACACAAGCTGCGTTACAATAGAATTCACATCACCGCCGTTAACCTCATCTCCGGCAGCTACCGTTTGAGTAATAGCTTGAGCTTCTGACGAAAAAGCCAGTGCCAATGATAAAATAATATATTTTTTCATCTCTTATGTCCTCTTTCTGTTTATATAATCTATGTCACAAACTATATATGTTTTAAACAAAAAAATAAAACTCTCGCCTATATCTTTTTTTTGCTCATATTCCTTTTTATTTTTACATTGCTGATTATATATCTCTGAAAAATATGTAAGGAGTTCTGATGTCTAGGTTTATCGCGCTTTTGTTGGGGATTATGCTCTTCGCCCCAAATGTCTATTCTCAAGATGAAAATTTTGATTATATTGCCCTTAATCTGCAGTTAGATAAAATAACCCAACAACTTGATGAGCAAAAACTAAGCTCCGGTAAGATTGATGATACTCTTAAGTTTATCAATGACAAACAAGATGATCTTAATTTTGCCTTGTCCGCGTTAAATACGGAATTGGAGAGTATCCAGAAAAAAATTGATGCTTTGGGCGATGTTTCGGAAAGCTCCGGCGAAATTGCAAAACAGATGAAAATTCTTACCCAACAATCTGATGAGATTAAAACATCTCTTGCACAAATCAAACTTGCCAAGACCAAAATTGATGATATCAGCGCTCTGATTTTGAAACAACGCAACCAAGACCTGTTTGACAGAATCTTTGTTAAGCAAAGCTCCATTTTTCATCCCCATGAATTTTTTGTTTCTCTTACAAGTTTTTTCAAGTTCTCTTTGGATTTGCTGCACTCGCCTTTTGTGTGGTATCAAAAACTTTCCGCAGACAAACAAATTATTGCGGATAACAATATTATTTACGCCTTCTTTTATATCCTTATGGCAATCCTTGTTGCGGCTTATCTCCAATATTTTATAAAAACCAAGTTTGGCTGCAAAGATGAAGTTTGTAATCCTAATTATTCGCAAAAAGTTCGCGCGGCATTATGGATGTTCTTAGCTCGAGGATTATTTCCGGCGGCAACCATCGGAAGCTTTATGTTTTGGATTAAAAGCGCCGATATGGTTAATAAAAGCGATTTCGGTATTATGCTTTTTACTTTCTCTTTATATCTCCTCTACTTTTTTTTAATCCGAGCTTTGGTCAGGAGTTTGTTTACACCTGATAATATTAAATGGCGGATTATTGAAGTTTGCGACAAGCGCGCCATTCTCGGAAGCCGCGCCCTGATTTTTTCGGCAGCGCTAATCTGTATTGTCAGCTTTTTTCAGTCTTTGGCGGAAGAGTTAAATGTTGAAGCCGAAACGCTTTATTCCCTCAAAATTTTTACAAACGGCGTAAAGGCTTTTTGCGTGATTTGGGTGTCAAACAAGTTTTTGTTTGATTGCGATAATAACGCTCTTGATGAAGATGACTTTAATGAACCGAGTACGGAAGCCAAGCTTAGTTTGATTATTATGCTGGTGATGGGATTGTCTTTTGGCTTGTCTTTGTTCGGGTATATTCGGTTCTCGGAATTTGTGATTAACCATTTTATTTTATCCGCCGTTGTCATAGCTACGGCATATATTTTAGACAGGCTTCTGCGCGCAATATTTCGGCAGATTATGAAACTTAAATTTTGGAACAAAAACTTACACATCAGTCCCCGAAAATTGGTAAAAACAAATTTTTGGTTTGCTCTTATCCTTTCTCCTTTACTCGGAATCGCCACTCTTTTGGCATTGTTGGCTTTATGGGGTGTCTCGGTTGACATTATGCTCAATAAAACCAGCAACTTTTTAACCGGATTTAATATCGGCGGGCTATATATTTCCATATCATCCATTGTGCTCGGCATAATCAGCTTTTTCGTTTCTTCTTTCTTATTTAAACTATTGGCGAGAAGTTTGCAGAGCGGTTCCTTAAGCCAGATTGAATGGCGCCCCGGAGTTAAAAACTCCGTTGTGTCCGCCGTGGGCTTCTTCGGTGTACTCATCTCCCTTGTGGTCGGATTTGCGGTTATGGGCGGAAGTATCAAAAGTTTAGCCATCATTGCCGGAGCGCTCTCTTTGGGTGCCGGTCTCGGCTTGCAAAATATGGTCAGCAACTTGGTCGCAGGCCTAACCATCTTATTTGAGCGGCAAATTAAGGTCGGAGATTGGGTGATTATTGACGGGCAAGAAGGTATTGTCAAAAAAATAAATATGCGTTCTACCGAGCTTGAAACTTGGAACAAGTCAAACGTGATTGTACCTAACGCCATCATCTTATCACAAAGTTTTGTAAACAAGACTTTCAGCGACAGAATGGGACGTGTGGAAATTAGGGTTGCTGTTGACTTTGACACGGATATTCCGCTGGTACGGAATCTGCTTCTTAACATTGCCGAGAATGACCCTGATGTCTTAAAATCTCCGCCGCCGTCACTCTTGTTTACAGACTTAACTGACAACAGCCTTGTCTTTCAGCTAAACTGTTATACTGCAAATGTTTATAACAGCTCCGCCATTTGTTTTCGGATACGAAAGCAAATTGTAGAGGCGTTCAGAGAAAATAATATCGTCAATCCACAGACGGTTGTGCAATCAATTATTGTTTCTCAAAATTCATAAATTTGTTGTTTCATAAATATTTTTGATTATATTGTTATTGTATTTGCTTATAGGAGAAAACGATGAAAAAATTTTTGCTTTTAGCCATACTTGCGGTAGTCGCAGCTTGCCACTTTGTGCGTGATGACACTCATGACAGCCATTATTTTCATACCGGAACTTTTGAGGACGGCAGACAAAGATAATTTGAATCATGCGGTATATAATATTTGCGTTAGTCCTTATATTTGTTGCCTCTTGCTCTACGATTAATATTCCTAATAACTTTGTTTATAAGGAAATTAAGACCAGAACCTTTACACTTGCCTCATGGCAAAAAATAACACAGCCTCAAGGGGTTTATAAAATATATATTGAGGGTGACGGCTATGCTTTTAATGCATACGGGAAACCGACCCAAGACTCGACCCCTCGCGGGGCTTTGCTCAGAGAAATTGCTTTTGCAGACCCCTCGCCGAATGTGGTTTATTTGGCGCGCCCGTGCCAGTTTGTCTCTTCGCCGATTTGCTCGCAACGCCACTGGACAACGGCCCGTTTTGCACCGGAAGTTATTAATGCTGAGTATGATGCCGTAAAACAGATTGCCGGAGAGCATGAGGTTATCTTAATCGGTTTTTCCGGCGGAGCGCAAATTGCCGGTCTCATCAGCGTGGCGAAACCCGGTCTCAATACAAAAAAACTGATAACCATTGCCGGTAATCTGGATCATTTAACTTGGACTCAATACCACAACCTTCCCCCATTAAACGAATCTCTTAACCTAGAAAGTTATCGTCAGCAGTATCTCACAATTCCGCAAGTTCATTTTGTCGGAACAGATGATGACAATATTCCGCCAAGACTTACGGAATGCTTTGTTGAGGGCAAGTGGCCGATTGTTAAAGTTGAAGGCGCAACGCATTCTTCCGGTTGGGAAAATGCTTATCCGCTGATTTGGGGTGAAAAATAAATTTACTTTTGCAAAAAAAGGTTATAAAAAGACAGCAGTAACAACTTATAACGGGGTTAAAAATGAACAAAATCAAAAATTATATTCTTAATGGTCAAGGCTTGGGTATCAAGTTTTTGGCCGCTTTGGCCATTTTGGCTTCCTTAGTGTTTGCCATTTTTGTTCGGGTTGAGGGCGCTCAATATATTCCTTATGCTCAAGAAGTGGCTGACCAGATGCTGCCTATTAAGATTGTGGACGGACAAATCGTTGAGCCGCTCAATACTTTCAAAATGGCACAAATCCGCGTTGAAGGAAAATCTTCCCCGTTGGCTTTGCCTTTGGTGTTGGACACCAGAGTGAGCAACCTTGATGCCAACTTGTTGCCGGAAGGTGTTTATGTTACACGCACAAACATCTATACCGTTACAAAAAATCAGATTAAAGTTATTAAGCTTGAAGGCAATAATTTTATTCCCAAAGGCGATTATACAGAAGTATTCAAAAGCTGGCTGAATTGGTCCGCCTTTATCTTGGGTGTTTGCGGCATCGCCTTGTTGTTTGTTTTATACTTCATTTTGACAATGTTTTATGCTCTTTGCGCTCAGCTTATTGCAAAAATCGCACGCAAAGATATGAACTTTGAACGCAGAATGCGCTTGAGCGCTTTGGTTCTGGTTGCCGCATATATCGTCTTTTTGCCGCTGAGCTTTATCGGCATTGACAGCAGCTTGCTCTTCTTTGTGGTTGTTATCTGTGCTTTGGCTTGGTTCATGATTAAATGCGCTCCTTGCAAAGTTTGCGCTCAGGCAGAAGCTGCTAAAGTTGAAGTTGCAGCTAAGGCTGAAGTTGTTGAAAAGAAAGCTCAGCCTGCCGCAAAGAAGCCTGCTCAACACAAAGCAAAAGCTGCGGTAAAAAAAGAAAAGGTTAAGGCTGAAACCAAAGAAGTTGTTGCCGAGAAGAAAGAAGAGCCCAAAGCTCCCGCTCCGGCAAAGAAAAAAACAGGCAAAAAGCCGGGCGCTAAAAAGGTTGTGAAAAAAACTACTCCGGCTTCTAAAGATGCCAAGGCAAAGGCCTAAAACAAACAAGATCAAAGCCCTCTTTTCGGAGGGCTTTATTTTAAGGCATTAACAAAAAAAATCCGAAGAACTTAATCTTCGGATTTTTTACTTTATCTATCCCTTATCTTAACTTGCTGAAACCTTGGGCGATTTGGGCGGAAAGCTCAGCTAAAAGTTTGCTTTGCGCATTTACATATTCATCATAACCACCGCCCATCGGTGTGGATATTGAAACTCTTTTTTGTACCAGAGTTTCGCCCAAAGGATTGGTAATAGACCACCAACCTTCCAAGTTAGCCGTCTTATCCCATGCGCCTTCAAACTTACCGATTTCTACCTGCACCAGATACTTAAAATCTTCTCTGGCGGATACACGCGGCTTGACCACCGCGTTGGGCAAATTGTAGCTCAAATCATTCGCGATAACTCTTTGCATCATGCTTGCGAGAGATTCACTCCAACGGTTGAGCTCTGATATATTCAATTCTACGCCACCGGATTTTAGAGTTACAATTTGCGGCTTGTCCAGATAGTCCGGAATATTTACCTCTTTAACACCGATTGTTGCTTTGATGTTTTTATTAACATAGCCGGTCGTATTTTCCGCCTGAAGATAATAAAACTTTGAGTTCTGCGTTGTGCCGATGCAGGCGCTTAAAAACAAGAACGGAATAAATAACCAAATTTTTCTCATTTCTTTCCTTTCAATAATGATTCAGGGTGGCGCTCCAAATAGTCTGCAAAATTGCGCAAAGCCTTCGCCGCTTGGCTGACATTTATGGCTGCCTCATTAAAATTATCTATTGTTTCTGATGTTGCGGCAGCATTGCCACTAATGACTTTGTTCATGGAATGAACAACTTTTCTGATGTTGGGCATTTCTTCATTAAGAGAAGCAAAAAACTTATTAAACTGCTCTACCGAAGCTTTGAGCGGAACATTTTGAATACCTTTGGAAATTACGCCTAAGGGAGACAATACTGTCGGTATCTCCAAAAAGTTTTTATTTTGTCTTGTGCTATGAAGCATTACCGGTGTATCCGGCAACATTTCCAATTCTATCATCAATTGTCCGGTTAAGTAACTTTGTGTTGTTAACCTCGCTCTTAAGCCCTTTTCTATCAGAGCGTTTAAGATACTTTCTTTGGCGCCGTATGTCGCAGAATAATTAATACTCTGCTTGGCGTCCATCTTAACATATACAGGAATGCTGAAACTTAAATCATCCGGATTTGCAATAAGCTCTGTGCGAACAACTTTGCCTATTTGCACGCCCTTAAAGACAACAGGAGCTCCTACATTTAAGCCATTTATTGACTCTTCAAAATACATAACCAGTGTTTTACTATCACCGTCATAGAATTTTGACTTTAAAAATGCTCCGAAGATGATTGCCAGCACAGTTATGCCGATAATCATAAACAGACCGATTAGCTTTTTGTTGGGTTCGTTACGCATTTTTCTTCTCTGCTCCCCGTGTTAAAAATTTGTATATTTCTTCGTTGGGCGGATTTTTTAATAGCTCTTTAGGATCGCCTCTGCCCAATATGTTTTTTGTGTTGCCATCCAAGAAAATTGAGTTATTGCCTATGGCAAAAATAGATGCCAACTCATGAGTTACGACCACAATCGTGGTACCCAAACTCTGATTGATGTCCAAAATCAAATCATCCAGCATTTTAGAACTGATGGGATCCAAACCTGCCGAAGGCTCGTCAAAATAAACAATCTCAGGGTCTAGCGCCAAGGCTCTTGCCAAGCCTGCCCGCTTTTTCATGCCGCCACTGATTTCTGATGGATAAAAATCCTCAAAGCCCGTTAGACCGACCAATGAGAGTTTAAGCGACACCAGCTCTGATATGAGCTTGTCCGAATAGTTTGTATATTGCTTGAGCGGCATGGCAATATTCTCCGCCAAAGTCATGGAACTAAACAAAGCTCCGCCTTGGTACAAGATGCCGCATTTTTGCATTAAAAGATTGCGCTCTTGCTCGGAAGCAGAGGTAAAATCAACCCCGTCTATAACGACTTTGCCACTTGCCGCCGGAACGAGCCCGGTCAAAACTCTTAATAAAGAGCTCTTGCCGCAGCCGCTGGCTCCCATAATGATAAAAACATCGCCTTTGTTTATATCAAAATCTATTTTATTAAATAAAACAAAGTCGCCGTAAGCAACGGTCAAACCTCTGACAGATATTTGTGTTTGTGTCTTCATCATATACCTAAAACCTCAAATATCAGCGTTATGATGCCTGTCATAACAATCATCCAGACAATGGCGGTTACGACTGCTTGCGTAGTTGCTTTACCGACACTATCGGCATTGCGCCCGCAGTTTACGCCAAAATAACAGCCGCAAAGTGATATAACCACACCAAAAACCAAACCATGGAACAAGCCAACCAAAAAGTTGGTCATATCCAAAGCATCCTTAGTGTAGCGATAATATTCCTGATAGGGAATATCCAACATCAGCACCCCAACAAAGCCACCGCCCAAGATGCCCATAAAATCTGCCAAGATAACCAAAAACGGAATCGCCAAGGTCAAAGCCATGATACGAGGCAAAACCAAAAAATCGGTTACGGGGATGCCCATGGTTTTAAGTGCATCAACCTCTTCGTTTACCTGCATTGTACCTATGGTGGCGGCGTAAGATGCGCCCGTACGACCGGCCATAATGATGCCAACCATAATCGCTCCCATAATGCGGGTCATGCCGATGGCAACCAAGCTTGCAACATAAACCTGCGCGCCAAAGGTTTTGAGCTGAACAGCTCCGACAAATGCCAAAATCAGCCCAACCATAAAACTGACCAGCGAGACTATGCCGACAGCTTTATAAGAGCAGTCCTGTAAAGCAAACAAGAAGTCCACCTTGCGCATAATGGCTTTGGCCGTGAACCAACGACCTATGGAACTCAAGCTGTCTGAGATAAAATCCAGACCTTTATTTATGCTTTGCCACAAAGATATCCCGAAATTACCCACCGCCTCCAGAAACGGGAGCGAATCTTCTTGTGACTTTGATGGTTTGCGGTCAACCATAAAAGCAAGCTCAATTAAACGGGATAAATTGGTAGGTATATTTTGATAAGTTACGGAAATTTTCTTGCGACGACATTCTTTTTCCAACTCATAGAGCACAACGACCAGCGTAGAATCCCATTTTTCCAAGCCTTCGGCATTGACACTTACGGTTTGAAACTTGTGCTTTTGCACAGCCTCAAGCAGACTTAACTTTAAGCTTTCATCATCAAAGCTTTCTATATTACCTTTTATTGTCAGGCTTAATTGCTGTTGTTGCTTTGTAAACTCTATTGTCATTTGTTTTACCTAAAATTTGTACTTTTTAAATTATTATCTAATTGTCATTTGTCAAGTTTTATAATCTCGAAAACGGCGGATATTTAGCTTGACTTTTGAAGTAATCTGCTCTGATATATTTTCGAACACTATGATAAGGGCAGTTTAAAAATTATGATGAAAAAATTACCTATAACCTTAGTTGCAGCCGTTGTTCTTTGCGGCGTCGCAACCGCAGGATATAAACTTTGGCAGCAAAAAATGGTTGAAGAAACCGTTTCTGAACTGCAAGCTCCGGTTAATGAGGCCTTTGATCAAAATACTTTAATTGCAAAAGCATATAAGCTTGCAAGAAAAGATTTTGAACAGCCTACAAATATTTTATCGCAGGAGCTTAAAGATTTAGACTATGACAAACACCGTGACATCAGGTTTGTGCGTGAAAACGGTCCTTGGTATGGTAAGAGACTTCCATTTGAGTTACAATTTTTTCATCTCGGTTCTCTTTTTCAAATCTCGGTGCCTATCAATGAGGTTGTTAACGGAAAAGCGGCCAGAATTAAATATTCACCGAATTTTTTTGATTATGGTCGGAATAAACTTTCAAAAACAAATTTTGACAAGCTCGGTTATGCCGGTTTCAGGTTGCATTATCCATTAAACAGCCCTGCTTATTATGACGAGCTCATTTCTTTTCTCGGCGCAAGCTATTTTCGCGCTTTAGCCAAAGGTCAAAAGTATGGGCTTTCCGCCAGAGGTTTGGCTATTGATACAGCTATGGAAACAGGCGAAGAATTCCCTATTTTTAAAGAATTTTGGATTGAAAAACCTAAAAGAGGGCAAAGAAACATCAAGGTTTACGCCTTGCTTGACAGCCCCAGTATTGCAGGTGCTTATACATTCGATATTATCCCCGGAAAAACGACAACAATGGATGTTGATGCTGTTCTCTTTCCTCGCAAGAGTATCAAAAAAATCGGTATTGCTCCGTTGACTTCAATGTTTTTGTTTGGAGAAAACACCAAAAATCGTTTTGATGACCACCGCCCTGAAGTCCATGACAGTGATGGTTTGTTAATTGCCAATGGTAATGATGAAGTTTTATGGCGCCCCTTGGATAATTCAAAATATCTCAGAATAAGTTCTTTTGTGGACAATAATCCCAAAGGCTTTGGTCTGATGCAACGTGACCGTGATGCCGAGCATTATCTTGACTTTGAAGCCAACTATGAACAACGTCCGAGTGTTTGGGTGGAGCCTCTGGAAGACTGGGGAAAAGGGATGGTTCAACTAGTGGAAATTCCTACTATTCAAGAAATTCATGATAATATTGTAGCCTATTGGGTGCCTGAAAAACCGGTCGAAGTGATGAAGCAATATCGCTTCAAGTATCGCTTGCATTGGTGCAACGAAGCTCCTTTGGAAGGAAAACTGGCTAGAGTTGTGGCTACACGAACGGGTATCGGCGGTGTTTCCGGAATGTTGGAAACAAATAAACGTAAATTTGTGGTTGACTTCAAAGGTCCTAAAATGAAGAAAGATATTGAAGCCGGCAAAATCACAGCCGAAGTTTCGGCTTCAGAGGGACGTATCCTCGGACAACATTTGATGTATAATCCGTTGATTAAAGGTGCTACGCTTTATATGGATTTTGAACCGAACAACAAAACATCCGAGCTCAGAATTGTTCTGAAAAAAGACGGCAAAAACATCTCAGAAGTCTGGAGTTATCAATGGTTACCATAAAGATTCAAAGCCAATGCGATATCATCAAAGCGTATCTTGAAACCATGGGTTTTTGTTCTGAAAAAGCGGCAAATTCCGCTCTGAAACTAGACCAAATGTTTGATGACAACATAAAAAACGGTGAAGAGATTATTGCCGAGTTGGATAAGCGGTTGCTACAACTTGCTCACAAACTTTGGCCGCTTACGGAATATGATATCGAGCAGCTTGTGTCTTTGTTCAAACTTCTTTATCTGATAAACAATGGGGCAGAAAAATGGGGCGATGTTGTTTTTTACGATAAAGCTTTACCTGAAGATTTGTATAAGGTTATGGTTTCACATAATATTACACAGGCTCCGAACTATGCTCTGAGCCAAATGCAACCGCAAAAAATCGAACCGGCAATTCCGCAACATTGGTTTAAACGCCTATTGCGTTTCTCTCATAAAAAGGCTTCTTAAAAATGAATATTGACCCCATTGTCTTAAATCCAAAACGCATTAGAAATCGCCGAATAAAAGTTTTCGGGCTGATGATTTTTACAACGCTGATTGCCACAATTAAGTGGATGTACGTTATCCCGACAGATTCAAATTGGTTGACAAAGTTTTTGATGATTACTTTGTTTGTGCTCACTTTTGCATGGATTGCTTTGTTTTTTTGGTCCAGTATTTTTGGTTTTATTGAGCTCTTGTTTAAGCGTGGTGTACCGGGGATTAAGTGGCCAGACGAAAAAACAAAACTAAAGACAAAAACCGCCGTTTTGATGCCGGTTTACAATGAGTGCTCCAAAGATGTCTTTGCCAATTTGCTTGCTATGGCTGATGACCTTTCTTCTACAGGACAAGGCAAGGC
>CALXVR010000027.1 GCA_944392155.1 uncultured Alphaproteobacteria bacterium | reverse complement strand
GGGTATATTGTTGATACGGAGAAACAATGCCAAAATGAGGGATATACCATTACCTCTTGTTCTCTTCCGTCTTATCCATCCGGTCAATGTCCTTATAATGATAAATATTTTGCTAAATGTGTAGAAGACAGACCCAGAGCTTGTAATGAAACCGGTTTTACCGAAACCCAATGTCCCGCCGGTATGGTTGTTGACACAACCTGCTCTTATGATGCTAACTACAAAAAATGTAAATGCAACCCCTGCGCGGGTTATGATTATACCTATGCACAAGCCACGGCTCAGGGTTATGTGACTGACGGAAGCTGCCAAAGCTGCTCAAAAACAAAATACAAGCGCAAGGAAAACCCCTGCTCCGGCTACACAACTTGCGAATGCGGCGGAGAAGTCGGTTCCGCCGTCTGTTATAGCGGCTCCACTCAAAAATTTAGGAGTTGTAAAACTTGTGATCCTTGTGCCGGTTATTATGAGTGCGGCGGGACATGGCAGTATTGCGAAGGAACAACTTGCTCAGCAGATTCCACAAAATGCAGCACTTTTTGCGAAAGCGACCACTTTCCTTACTCCTGCGGAAGCGATTATGGGGCTTGTTATGGGGACTACCGTAATGGATATTGTTCGGTTGAATGTGAATATCTTGGCTCTTCTTCTAGTGGCGGAGATGAAGACAATGAAACATCTAATTTTTCTCCTTACACCTATTCCTGCTGTACGGGTGTTTGTAACGACTACAGTTATTGTATAGAAAACGGGGGAACAAACTGTTCAGGAGCAAATGCTGCTTGCACTGCAGCTGGTGGAACAATCACTTTTTTAAGCTGTTCATGTCTGCTTGACCGTTGTCCCATACGCGGGGGAAGTGGTGGAGTAGGTAATTTCCGTTGTGAGTAAAAATAAAAAGCCCCGCAAAATAGCGGGGCTTTTGTTTGGTTGCTTATTTATAATCCGAGTTCGGCTTTGACCTTGGCGGCGATGTCCAGATAAGCCTTGGTATGCGGGCTGTCCGGCTTGGCGACCACAATCGGCGTGCCGTTATCCGCATTGGTTCTGATATCAATATGCAAAGGAATCTCGCCCAAGAACGGAACCCCCATATTCTCGGCGGTTTTGCGTGCGCCTTCGTGTCCGAAAATGTCTGCTCTGGTGCCGCATTTTTCGCAAATATAATAGCTCATATTTTCAATGATTCCCAGAATCGGAACATTGACACGTTTGAACATATTGACACCCTTAACCGCATCTATCAGGGCTATATCTTGCGGGGTGGAAACAATTACCGCGCCGTCCATATCTATCTTTTGCGACAAGGTGATTTGAATATCTCCGGTTCCGGGAGGCATATCAATAACCATTACATCAATCTCGCCCCAGTTAACTTCGGTTAAAAGCTGTTCTATGGCGCCACAAGCTTTTGCTCCGCGCCAGATGAGCGGAACATCCTTGTCAATCAGAGTACCAATGGACATTGAGGCAATGTCTTGATAGCGGAAGGGTTCAAAGGTTTTGCCGTCATAAGAAACAGCCCCTACCCCTTCATAACCCAACATTGTGGGAACGGACGGACCGTAAATATCGGCATCAAACAAGGCTGTTTTCAGCCCCAACTTAGCCAGCGCCAAAGCCAGATTGACCGCCGTGGTGGATTTGCCGACACCGCCTTTGCCGGAAGCCACACCGATTATTTTCTTAACGCCTTTAATCTCCCATTTGGGATTTTCCGGCTTCAAGCTAACATTGCTTTTGACAGCCGTATAAACAATAGAAACTTTCTCAACGCCTTCAACAGCCTCTATCGCCGCCTTAAGGCGCTCCGTAATCTCTTTGTCTTCCGCCACATTTTGCAAGGTTACAATCACGCGTTTGCCAAAAACCTTAACGCTTTCTATCTGTTCTGGCGCAAACAAGGCGCCGACCAGCTCTTTTATCTTCTCTTCCATAATGCTTCTAAAGCCCCTGTTGATATAGTTTTATCAATAATTGTTTTTAGAAATCATATATATTATATATTGAACTGATACAACAAAATAAACTGATAAAGGGATAAATATATGGTAAAAAATGAAGGCCCTTGGGGCAGCAGTGATGACCTTAATCCTTGGGGAACCGCAGAAAATGCGGCTTCCAAGCCAAAGGTCGTGAATTTTGAAAAGATTATTGACCGCAAGGGCAATAACGGTGATTTTGACTTCAAAATCAAATGGGCTGTCATAATCTTGTTGCTTGTTTGGTTGGCATCCGGTTTTTATCAAATTCAACCAAGCGAACAAGGTGTTGTACTCCGCTTCGGCGCTTATAACCGCACGACCGATGCCGGTTTGCATTATCATCTGCCCTACCCGATTGAGAAAGTTGAAAAAGTCAGTATTACGCAAGAGCGCAGCATTACACTCGGGGTTACGGAGGCTTATGATGCTTCTAACCAAGCTATTTTCCGCAACAACAGATATGCATCGTCCTCTGACAGCTCTCTCAACTCTTTTACCGAAAGCCATATGCTCACCGGAGATGAAAATATTGTTGATATTAACCTCACGGTGGTTTGGAAGATTAAGGACGCGAAAGATTATCTCTTTAATATGCGTAGTCCCGATGTTACGGTTCGGGTGGCTGCACAATCCGTTCTGCGCGAGATTGTCGGACAATCCGAAATGCAGCCGATTATCACGGGAGACCGCGGCAAAGTTGAAGACGAAACCAAAGCAGAGCTCCAAAAAGTTTTGGATGAGTTCGGTTCCGGCATTCAAATCGTCCGTGTCAAACTCCAAAAGGCTGACCCTCCGAAACAAGTTGTAGACGCATTTAACGAGGTTCAACGCGCCAAAGCTGATATGGAACGCTTTAAAAACGAAGCAGAAGCTTATCGCAATGAGGTTTTGCCTAAAGCAAGAGGTGAAGCGGCCAAACGCCTGCAAGATGCACAAGCATACAAAGAAGCCGTTGTTAACAAAGCCAGAGGTGATGCTGAGCGTTTCTTGTCTGTTTATAACGCTTATAAGCAAGGCAAGGAAATCACGGCCAAACGTATGTATTTGGAAACAATGGAAGGTGTATTGACAAACTCTAAAAAAGTTATTCTTGATCCTTCTGCCAAAGGTGGAAATGTTCTGCCGATTTTACCCTTAAACCGCAACACTCAAACACAGGAGAGCAAATAATGAACAGTAACTTAAAATATTATCTCGGGTTTGTTTTGGCTGCTCTGCTGTTTGTAGGTGCGAATTCGGTTTATGTGGTCAGCCAAACCGAACAAGCCATTGTTTTGCAATTTGGTGAACCCGTACGTCTGGTTAAAGAACCGGGGTTGAAGCTCAAAGTTCCGTTTATACAAAATGTGGTCTTATATGATACGCGTTTGTTGAATCTTGACCCTCCGGCGCAGGAAGTTGTCTTAAATGACAAAAAGCGCTTAGATGTGGACAGCTTTACGCGTTATAAAATCGTTGATCCGCTCAAGTTTTATCAAACCGTGCGTACGGAACCGATTGCTCGTGGTAAATTGGAAGAAATCGTTAATTCCTCCGTGCGCAAAATTTTGGGTCGAATTACGCTTCAAGAGCTTTTGTCTCAACAAAGAACCGAAATTATGCGCGACATCAGCAACGCCGTTAAAGTTGATGCAGAGCAAATCGGTGTGAGCGTGGCTGATGTTCGTATTCGTCGTGCCGACTTGCCGATTGAGGTTCTGCAAGCGATTAATGCCAGAATGAAGACCGAACGCGAAAGAGATGCCAAAGAGTTTCGCGCTCAAGGTCAACAGCAAGCACAACAAATTCGTGCAACAGCGGACAAAGAGAAAACAATCATTATTGCCGAAGCTGAAAAACAAGCGCAAATTTTGCGTGGTCAGGGTGATGAAATGGCTATTCAGATTTGGAATGATGCGGCCGGAAATGATCCTGAGTTTTTTGCTTTTTATCGTACTCTGAAAGCTTACCAAAACTCTTTGGGAGATGGTTCAGCCGAATTGATTTTGTCGCCTGATTCTGAGTTTTTCAGCTATTTTGGGAAGTCTATGAAAACAGGAAGATAGTTGGCTATGTTTTATCAAAAAGAGCTTAAATTCCTTTTGGTCGGGCTGTTTGCTTTTTGCTGCAGTCCGGCTTTGGCACAACAAAATATGCCTTCTTTTGCCGACTTGGTGGAGAGGTTGACTCCTTCGGTTGTTAATATTTCAACCATCCATCAGCCGGATGAAGAAACGGTTAGTGAAACAGCAACTTTTTCAAGTCCGAATCCGGCAATTAACCGCTATTTTAATCCCCAAAGCAGCAACCAAACGGCTTTAGGTTCAGGTTTTATCATCAGCGATGACGGTTATATCATCACTAATAACCACGTCATTGATAAAGCGGAAGAAATTACCGTTACTTTGTCTGATAATACTTCAGTTGAAGCAAAACTTATTGGTATTGATAAAAAAACAGATTTGGCTCTGATAAAAATTGATACGTCTAAAAAGCTACAGCCTGCCGTTTTGGGAGATTCTGATAAAATCCGTGTCGGAGATTGGATTTTAGCCATAGGAAACCCCTTTGGTCTGGGAGGAAGCGTTACTGCCGGTATTGTTTCTGCAAAATCTCGAGACATTGAATCCGGTCCTTATGATAATTTTATTCAAACCGATGCATCCATCAACCAAGGCAGCTCCGGCGGTCCGATGTTTGATATGAAGGGCGAAGTTATCGGTATCAACAGCGCTATTTTCTCAACAACGGGCGGAAGCATGGGGATTGGCTTTGCTATTCCCGTTAATATGGCTAAATGGGTGATTGAACAGCTCAAGACCAAAGGAGAAGTTAAACGCGGTTGGATTGGGGTTAAAATTCAACCCAATAATGACGAGATTGCCGCAAGCCTCGGATTAAAAGCTCAGGACGGTGTTTTGGTTTCCGGGTTAAGCGATGGCGCTTCCGCAGCAACGGCGGGAATTGTTGTCGGCGATGTTATTTTGAGCTTTGACGGACATCCTATTGATAATACAAAAAATTTGTCTCGTATGGTTGCGGAAACGCAAATCGGTCGAAAAGTTACAATCGAATTATGGAGAAACAAACAACCTGTTCCCCTTCAGGTGGAAATTTTGGAAATGCCTGATGAGCCGGAAGAAACACCACAGGTTGTTTTGGAAGAAATCTCTGGCAACCAAACAGATGATGTTGATGGTTTGATTGAGGAACTGGATATAAGATTTGATGAAATTTCGCCTGAGTTGATGGATAAATATTCTATTTCTCCCGATGCTAAAGGTGTGGTAATTACAGAGATTTTACCTGGGGCTGATGCAGAAAAGAAAGGTCTCAGAGTCGGAGATGTCGTTGCAAAAATTGACAAGAAAGATGTCTTTACTTTGGCTGATGTCAGAAACTTTGTAAACGAAGCCAAAATGGAAAACAATCGCCCCGTCTTGCTCCTTATTCAAGATAAAGGATTGGTACACTTTGCAGCTCTTAAGCTAAAGGAGAGTAAATGAGCCGTGTAGATTTTTATCATTTACAGAATCAGACACTTGAAAATGTTTTGCCTAAGCTCCTTGAAAAAGCTTATGAAACGGGCAAAAAAATTAAAATCAAGGTCGGAAATGAAGAACGTGTTGAATTTATAAATACTTTTCTTTGGACTTTTGATGATCAATCTTTTATTCCGCATGGTTCAAAAAAAGACGGATTTGGCGAGATGCAGCCGATTTGGATTTCTGCAAATGATGATATCCCTAATGAGGCAACTATGCTTTTTCTGGTGGACGGAGCTAAAGCAGAAACTGACTACGTGCAACAATTTGAGCGTGTCTTCAATATTTTTGACGGAAACTCCGAAACCGCCGTTAATGAAGCTCGCGTTTTTTGGAAGGCTCTTAAAACTGCCGGTATAGAAATCTATTATTGGCAACAAGAAGATAACGGTCGATGGAAACAAAAAGCCTGATTCAGAAGATAAGGCATCTTGATAAAATTTACATAGTGCATATATTTTAGTTGTAAAAATTTTATTTACAGGCTATACTAATATTGTGTGTTGGTTTAATATTGTGTGTAGGTGTGCTATGAAGTCCATGAACAAGTACTTGTTACTGACGTCTTCGGCTATGATTGTAGCCAGAGTCGCTTCAGCCGCGTTAGAAACAGACGCAAAAGAAAATAAGGCTGTTGTTAACAAGCTAGAATTTAACAGAAAATATTCAGAACTTACTCCTCCTTCTCTTGTCATTCCGCCATTTTCTTCTGCTAAAGATTATAAGCGGTTGGCAGGTGTTTGTTTTTTAGGCGTCGGAGATTGCGGCGGAGATCTTGGCTTTGGCACGGGTGATGATTATACAATACCTTGTACTCCGACCAATCCTTGTACGGGATTTGATCTTACGAGCACAGGAAATTGTGCTGACGGATATACCTCATGTAATACGGGGTGTGAAACTAAGTATAAATGTAATCCGCCACAGTACACACAAACCTGTGAATTTCCTTATCAAGGCGTAGGCGAACCAAAAGACGGAAAATATAAAGAATGCGAATGTCAGTCTGCATTCAAGTATGGTACGGGAGATTGTCCGTCACCTAAGGTTCCTGATACATCCGGAACTTCTTGTGATGGTAAATACGCTAGCTGTACCTGTCCTTCGGGTTATACTGAGACTTGTTCTTATCCGTCTGAAGGCGTCGGAGAAGCCTGCGACGGCAAATATAAATCTTGCCAATGTCCTGCTTCTTATAACAGAGACTGCGAAAGCGAAGGTTTATCCGGTGTCGGCGATGCTTGCGACGGATTGTATGAAGATTGTACCGCAATTCCTTGCGATTCAGCATATAGCGAGACCTGTAACTATCCTTATCAAGGTGTCGGAGATTCTTGTGACGGAAAATATAAATCTTGTTCTTGTCCGTCCTCTTATACTGAACGTTGTTCTTCTCCGTATATCGGTGTAGGTTCTTCTTGTAACGGTTTGTACGAATCTTGTACCTGCCCGAGCAACTATAATAAGACTTGCGACGGACAAAATCCTGTCGGCTCATCTTGTAATGGTTATTATTCAGACTGTGCTGATTTAAGCTGTTCTGAATTAGGTTATACGGAAAGCTGTACCGGCTTACAAGTTGGTGTTGGCGAATCTTGTGACGGATTATACAAATCATGTCAATGCCGCAGTGGCTTGGTATCTTGTAGCGGCCTCAAGACTGGTGTCGGCGAGGCTTGTGATGGAAAGTACGAGTCTTGTACCTGTCGTTCAGACTTGGTAAGCTGTTCTTCTCCTGAAGTTGGTATTGGCGCTTCATGCGGCGGTAAATATGAATCCTGCGGTTGCCGTTCTGACTTGGTAAGTTGTACTTCCCCGATGGTCGGAAGAGGTGCTTCTTGTGGCGGTAAATATGCTTCATGTACTTGCCCGTCAAGCTATAATAAGACATGTACAGGTAACTATGTCGGTGTTGGTGAGACATGTAACGGTTACTATGCCGCTTGTGAATGCAACAGTGACTTTGACGAAGTTTGTACCGGAAACCAGGTTTGCGCTAATTCTTGCGGCGGTAAATGCTCAAGCTGTTATGTTCCTAACAGCGGAGGTAGCAGCAGCGGTAGCGGAAGCAGCAGCGGCGGCGGTGGCGGCGGACCGATGGTTAGTAGTTATGATGACTCTGGCTTCTACAGCGACTTATGCGGCGGTTCTAGTTACTGCTAACTTTAATAAAAGTACCCGTGTTTCCGCGCGGGTGCTTTTTTGTCTTGAGAAAGGGTATATTATGCTTAATTTTGAAGAAGAAAAAAATCTTAATTTTAAAAATTTTTTGAAAATTAACGACACTTTATGCCCTAAGTTGTTTGACGCTCAGGAAAACATGCGTCCTGAAGTTCGGCAAAAATTATTAGATATTGCCGCTTTTATGGATAATTATACTAATAATATTTTTGTTAACTTGACTACAACGGACATTGTGCTTAGCGGCAGCATGGGCGGATATACGTATAGCGATGATTCCGATATTGATTTAATGATTTTGTTACAGACTGACGAGAAAATTATATCTGCGGAGGAATTTGAACAACAGTTTATATTTTTGAACTCAGGTTTGGTTGGGCGCGGTTATAAATTTGATATCAGAGGGCACAACGTTGATTATAAGTGGCATACGGACACACCGCCAAGTTCAGGAATTTACTCTGTAAAAAACAATATATGGCTTTCTCGTCCAATGAAACGCCAATATGCGTTTACACCAGAAGAATTTACTGCCAAAATGAGCGCTTATGTTCAAAAAGTTGATGAATTCATGAATAATTTACCAAAAAATGAACGAAACTTTTTAACCTTAGAAAGTTGTGAGAAAGCAGAAGAATTTTATAAGGCCCTCCGAAAAGAGAATGATCGTGTTTTAACAACGTCTCCGGATAAAGAATTTGATATAGATTATGCTGTTTACAGATGTTTTCGCCGCTATGGAAAGCATGGAAAAATTATGGAAGCAGTTACCCGCTCTTATGCAGACAATTTAAGCAGTTAAGGAGACTCAGATGCCTTATGCTTTTGACATTGCGGCAATTGCCGAAGAGGTTACAAAAACACAAAAGTTTTTGCATCCCATGCTTTTTGATTTTAAAGGGCGGATGTTTGAAGATGTGCGTCAAAAACTGTTAGATGCAACAAGTTTTTTTATTAAAAAATCTATTGATAATATTCCGTCTTTAGAAGTGTATGATATTGTTCTTTGCGGGTCTTGTGCCAGATATTTATATAAACAAGACTCTGATATTGATTTGAAAGTTTTGGTTAGAGCCAAAGAAGGCGGTATTATTCAGAATACGGAAAAAGCAATTAATGACTTATTATCTTTGATTGCTGTTAACTATTTTGGTCAAAAAATATATTTAACATTTAACAAAATCCCTTTGGATATTAAATTTGAAGCAAAGTTTGACGATTTTTTGGGGTGTTTTTCTTTACTTCAAAATAAATGGATTGTTTCTCCCCTAAAAAATCCCACTGAAGGTATTTGCATAGATAATCTTATTAAGGGATATTTTTTGAAACTTGCTGAAATTAGTCGATTTATGGCCGATATTCCGATGGATACCGGTGTTTATTCGCCTCAAGAAATCGAACAAATTAATGAATTTTTCAGTAAAATTAATCATCCGAATTTAAATGCTGAAGATTATTTTATTTATAAAATGCTTTGTAAAAGCGGAAGAATGCAAGAATTCGGCTCTGATTGTGTGGATGCTGCTTCTGAAAGTTTTTCTCTTGAATAGGAGGAAAATATGGTCGGACACCCAAACATTCTTCATCTGGCAAAAAATATGCTTGTCTCCCAAGACAAGCTGCATCCTCTATTGTTTGATGAACAAGGTGTCATGTTTGAAGATAAAAGGCAAAAGCTTCTAGATATTGCAAATCTTTATATTCGTCGTTTTGTTTCGCATATTTCAGATATTTCCGTAGAAGATATTATCTTGCTTGGTTCCTCTGCCACATATCTTTACACGGATGCTTCTGATTTTGATGTAGATATTATTTTAGATGTGTCTAAATGTAAAGTAATTGGTTCAAATACTTTTGGCTTTATGAAGGCTCTTAATGAGATTTATCTTAAGGAAAGGGCCTACTATAAACTTGACGGGCATCTCATCGACCTAAAATTTGCTTTTAATGATGGATATTTGGGGTGTTATTCTTTATTGCGAAATGAGTGGAATACTCCGCCGCAAAAAAATCTTAACTTAGATGCCATTAATCCGGGGCTTATTGTTAAAGGTTTTTATAAACAACGCGCCATTATTTATGATTACTTATCGCAGTTGCAATCTAAAAACGGTTATTTTTCAATGGCTGAAGTAAAAAAAACATCTGAAATATATTCCGTATTACTATCCGGAGGCAAGAAAATTAAGTATAATGTTTCAGAAGGAATTTTAGATTTTTTTATTTTGAAACTTATTAGAAAATTTAGATATTTAAAAAAATTAGCCAAATTTGAATTGGAAACAATTAATGATTCATTGTCACTAAAATAAAGGACTTTGGGCATGGCAGAAAATAAAAACATACTAAAACAGCTCAAAAAACTTCTTCTTATTAAAGAAGAGCTTCATCCTTTGTTGTTTGACAATAACGGTATTATGTTTGAAGAAAAACGAAAAAAGTTTTTAGAATTAACTGATTTTATTATCAAAAAAAGTTTAAGAACAATAAAAGATTATGAAATTGAAGATATTATATTGGTCGGTTCATCCGCCAGTTATTTTTACAGTATTTGGTCTGATTTTGATGTAAAAATCATATTAAATCTGGATAAAAATAAAGCTGTTGGTACAAATTTTTCAAAATTTCTAAAAGTGCTTAATAACTCATTTTATTGCGTCAGCACTCGGTTTCGTGTTGATAAACGCTTCGTTGACTTAAAATTTGGTCATGATGAAAATTATGTCATGGGTAATTATTCCATCCTGCATAACAAGTGGAATATTCATCCGCGTAACGATTTTGATATGTCTGAAATTACTCCTAAGCGTCTGATAAAAATGTTTTATAACATTCAAGCCCTTGCATATGAAAAATTTTCAGAAATTAAATCTGATAACGGTATTTTTTCGTTTGAGGAAATTGAAAAAGCTAAACGTCTTTATTCCTATTACTTAAGCGCCGATGAAAAAGTGCGTGCAGATGTTGACAAAGGGTTAGCCGATTTTTTGACTTTTAAGCTTATAAGAAAAATGAAATATCTTAATAATGTTGTTGATTTTGAAAGGCAGACGACAAATGACGCCCTTTCCTTACGAGAGGAGAAACGTCCATGACGTCTGTTTTAGCTGCCGCAAAAGAATTGCTTCATTCGAACGAGGTATTACATCCGAAGTTATTTGACAATAATCAAAAACTATTTCCTGATGTCCGGCAAAAACTTTTGGATATGGCAAATTTTTTGATAAAAAAAAGATTAGACGTTTTATATGGCGTGAAAATTGTTGATATTGTCATTGTAGGCTCTGCCGCCGGATATATGTATCGTGACGGTTCTGATATTGATGTTAAAATATTTACAGAAACATCTAATCCAACAATAAAAAATCTTAATCACTTTTGCAAATATTGTTGTTGTCAGGAATTAGCGCCAGAAAATAATAATATATTTTCATTTTATTTGGACGGTATTTATGTTGACATGTCTTTTGGACCTATAAAATATGACAACGGCGGAAATTATTCTATCCTGAATGATTGTTGGGTCACTCACCCCATAAAGGATAATTTATCTAACAGATTTAAGCTTAACGATATTGTTAAAGGATACTACGAATTTCGTTACAGAATAGAAAATTTTATTGCACAATTTGACTTTTCGGAAGGATATCCATCCAAAAAAAATTTGGCAGAATTAAGCAAAATGCGTTCCTCTTTTTTTGCAATTAAATATAATATGGGAAACGATTATGAAAGATATATTAAACAGTTTCTGATATATAGATTGTTTGTTAAGAGGAAGGATTTAAAAAATCTTAGTATTTTGTTGTCACAATTGGAAAACGACTTTTTTGCCCATCATGATGAGGAATAAAGATTATGGAAAGAGATGAAGATATAAAACAAAGAATTAATCAGCTCATTCATGTTCAAGACAATCTTTGTCCTGAGCTTTTTGCCAAGAATCAAAAATTACGTCCTGAGGTAAAGGAAGTTATTTTGAATATTGTTGATTTGGCCGGAGAACTTATTTCCGAAACCTTTATAGATGTTAAGCTAAAGGACGTTCTTCTTTGCGGAAGCTGCGCCGGATTTCTTTATTTGCCCCAAAGCGAGATAGATTTGGTCCTATTGTGGGAGATGCCCGAAGAATTGCAATCACCTGAAGAATTTGAAGAAAAACTAAAACTCGGCAACAGCGGATATCGGCATAGAGGCTTTAATTTCCAAATTTACGGAAGAAATGTCAACTATGTTAGTTATGCAACGATGCCGGGAGGATCCGGAATTTATTCAGTAATGCAGAATAAATGGCTAAGTTTTCCTGAAAGAAAACATTTCATTTATTCTCTCAATGATTTATATGATCGTTTTGTTGAGTTGGATGAGTATGTTAATCAATTTATGAGTTCTCTTCCTAAAAGTAAGGAAGGTTTTATTTCTCCTTCAGACTGTCTAAAGGCTGAAAATTTTTATCAAATGCTTTATATTGATGCTTTGGACAATGAAAGAAAATCCCCTGAAAAAGAATATAATATTGATTTTCAGGCTTTTCGTATTTTTCGAAAACTCGGCAAAGCCGCTCAATTAAAAAAATATGTCAGAGATTCGTATTTTATGTATTTTGCCTAAGGAGAAATAAAATGCCGATAAAAGGTTGTCTTGAAAGAGTTGCTCAAGATTTACTCTCTCCAGAAAAAAGACTTAATCCAAAGTTATTTGACGATAATGATGTTATGCTTGAAGATGTTCGTAAAAGTCTTTTAGAATTTGCGCAGATGTATATTGATGCTGTTTACGGAAAATTTGAAAATACCGTTATCAAAGAAATTAGTCTGGTTGGTTCTCAAGCTTCTTATTTTTATCATGACAAGTCTGATATTGATTTGGTTATTGATATTTTGGGCGAGGATAATAAATATCTGACTTCTGATTATAAACGCTATTTTCATAAGTATCTTGCAAATATCGTTTCTGAATGGTTACCTTTTGACAGCCAATCTTTTTGGAAAGGTATAAATGTTGAGGTCAGTCCCGACCGATTCAAGCATAAATACTCACCTCAATATTCTCTTTTGCGTAACTGTTGGATTTTTAAATTCGATACGGATTTGATTAAAGATATACGCATTCAAGACGTTGCCGACGCATATTATAATAAATTAATTGATATGGCTGACGTACTTACCGATATTGAAAATTCAAATAAATCAGCAAAAGAAAAGAATAATCTTTTATATGATTATTACAAATCTCTGCTTTTTGATATGAGGAATGATACTTATCTTACAAATATTGTTTATAAAATTCTTCGTTCTCAAAATCAAATTCAAAATCTTAGTCGTATTGTTGCCTTAAACGACCTAAAGAGAGTTAATAGCCTCACATCTGGAAACAGAGAAGAACCCTCTGAAACAATTGAAGATACAGCAACTCGGCTATTGTCTCCTAATAATACGCTCTCAAGCTTTATTTTTGATGCGCAGGAGATTATGCATGATGACATAAGAACAAAATTACTTGCCGCTGCTAATATTGTTTTTGAGCATACGGTCGGAAAGCTTGACGGCGCTAAAATTAAAGATATTTGCCTCATAGGGTCTATGGCTGACTATTCCTATAGAGCAGATTCTGATATTGATATTGCTATTATAGTGGATTTAAAAAATTGTCCTTACATTAAATTGAAAGATGATATTCAGACAATAAACTTTTTAACAGAAGTTTATGCTGCTAATGTTGATACCTTACCTCAATTTCAAATCAATGGTAAAATGGTTGATATTACGTTGAAAGCAAATTTTTCACATGAGCAATATTCTCTTCTTCAAAATAAATGGCTAAAAAAACCGGAAAAAAATCCCTGTTTTGATATTGATATTCAAAAGCTTACCATTTGCTTTTATGATGAGTTAAAAAATTATGCGAATTTTATGAAACAACTTAAAATTACAAATAACCATTACAGCATTAAAGATTGCAAAAAAATAAGAAACAGACTTATTCAAAGAATGAATACCGATAATGATGATAATCCGCGCAACTATCTGACTTATAGATTAACATCTCAACAAGGGCTTATAAAACTATTTGCGAATAATATGTGCGACAGTTTTAATTTTGCGTTATCTCTTCCCGGAGCGCCTAAAGACTGATGATTTCGGAATCGGTTTTTCCCTTAAATAATTCTGTCGGATGTTCATCTGCCCATTTGCAAAAGTCATATCTTGTAAGGCTTTGGTTAATTAAGGACAGCAGACGTTTATTTTCATCATATGAACGCTCTATTTGTGCGAAGACTTCTTGTTCTTGCTCGGTATATGCATTATTTATTTCTTTGCGAAATGCAAATCTTTCCCAGGGTTGAAGTTTGTTCACAAAAAGATTTGCCTGTTTTATTTGTTTGGCATGAAGCTTATTAAACATTTGCACAAAATTATCCAAACGGTAATTATGAGACAGACAGTAGCTATACATTGCTTCGGTCAAACGACGTTGATAAAGAATAAACGAGGATACTTTATCAACCTCTTCTTGACTATATGAAGTATCACGAGGATGTGAAGGATTAAACTTCCATAAAATCATCCCCGAAAAAGCGGCTATAATCAGTAATTTAAATAATCTTGTATTTTTCATAATTACAATATATGTACATATTTGTTTATAAAGTCTGAATCTATACATACAAATTGTCATATATTTGCAACGTTATCTCTATTGCAGCAAAATCTATTTTAAGTTAAAATAGTTATTATTGGCTGATATGGAGACGAGAAATGCATAAGAAAATGACAAGAACAGATATCTTCTATTATAGTCGCAGCAAATTGTTACTATACTTATTGTTTAATCTTGTTTTATTGACTCTTGCTCTTTTCTTTACGTGGGTTATATTTCCCCAGTATGGTATTGTTTATAGTTTAGCTCTGGGGGTTTGTGTGCTCTCGGTTGTAGCAACAATTGTCGCCATGATTATCCACCATCCGTTAGCCGTTATTTCCTCATCTTCCATAAAAATAGACTTCTGTGCTTCGCTTAAATGGAAAGATATAAAATCTGCTCATAAAGTACAATTCGGGCATAAAGAGCTTATTATCTTTGAGGTAAAAAATTTATCTAAGTATAAGCTAAACTTCATGCAAAAAATTATTAAAAATTCCAAATTTTCGGCTTTTTCTATTCCTTTATACGCAATGGACTTCCGCGATGCGGAAGCCATTGAAAAGATTATTGGGCAATATGTTCGTATTGACTAGCGCAAACGACGTTCCCACAAGTCATTAAATAGTTCGCTCCCCGAACGGTCTAACCATTCAAACAAGACCATCTCGCGGGAAACGATATCAATGCCGTTTTTTATCAATCTTTGAACGCCTAATGCATTTTGGAAACCGCTGCGGGAAGAACTTGCATCCACAACCACAAAGACTTCATAGCCCGCTTCATGAAAGTCTATGGCCGTTTGCAAAACACATAAATGCATTTCAAGTCCGGCAATAATTAACTGTTTTTTGCCGCTTTTTTCAACAGCTTTGCGGATTGATTCGTTTTGGTAACAAGAAAAAGTATCTTTTTCATAGTAAGCCGTATCATTTTTAATAACATTGCGCAAATCTATCATCGTCGGACCAAAAACTTTATGATCCTGCTCTGCCACAATGCAGGGAATATTGAGTTCTCCGGCAACTTCCAAAAGCGTCATACAACCATTGATAACTTCTCGAGGGCTTTCCTGGACCGGTGTTAATCCCTCTTGAACATCAATAACCAAAAGAATGGAATTGTCCTTATTCATCAACATCTTTCGTCCCCTTATCCGGTTATATTATCTTTATATTATTATCCAAATATATTAAATTGTCATTATTAAAATTATTTTCTGCAACTTTGGAAGATGTCAAGCTTGGGATTATAAACTTTTGTTTGGATATCCAGCAACCCTAAGACAGAATGAAATAAATTATCATGAGAATGTGTCCCCTGCTCTGCTTTGTTCTTCAAACAAATTTCATCAAGCTTTGCTGATGTTTTCAGCTGAGGCGAAAGCCATACCAAAAAGGGAACTTTGGTTTGTTCATCCGGAGCTATGGCATAAGGCAACCCATGTAAATAAAGATTATTTTCCCCCAAAGATTCTCCATGGTCTGACATATAAATCAGCCCTGTTTCATATTCAGGAAATTTTTTCAAAATATCTATCGCCGAAGATAAAATAAAATCTGTATATAAAATGGTATTGTCGTAGGTATTGATAATCTCTTCCTTGCTGCATTTTTGCAGGTCAGAAGTATCACATGTCGGCTGAAATTTCTTAAAACCATCCGTATACCTTTTATAATAGGTTGGTCCGTGGCTGCCCATAGTATGCAAGACAATAACAGTATTGCCTTTTAATGTTTTTAATCTTTCTTCTAGACCATCTAACAGAACTTCATCTCGGCAAAAGCCCTTTTCACAATGCTTGGGATTTTGGATGGCAACCATATCCTCCAAAGTTATGCGATGACAGACGTTTTTGCAGCCATCATCATTTTCAAGCCATATGGCATTGTAGCCTGAAAGCTTTATCAAATCCATCAGATTTTGCATATATTTGGCATCATCAACGTCAAAGTTTTTTCTATCCAGCACCGAAAACATACAAGGCAGAGAAATCGCTGTTGCAGTCCCGCAAGAAGAGGTTTCGGCAAAAGTGATGATATCTTGCTTGCCTAACAAAGGGTTGGTCTCTCTATTATAACCATAAAGCGAAAAGTTTTGGGCTCGAGCTGTTTCTCCGACAACCAAAATCAAGAGTTTTTTATGTGTGGTTTTTATGTCTTGAGATATTGTCGGTTTGTCATCCAAGATGATGAAATGTCTTGAAGCTTCAGCCTGGCGCTTATAGTGCTTGCCGACCGCGTAAATGTAATTAAATGTATTGATGAGCTTTCTGACTTCACGATTATTCCGCCCAAAAGAAACATATTCTTTGTATGATACGGGCACAAAACACAAAATTGTCAATAAGGATAATAATGTATATTTTAACCTCTTAAGTAACTCTGTTTTGAATGAGCTATAAATTATCTTGATATTTAATAATAGGGCAATCGGCAACAAAGCCGTGGCTACAAACCATAAAATTGAGGTCAGATTTACTAAGTCCAATGCTTCTCGTGTGTTGGTTTCCACAATGTTACGAAACATCTCTGCATCAATAAAAATGCCTAATTCAAACATGGCATAATTTGTTATGGAGGATATACCTACCAAAACTATCAACAACGGCTTAGCTATGTAAGGTAAGATTATTATATTAAAAAAGATATACAACGGGACAACCAAGAAAAACGGCAAAGAGAGCCAAAAAGCATATCCTGTCCAACCGCTTATTTCAAAGTGTGCGTTAACAAACTGCCAAAAGCCAAAGTTCAACACTAAACCAAAATATAGCGCAGCAATCAATATGAGTTTTGTTGAGGATAGTTCAAATCTTTTTATCACGCCCTTACCTCCTTTTTTATAGCCCTATTTATATAATAGGCAAAGTATTTTAATAAAGGTTTAGGCATTGATTATCTGCTTTTTGATGCTTATGGCAAGAAAAATCGGTTATTTATGCGAGCAAAACGACAAACGCCGAGAGATTGTAAAAATCCTCGGCGTTTTAATTATTTTTCAGCACAGTATTTTTGTGCTTCCATTTCTTTATTTGCTTTTTCAACTGCATCGTAATCAATATTTCCCTCATGGTCATAGATTGTATCTATTTTATCTTTCTCAAGTTTCACTGATTCTGCATTTTCCCAAAAATTTTTTAGAGCTTCTTCTTGCTCACAAGTTATAAAATTTCCAACATAATCATCATCTTTTATTTGAGAAGTTGAATTATCTGGCATATCTTGCCTAGATGATGATATTAAACTCTTTGGTAAAAAAGCCATTATAATTCCATTACGTCCGTATTTGCAATAATAGGCAATAAAAAAATGCATACTCAAAAGCGAAACCATACAGCCTAATAGCAATATGCCTCCACAGAAAGAAATAAATACGGCTATTATTCCTAAAATCAATAACTTATCATTGATTCCTTTTCTTAACTTTCCGACCCACCAATAAGGAGATATCCAAAGTATGAATAATAAAATAAAACCATAAACATCCATAGTTGTAAGATTTAAGCGTTAGTAATAAGGATAATAATCTCAAAAGTTGAACTTGGTTTATACCTATTTTGACTTAAAATCAAGATGTTATTTGTAAGTCTCTATAATAGGCTCTGTTTCACTTCTCAACAACGAGATTAGCTAGTTCCTCGCCTCGCTTCGCTCCGCTCCGAGCTCTACTCTTTCGCCTCTCGGGGATGAACACAATACAAAAACACCCTCCACGAGGGAGGGTGTAGTTCCTGTTTCACTTCGTAACGAAGTTACGACAACGAGAGTGGCTAGTTCCTCGCTTCGCTCCTCACATACGCCTGCTTCCGCTTCGCTCCAGCCCGAACTCTGCTCGTTCGCCTCTCGGGGATGAACACAATACAAAAACACCCTCCACGAGGGAGGGTGTTTTTGTATTGGTGATCCCAACGAGAGTCGAACTCGTGTTACAGCCTTGAGAGGGCCGTGTCCTAGGCCACTAGACGATGGGACCGTATATATTTTAATAATAAGGACACCTCTTCGGTATCTAATTTCGCTTCTGTCCTTTCAGTTCCCTCGCTCAATAAGATATTCCGAAGAACTTGCAGACAAAAATAACAAATCTTTGTTATTTTTACTTAGCGTTCCTAGGCCACTAGACGATGGGACCTCTTGCAAAATTCTTCTTCTACATAATCTAAAACAATTAAAATTGCAAGTGTTTTTTTATGCCGGTTTGCTTTCTGATAAAAAAACTTCTTCCCAAGTGCCTAATCCTGCCTTGTTCCAGTCTAACGGAATGTTGTCAACAATCTCTATTTCTACAGGATAAGTTTCTTTTATATTATCTAGAATCGTCTCAACGACCATAACCTGAAATGCTTTACGCAATTTGTCTCTAATCTCGGGGTGTATGTAGTCTAAAATAATTTTCTGTTCAGAGTTGCGCAGAAAAATTGCATGGTCACGACCGTCATAGATAATACGCGGAAGCTCCGGGTGATTCTTTTTGGCCTGCATAAAAATATACAGCTCCTCACCGCTTTGGCCGCCTTCAGCAATTAAAAAACATCCTTCTTTTGTATAATTTGCCATCGCTATCTTGACTTTCCGAAAAATGCGTTAACTTTATTGAAGAATGTCGGCTTATTGGGATGTTCTCTGTCTTCAGCAACATATTCTTGAGTCAAATGCTGTAATTCCTCAACAGCCTTTTTGGCAAAACTTAATGTGTTTTTAGAGGCTTTATACAGACCCTTAACACCATAAACAAAAGCCTTCTTCATCTCGCGGCGACCGGTATAAGCCAAGATGACAGCAGATGCTCCAAAAGCCATGCCTCCTGAGATGGTTGCGCCATCAAGGTTCACTACTTGTTCCCCTTCGCGTGCGCCCCATGCATCATCGGCTGTTATTGTTGTTACGGTTGCATTTTCAATTGCATTTTTACCTAAATTTACAGCTTTTTCTCCGGTAGCTATAATACCTAAAGCAAAACCCATTCCTTTAGCTGCCTCAGCAAAATTTGCAATCTGCTTTTTTGCTGCTTCGCTGTTTTGGTTTTCGCCACCTACATAACCCTTACTCATTTTGGCCTCCGTTTTTGTCTTTATTAGCTTTATTGTATAATTTTAGACAAAATTTGTCAATAAAAAGTCAATAAAGAATCTTCATTTATGCACAATATATATAAGTTCCAAACATTAAAAACCCCTTAAGAAAGCTCTTAAGGGGTTAAATATTTTCACACCTAGTTCCAATTTACCAAATGAGTGAGATATGCTTCCACAAAATCCGGTCTGCGGTTTTGGTAATCCAGATAATAAGCGTGTTCCCATACATCTACGGTAATAATCGGTTTATAGCCGTGAGCAATCGGCGTATCGGCATTGGAAGTTTTCATGATGCTCAATTTGCCGTCTTTTTCAACCAACCATGCCCAGCCTGAACCAAACTGTGTGGTGGCTGCGGTTTTGAATTCTGCCTTAAAATTATCATAAGAGCCGAAATCGCGTTCAATTTTCTTTTTCAATTCTCCACTCGGCTCACCACCGCCGTTAGGTTTCATTGATTTCCAGAAAAAGGCATGATTCCATGCTTGTGCGGCATTATTAAAAATTCCGCCTAAATCTTTGCGTTCTGCCGTATTTTTAACGACATCTTCCAAAGACATTTGCTCAAACTCGGTATCTTTAATCAACTTATTTAAATTATCTACATATGCCTTATGGTGTTTGCCATAGTGAAACTCCATGGTTTGTTCCGAAATATAGGGTGCAAGCGCATCCATCGGGTAAGGCAAAGGCGGTAAATCAAACATATAAGTTCTCCTTGTTGCTGTAGTTTAGTGTTTTCTTCTTTTTATATAGGCATTGGTTCCGATTTCATCAAGTGTCTTTTGGTCTTTCGCGGCTTCTTCTTTTTCGCGGCGTTTTTGACGGTTATTATCAACAATTTCATAAGTTTTCTGCTCTTTGAACATATCTGATATCTTGTCCCTCACCTTTTCTATCTCTGTCCGAAGTGCCGCCAACTGCGCCTCAAAAGCCTCACGATATTGCAAATATCTCTGCGTATAGGCACCAAAATCTCCGAGCCCTGGATTTTGAGTTGCAAATTCAAGTTCTCGTTCATATTCGGCATTTAATCTATTGAGATTGTTTTGTAATTGCTCTTCCTTGGTTTGTAACTCGACCAAGATTTTGCGTTGCTCGTCGATATTAAATTTTTGGATTCTCTGCAGGGTTTGTAGCGATGTTTTCATCTAAATTGCCTTTATGAAGCCTTATAAGGCGTATCAAGAATTTCCTTTAACTCTGCATAACCTTCTGCCAATGTTATTTTCTCATTCTTCTTTTGAGACAGAAATGCCTCAATCTTCGGATAATAGAAAATTGCCTCATCAACCTCTTTATTGGAGCCTTTTTTATATGCACCCAAACGAATCAGCTCTGCCATATCCTCATAAGCCGCAATATAGCGGCGAGCTTTGTTGACAATCTCATTTTCTTCATCCGTATTACAATCGGGCATTGTACGCGAGACAGAGCGCAAGATATTTATGGCCGGATAACGGTTACGCTCGGCAATAGCTCTATCCAACACGATATGTCCGTCCAAAATTGAACGCACTGCATCCGCCACAGGTTCATTATGGTCATCTCCGTCCACCAAAACCGTAAACAAGCCCGTAATAGAGCCCGTTCCCGCTCCAGGACCGGCTCTTTCCAAAAGGCGCGGCAATTCGGCAAAGACACTCGGGGTATAACCTTTAGATGCCGGAGGTTCGCCCACGCTTAAAGATATTTCTCGCTGTGCCATGGCAAAACGCGTGATGGAATCCATCATGCACAAGACATCTTTATTCAAGTCTCGAAAATATTCAGAAACAGCCATTGCCACATAGGCCGCTTGGCGACGCATCAGCGGGCTTTCATCCGAAGTTGCCAGAACCAAAACAGACCTTGCCAAGCCTTCCTCGCCCAAAGTGTCTTCCACAAACTCCTTGGCTTCTCGACCGCGTTCTCCGATTAAGCCGATAACCGAAACATCCGCATTAGAATGTTTTGCCAGCATCGACATTAAGGTTGACTTACCGACACCGGAGCCTGCGAAAATGCCCATACGTTGACCTTTGCAGATAGTCAAAAATGTATTGACCGCGCGCACACCCAAATCTACCTTACCGCTTACTCTATCGCGAAATTGAGCCGGCGGCGGCGACGCCTTGATAAAATAAGGTTTATTCCCCTTTAGCAGAGGACCCTTACCATCAATCGCCTCCCCAAAAGCATTGATTATGCGCCCAAGCCATGATGGATGCGGATATATGACCGGTGAAGAATTTTCCACATCAACTCTGCAGCCTAATCCTATACCATCCAACGAACCGTAGGGCATCAACAATAATTTGTCACCCTTAAAGCTAACCAACTCACAAGGTATTTTTTTACCGTTTGCTCCCGCGACATTGCATCTATCTCCTATGGAGAGACGTGCTCTTATACCGCTAACCTCAATAAACAAGCCCTGAACCGCCGTAACCTGTCCATAATAAGATGACGGATTCAGCTCCTTAACTTCGTTTATTATGTTTTCCATTAAAAGTGACAAATTTTTAATTCCTTCCTTTTCTATTCCCACTATAGCAAATATACGTTTTAAATTAACATCTGTTTTTGATTATTCACATAATTTTTGTTAATAATTGTTAACAGATGATTTAAAAGGTTAACAAATTAAATTTTAGAGTCTATTATCTGCTTATACGAAAAATAAATGATTACTTTTGGAGGCTTTAAATGCGGGTTTTACTGGTTGAAGATGATTATGCCGTTTCACAAAGTATTGAAACGATGCTAAAAAAAGAAGGAATGATTGTTGATACAACAGACCTCGGTGAAGATGGTTTGGAAATCGGCAAACTCTATGATTACGATATCATTATCTTGGATTTGATGTTGCCGGATATGAACGGATATGAAGTATTAAAAAGCTTGCGCGCCGCAAAAGTAAATACGCCGGTTTTGATTCTCTCCGGTTTGTCTGAACCGGATAAAAAAGTTAAAGGATTGGGCTACGGCGCAGATGATTATCTTACCAAACCTTTCGACAAATCCGAGCTCTTGGCTCGTATTCAAGCTGTTGTTCGTCGTTCTAAAGGTCACTCAAACTCTATTATCCGTACCGGCGAAGTTGAGGTCAATCTTGATACTCAAACCGTTACCGTCGGCACAAAAACCTTGCACCTTACAGGAAAAGAATATGGCATTATGGAATTGCTGTCTCTGCGCAAAGGTTCAACCCTTAATAAAGATCAGTTTTTGAACCATCTTTATGGCGGCATTGATGAGCCCGAGCTCAAAATTATCGACGTCTTTATTTGCAAGCTGCGTAAAAAGCTTGAAAAAGCCTCTGGTGGCAAAAATTATATTGAAACTGTTTGGGGACGAGGATATGTTCTTCGTGATCCCGATGAACTTCCTAAAAAGTAGTATCTTTTACCCTTTCTCTTCGAAAGGGTTTTTCTTTATAGAAATAAAGCCCCAATATTTTAGGGGCTTTATTTTATTTTTTTAAGCTTTCAGATAATACCGGCCTGCGATATGACAGATTAACCGGACGAACAAAGCTTGGCATGTTATCATCCGTCACACTGTCGCCGTTATCTTCTATTATCGGCTTTGCTTCCTGCTGCGGCATTACTTTGGCCTGATATAAACATGTCATTCCCGGTACGGCCTCATAAAAATCATCTAAGCCATTAATGTTTTCATTGTAGCCCAGATAGAGGAAGCCGCCTTCGGCTTGCCTTGTATATATCTTTTCAAGATGTTTGCGCTGTGTTTCTTTATCAAAGAAATGCAGAACATTTCGGCACAAAATAATGTCAAACTTTTCCATAAAAGTAAGATCTTCCATCAGATTATAGCGCCTGAATTCGACCATATCGGCAATGTCATCATTAACCATCCAGCCGCCTCGTTCTTGATGAAAATTGTTTATTATCATTCGGGCATTCAGCCCCATCTGAATTTCGAACTGGTTATATAAGCCATGTTGCGCTTTGGTTATGGAGGCTGTTGACAAATCTGTTCCAATAATTTTGATATCCCAATCTTTTATTGATGACAAGCTATTACGAACAGCCATTGCCACAGAATATGTTTCTTGTCCGGATGAACAGCCTAAGCTCCATATACGAAGCTTTTTTGCCCCACGATTCAATTCTTTTATGTGGGGTAATATGGCATCTTCAAAATTTTTAAAAACTTTATAGTCTCGATAGAAACTTGTCTCTGATAACGCCAATGCCTCAACAACCTGCCAAAGCAAGGCTTTTTGCCCCATTTTGAGTTCCGCTATCAATTCTTCCACGGAAGCATAGCCTTTTTCTCTGACAAAGTTGTATATTTTTTTATCAATAATGAAATATTCTTCGTCATCAAAATCCCAACCGGCATTATCTTTTAGAAGTTTTAGAAGGTAATCATAATCGCGTTTTCTCATCTTTTCCTCCTAAATAAGCCCTAAGATTTCAAGTTTACTGATGATAATTTCCTCATCAAAAGGTTTCATTATATAATCATCAGCACCGCCATCTAATGCCTCTCGAATTTTGTCGACATCTATAATTGATGAACAAAACATTATTTTCGGTTGTTGTATTTTTTTCAGGCTCCTTATTTTATATAAGGCATCAATTCCATCCAGCATCGGCAAACGCCAATCCATAATGACAACGGCAGGGTCATTCAATTCAACCATTTCAACAACTTCTTCTCCGTCTTCCGCCTCTACAACTTCAAAACCTAAATTAGTCATAATTTTGGAGAGCAACATGCGGATAATACGAGAATCGTCTGCTATTACACACTTTGCCATTACAACACCTATTCAATACACAAGCCAAAGCCTTCCGTGTTTATTGTACTCAGCTTCAGTTTAAATTTATTTAATAATTCCATTAAATAAAACACCGGGGCGTATTGTGCCGTGCGCTCAATTAATTTTCCATTAACAGCATCGGAAATTATGCTTATTTTCTCTGCCGAACTATTTTCACTCTTAGCCAAGATAAGCAAACGCCCGGTTTCTTCTCTTATCTCCAGACTTCCTCCTTTGATAAAGGTGTCTGCCAAAATCATCGTTGCAAGCATAGACATTCTGCTTAACTGCCAGCTGTTTAGATGCATTTGCAACGTAATGGGATAATTAGAATTTCCCAGCGTTTTAAGATAATCTTTTGTTGTTTTTTCAACAAGATCAAGCTTTTCCAGATTTGTATTATCAACCCCAAAGACCATTCTAAAAAACTTTAGCCGAGAGGTTAATACTGTCGAACTTACTTTTAAAATGGACCTAATATCATCCATAAAGTCCATGTCCCCTTCCTCTAAAAGTTCGACAGCGTTGGATACTGCTCCTATATTGCCTATCAAATCATGGCTGATACGTGTACAGATTAGTTCCGAAATTTCGGTCGCAGATAATTTATTTTCCATAATTCACCTAAAAACTATATAAATCCGTGTTCATATAACGTTGATCCTCACGAGACATTCGGGTATAATCAAGCTCGCTTAACATCGGATCTTCCAATACAAGTCGTCCTGTTGCCGCTTGAAGATACGGCTTATTGCCGCCCAAGCCCCAAATAACATCATCTCGGTTATCTGGGTTACCATACTTTTGGTTAATTTTTTTCCAAAAGTCATAAACTTTTATGTTTCTTAAGTAAATGGCTTTCTGTGAGTTTCCGGTAATGTTTGCCGCCTCGCTTTTATAGGAAATTCTGTATGCTTTGTTTCCCGTAAAATTACTGGTGAACCTGACTTCTATCGTTTCTTTTGTGTCATATTTGGTGTATGCCGCTCTTTCGACATATTGATGTTTATCCCTTTGGGCTATTTTGATTACGCAATTTTCCAAACGTTCATAGCCAACCACTCCTGCGGCTCTACATTTGTCCTCATTCCGCCAACGAATAAAATTCGGAATATCCATCTTTTGCATAGAAGGTCTGAAACCCCGTCTTGTTAAGGTTTCGTCTATTTGCTTGAATGACATACGCAACATGGCACCGGATATATCAAAAACAGAAGCATTTGAACGGCGATTGCGCTTTTTAGCTTTTTCTACCATAGATTCAAGATTGGCGTCCATGCTTGCTCCTTGGATTGGAGAACCGACTTTTTGCCCAGCCTCAACTTTATTTTCTGCTTTTTCAGCCAACTTATTAATCCATGTCTCTCCCGCCTTTGATGATGGATTTTTTCCGTCATTTACTTTGATATTTTCCGTTAACGGTTGGTTTTCATCGACCACTATACCAATTTCTTGCAGTTTTTCATCCTCTTGAGTCTCTTGCGCAGATGAAGGCTGGGGTTCTGTACTAAGCTGTACTGCAGATTTTTGCAGCATCGGGATTTCGACCGGCTCTGCCATCTGCTTATCATCCTCAAAAGCATTACCCACGTTGTCAAAATTCATTTCTTCATCATCAACAAA